>NZ_QTVR01000018.1:0-70201 GCF_003460685.1 Blautia sp. OF03-13 | reverse complement strand
TTTTTTTCCAATTGTTGCAAAACTTTTTCTAATTGTTCTTCACACCACGCTTGGGTATGAAAATAATATTGTTGATATATTAAATAATAAGATCATCCTCTGGAATTTTCGCAGCTAATTCAACTTGTAATTTCCATATATCTTGTTGAAAATCTTTTTGATTATATGTCCCACACTCCTCTGGAATTTTCGCAGCTAATTCAACTTGTAATTTCCATATATCTTGTTGAAAATCTTTTTGATTATATGTCCCACACTCAATATACAATTTAATGCTTTGAAATTTTGTATCTTGTTCAATACTTAACCGCATATGACTATCTCTTGCCGGATGATAGTTAACTTTATATTCAACTGCCCGAATAAACGTTTCAGAAATAACATGACTACTCACCGCATCCCGATATTCATCTTCTATTTCAACACTTGTTAGCTTTTCCAAAAGATAATCTACTTTTGACAAAAAAAATTGAAACGTTCTAAGGTTTTTGTGATTATAATTCTCCATCGTAGAAATAAAAACCTTTACATTTTTCTCTAATCGCATTTTTGTAAAATTGTCACAATTTGATAATTTTATAATTTCCGAAATACTCACATCTATATCCGGTTCATATTTAAGTTTAACTCCTATAAGTTTCTCCCTAATTGTTCGATAACTGCTATTGGCTTCTTGTACCGGAAAAAGTAGTTTACGCCTCCTCTCCATTTCATCAAACTAAGTTTTGTGGAATTACGATACTGATTGCTCCATAAAGCACAATTTTCTTGTTTAGGCCATTCAATTCGCTCATCTAGTGATAGATAATATTGTCCCTCTAAATTTTGCACCTCTGCAATCCCGGACACTTCTTTTTCATTAGCAATTATTATTACTTTTGTATTTTCGTGTTCGATCAGTTCATTAAGGAAACCAAAAAGCTCATTGATAGGACACTCGCAACGTTCAAGATCATCAAAAACAAATATAAACTCTCCTAAATTCAGCCAATCTGATGCAACCTGATACAAAAGATTTTTTGGTAAGAATTTTTCTAAAATAGCATTTCCTATTTTTCTTGAAGAAAGCAAAGCATTTTCTGAAATTTTGTCAGCACTATTCCCCCAACTTGCCTTATTTTTTATTTTTTGCCGTGCATTCTCTGCAAATGACCAGGCAATATTTTCCTGAACATCTCCAATATTTTTGCACCCATATAGCGAAATATATTTAACCGCACGGTCTGTGCCAGAAAATTTTTCTTGCTCGTTAATCGAGGCACTATTATCTTTTTTACAAAATATGTCTTCCCACTTCCCCACTCACCATCAATCAATACTGCATAATTATAAGTTTGATCTTCCCCACTCACCATCAATCAATACTGCATAATTATAAGTTTGATCTTTTATATACCGTAAAATTTCTTCTTTTATCTGTTGTTCAGTCATATTATTGATTTTACACCACCTTTACTGTTACATTTATTTAGATATCTTATTTCAATATTCATTAATTTTCTTCTAAAAGCCAACTCTTGATATCGAATCACATACTCTTCTTTCTTCATAAAGCTCCCTTCCCAAACCTTATCAATTAGTATTCTGTTCATTTGGATCGTCTATTGCATTTGCTTTACACATTATTTTTTTCTGGTCACATTTCAATTGCAGCATCTATAAAATCCTTTTTGCTCATTTCTATACCGCAATTAGCAAGCCTTGAAACTCTGGAATCATAAATTTTCCCAATCATCATAGCTCGGTCATCCTTTAACCCATAATGAATTCTTCTATGGCACACTGGGCACAGACAAACAATGTTAGCGTAAACATCTAGGTTTACAGAGATATCTTTTTGAAAATTCATTGGCAAGGCATGGTGTCCTTCCATATATGGTTTATGCGTTTTTTCTGACATAAAAGTTTCATGAGAAGAATTTAACTCACACGTATAATTCGCCATTTCTATTGCCTGTGCGCGAAGAATTCCTGATCGTTTCCAGATAGTCTGTTCTACAACTACAGGCGTTTCTGGTTCAATGGGCACATCCAATGCCATCATTTTAGGTTTCAGTTCACCAAAACCCTCACCTTCCGCAAACCGACAATAATTGTTTAGGCCAGAGCTATACATACGCTTTCCGCGTTCATTCAGTATTATAAAGTCAGGGTCTGCGTATAAGAGTTCTCTGACAATATTAAGTCTATCAAGATCTTCTATTTCGTATATATCCTGCTGAACCAATCCCTTATCTTTCAATCTCCGTGATATGTTGTTTAATGCATCAAAATAATGTTTCACCGATGAATCGCTTAAACCGCGAATCTCCTGAAGATAACGCGCATAATATTCTTTTAAAACAGACTTGCGATTCCCATTTTCTTGTTTTTCGATAAATGTTTTCATACGCCCTCACTCTCAGCTTACAACGTCTCCTCATACGCCCGATCAATCAGCTTCTTTGCCTTCTGAAAGTCTTCTGCCGTCTTGATTGACACTTCTAGCTCCCCCGTTCCGTAATGTCCAATCCCGCGGGTATCTCTTGTGAATCCTTCTTCCAGTTCAACAGTGTCCGGGTCGAGTTTCATTCGGAGCAGGATCTGTTTGTTATAAATTTCAATGCAGAAAATGTTCTGCACTTTCTTATAGGCCAAATACAGCTTCAATTGGTTTGGAACAAGATCGTCTCCCAGCGATTCGATGTAGTCACAAAGCGCCGTATATAATGTTTTGAAATGGCTGCTTGCTGATGCCAGCTTCTCTAAATGTGTTTTCTGTGTGTATGTACTACTTGTTGTTGAAATGGTTGATGTTTCCGTTACTGGCTTTGCCACCGGAGTATTCAAATGCTCAAACAGTAGCAAATCATCTCCGTATTTCCGATATTTCACCAACTTGATATTCCTCTGCATCTGATTCACTGCATGCACGTCGTATTTCGTAAAATCATTTGCAATACAAATCACACAAGGCACCGACCAATCAATCTGGTCTGCTACTTCCATACCCAATTTTTCAATCACAAGCAGTTTGAAATCCGCTTTGTGATCCAGAAGCCAATCCAGATAGAATAATCCCTGATTAATTACGTTCTCGCTCGAGCTTCTCTTATACTCAAAAATCACTGGGCTATTATTTTCATCAATTCCGATGCTGTCCATTCTTCCGGATGTGATCATATATTCACTTTTCAGAAAACGAACGCCGAAAAATGTCTCCATGTTCTGCTCTATTGTTGTTTGCAGTTGTTTCTCCAATACTACCGTGGAAGAGGTGCGCTCTTTCACAACCGTTCCGACCTCAAAAAGTTTTATTTCCGACACTGCAGTTTCTCCTTCCCTGTCGCAAGATATATGTTCATTATATCGTACCTTCTTACAAAATACTATTGTAAAACATTCTTTCCGCAGGCATTCCCATCAAAAAAGGCCGCAGCTCCGCAAAGCTGTGACCTTTTCCCAATATTACCAATATGCTATTTCCGATACACCGTCTTCCCCCGTGCAACGACTTCCTGAATCTCCAGTCCCTGATCCAGTACGCAAAGATCCGCATCATATCCTTCCCGGATCTTCCCTTTTCCTTTCAGTGACAGGATCTCTGCCGGGTTTGCCGTAATCGTTGAAATTGCGGTTTCCAGCGGAATTCCCGCTTTCTCCACGCATTCTTTTACTTCTTTCAGCAAACAGCTCGACTGGCCCATGCCCATCCGCAGGAATTCTCCCTTCTCATTAAAGATCGGCAGACTGCCCTGGCCGTCGGATGAGATGGTGATGTGTTTCGGGTTGACGCCTGCATCCAGCATGCGGCGGATTCCTTTGCACACGCGTACTTCATCGCAGACGGTTTCCCAGTAATCAATCTCTTCATTTCCGGTGAAATCGACTGCGCCGCCCTTTACGGCGTATTCAATTGCCTTCTGGAACAGCTTCTCGTTCCGGTTGACATGGGTCGGCAGGAACTGGCTGGCCGGGATTTCGGTTTCGCTGATGACGCGTTCGATCAGCTCCATACATCTTGCACCGTTGCCAAGGTGGACATTGATCACTCCCGCTTTCCCGGAAAGAACGCCGCCGAGGCGCGTGTCTGCTGCCAGTCGGGCGAATTCTTCGAAGGTCGGCTGTGAGGATCGGTGGTCCGAGATGGCGATTTCGCCGGTTCCGATGATTTCTTCGATCATCATGATATCTTTTGTAATTCCATCCGTCAGTGTGCGCACCGGAACCTGGTAGCTGCCGGTGTAGCACCAGGCGGACATGCCCTGCTCCCGGAGACCTTTTGTTTTTGCCACGAGCGCGCACATGTCACGGCCAATGCCGTCAGTTCCGAGGCAGCCGACAACGGTTGTCACGCCGAATTTGTTCAGGCCTTCCATTGTTGCCTCCGGGGTGCGGTTGGCAAAGCCGCCCTCACCGCCTCCGCCGAGCACGTGAACATGGCAGTCGACAAAGCCAGGTGTCAGGACAAGTCCGGTTCCGTCTACGGTCTCCGCGCCAGAGAGCAGGCCGTCTGCCGTTATCGTGCCGGCATCTGCGATCTTGACAATTTTATCATACACCGTAAGAACGTCTTTTCTTCCGAGGTATTCCGGCGCATAGACGTCTATGTTCTGAAATAATATCATTTTCTCTCACTCCTCTTAAAATCCAATGGCAACCGCAATCAGAATCGTAATAACTGCTCCAATCATCAGTATCCCTAAGAATTTCCACATGAATTTGATCCAGTTCGACCACTCGATCTTTGCAATCGCCAGGGAGCCGATCAGGCAGCCGGAGGTCGGAACGATCAGGTTTGTGAAGGCATCACCGAGCTGGAACGCAAGGACGGATGTCTGGCGTGATACGCCGAGAAGATCCGCGAGCGGTGCCATGATCGGCATGGTGATCGCCGCCTGGCCGGAGCCGGATACGACGAAGAAGTTGAAGACCGACTGGAACACATACATCAGCACGGCTGCGGCTGCACCGGAGAGACCGGCCAGGGCCTGTGAGATGCCGTACATAATGGTGTTGATGACGGTCGGAGTCGTCGGATCAGAACCGCCGAGCACCTGCATGATGCCCTGTGCCATCGCAACAACGAGTGCTGCGCCGATCAGGTCTTTTGCGCCGTCTTTGAAGGAAACGGCAATGTCGTTCACTTTCATGTCGTTCAGATGGAAAATGACACCAATCACACCGGCCACGATTCCCATGATGAAGAACTGGGTTGCGATTTCGGCCATGTAATAGCCTTTTGCCATAACGCCCCAGATGACCCAGACAACGGTAACAGCCAGTGTCACCAGAACCAGGATATGGCCGATGCCGAAGGAATGGCCCTCGTCGATGCCTGTTTTTTCGTTCTGATCACGGAAATACTGGTCACTTTCGTAGGCAACGGAAATTTCCGGGGTCTTTTTGACTTTTGCTGCATAGAACATGGTCATGCCGCATCCAAGGGCGGTGAATACCACCCACATCACCATACGGAAACCTGCGCCGGAGAAGACGTCAACGCCGGCGATTCCCTGTGCGATTCCGACGGAAAACGGGTTCATCCAGGAAGATCCGAATCCGATCTGTGTTGCCACGTACGTAACGAGCACGGCAATGACGGTGTCGTATCCGACAGCAACGAACAGCGGGCAGAGGATCATCGTGAACGGAAGGGCCTCTTCTCCCATTCCGAACACGGCTCCGCCGAGGGAAAACAGGACGAAAAGGACCGGGATCAGCAGTTTTTCAGCGCCTTTTGCTTTACGGATCAGGCCGATCAGACCGGCTTCGACAGCTCCGGTGCGGATCATGATGCCGAAAGCACCGCCGACTACCATCAGAAATGCGATAATTTCGATGGCAGAGCTGCTGATAATTCCGTTATACATGTAATTGAAAAATCCGGTTCCGCCGTCGCCGCTGAACAGTGCAACGCCTTCTGTGACCGGTTTTCCGGCAGCATCGGTCAGATACTGGAAACTTCCGTCTTTGATGACGGTACGGGTTTTTTCTACCCCGTTCATCAAGTATGTGACATCCTCCGTCTCGTAATAGCCTTTCGGGACGAGGAAAGTCATGACGGCCGCGATAACTACCACAAAAAAGATGATAATGTAGGTATCCGGCACGTTAAATCCCCTGTTGAATGATTTCAGGCCTTCGCCTTTCTTTTTGCTCATATTTTGAGATTTCCTCCATTTGATATTCTATTCTCATTTTTAACGCGCATGGATTAGTGTACCATAGATCATAGAGGAAAGTCACTGAAAAAATCAAAAAATGGCAGAAAAATTTTCCATTCGGATCTTTCTGCGAGCTGTGTGCAATGTCATGCATAACATGATTGTATAGAAAGACAAACAATTCCTTTTTGGGTTTCCTGCTCCCCGTCTCTTATGCTATACTTGGAAAGTTGTTCTAACAGTAATACAAATCTAATACAGAAAGCGAGCTTGTGAACCTCACATGACTAAAGTCACGTGCTTCAGACCGCTTTAGGCGGCAGACAAAATATCGGCGGATACGCCTGTTTCTTAGATCTTGCGCGGATACGCGCTTCTTCCATGCCGGATACGGCAGGTCTCCACATAACAGGTAGTCCACGGTATATCTGCCTGTGTTTATGCTGCTTTTCGCAGTTCCATTTCTGAAATTAAGTCTATCAAATCCGCATAAACACATGAGGTTCTACGCTTTACTGCAGGAACTTTTGCCTCCAGCAAAGACCTTTCCGTTTCCGGTAAGGGTTTTAAAATTTCACGGATAAAATATCTTGCTCCAATATTGTACGATGCAGATAAATCACAATGATATCTCTTTCCATTCTGAAAGGTACACAGACGGTGATCCTGTATATCACGGTCAACTTTTCCAGATCCGTCAAAGGCAAGCCTGCTCGTATTCCAGGCACAGATTCGGGAAATCCGTATTCCTTTTCTATGTGCCTGCTGTCCGCATCGTTTCTGGATATCCCGTTTTCTCCACATCTGCAGTTTCTGCTTTTTCTTCCCGGAAAGTTTTCCTTTCATCTCCAGATATTCGAAAACAATCACATCTGCCCTATTTTCTGATGCATAGAAAACGATTTCCCTGGCAATCTTTTTACCAAGTTCTGTATTCAGACGTTTTGCATATGCCCATCTTCCCTGCACCTGGCGGGATCCATGCTCCCTCTGAAATCTTCGGATCCGTCCCAGCACACGGTACATCCGGGCTTTGTCACTGGGAAAATTGATAAACTTTCTTCCCAGGATAGTTCCGTCTGGACGCATGATGGTACAGACCGCATCCGTATTGATTCCGAGATCCACACTGCAGATCGTCTGTTCTTTGACAGGTGTTTTGTTTAAAGATACCTCTTCCGTATACGTAAAACGCAGAAAATATTTGTGGTGCTTTTTCTCCAGTATTGGGGCCGAAGCCTTTTCCCCGGACCAATGTTTTCTTAAGTATTCCATATCCGTATGTTTCATCCGCACAGCAAACCATTTCCAGCCGCGTCCATCGTATAGTTTTAAAAACGCCGCATCTTTCTCTTCTGTATTTTTACGGTACATGACATCGTGGTAAAAAACAGGCATCGCATACTGTTTACTTTCCAGATACGGCTTTCCCTTTTTCTGCCCCTCTGCTTTCCAGTGTTCCAGACGCGTCTGATAAGAAGATACACTCCCAAGCGCATGCTGTACTGCTGCCCTCCTGAAATAAGATGGCATCTTTGGAAAACAGAAGTCAAAATCAAACCGGGCCGGATTCCGTTTCGTTGTATGCACCAGATGTTCCGCTGCATTGAAACGTTTCTTACTGTTCTCAATTTTTGCCAGTTCTTCCCATACAGATTCATACACTTTGACCAGATAGCCGACAGCAGAACGGTAAATCTCCAGTGTCTGGCGGATCGGAATATTCTGTTTTCGTAATTCTACACCATAACTGGATATGATTTTCATCGTTCTTCCCCTTTCTGGTTTTAACTGGATTTTTCCTTCTGACCTTCTATGTAAGCAAGTACCTGTTCACGGCTTCGGTCACTGACCGTTACTGCACAATAAGACGGATTCCACAAATGCCCTCCCCACAGCTCTTTCTTTAATTCTGGATGGGAAAGAAACATCTGACGCGCAAGATTCCCCTTCATGATTTTGATCATATCTGAAATATAAAACTGTGGTCTGCAGTCTACAAGCAGATGAACATGGTCCGGCATAACCTCCATAGCCAGAATTTGAAATTTATATTCCTGTGCAAGACCTTCCAGCATTTCTTTGCATTCCAAATCAATTCCATCTCTTAAAACCTTTTTTCTATACTTGGTACACCAGACCAGATGATACTGCAGAGAGTATACATATCCTCTACCATATGAAAGATCATTTTTATTAATTGTAAACATATCTTTTCCCATAAAAACATTATACCATATACATAGGAATATATCAAACATTTGTTCTTCTTTTGTCAAAAATCTTGCGCGTCTAACTCATCACTAAAGTAACGAGAATGCGACGCGCCGTTTTCAAATGAATTCGTTCAAACCAATGCTACTCACTTCTCTGAAGTCCTATGACCGCGCGCAGTTTGCCAAAGATGTGACTGCCGGTATCATCGTTGCGATCATTGCACTTCCTCTTTCTATTGCACTGGCTCTTGCTTCCGGCGTGGGACCGGAGGCTGGTATTTTCACTGCGATTGTGGCGGGCTTTGTGATTTCCGCGCTCGGCGGAAGCTGTGTCCAGATTGCCGGTCCGACGGCCGCGTTTGCCACGATTGTTGCCGGTATTGTCGCGCGGGACGGCCTCGAGGGGCTGATGACGGCGACCATTCTTGCCGGTGTCTTCCTTATTATCATGGGATTCTGTCATTTTGGAAGTCTGATCAAGTTTATTCCTTATACGATTACAACGGGTTTTACTTCCGGTATTGCGGTGACAATCGTGATCGGACAGTTAAAGGATTTCTGCGGCATTACGTATCCTGACGGGGTAAAGCCGATTGAAACGATGGAAAAACTGAAGGCATTTGCGGAGAATTTTTCCACGATTTCACCGGATGCTCTGATTGTCGGCGGGGTCAGCCTTGCTATTCTGATCGTGTCTCCGCTTATTTTCAAGAAAATCCCGGGATCGCTGATTGCTGTTATTGCCGGTATTCTGATGGTTCAGTTTCTGCCGCTGCACGTTTCTACGATTGGAAATCTGTACACAATCAGCAATGCGCTTCCGACGCTTCATCTGCCGGTTTTTGACATGAAACTGATTCAGTCGGCGATTCCAAATGCGTTTACGATCGCGGTGCTTGCTGCGATTGAGTCGCTTCTCTCCTGTGTTGTCGCGGACGGCATGATCAACAGCAAGCATCGTTCGGATACGGAGCTGATTGCACAGGGTGCCGGAAATATTGCTTCTGCTCTCTTCGGCGGTATTCCGGCTACGGGAGCGATTGCCAGAACGGCGGCAAATATCAAAAACGGCGGACGCACGCCGGTTGCGGGTATGGTGCATTCCATTACGCTCGTCATCGTTCTTGTTGTGCTGATGCCGTTTGCGGGCATGATTCCGATGCCGACGATTGCCGCGATTCTGTTCCTTGTCGCCTACAATATGTGCCAGTGGAGAACCTTCGTGCATCTCGTGCGCACGGCTCCGAAGAGTGATATTATCGTTCTTTTTACTACGTTTGTGCTGACCGTTGTGTTTGATCTCGTTGTCGCAATCGAGATCGGCATGGTTCTGGCCTGCCTGCTTTTCATCAAGCGGATGAGCGAGGAAACGCACGCCGACAGCTGGGTCTATGTGGACGATGATTCCCCGGCGGTGGATGAGCATCTGCAAAAATTGCCGCTGGAAATCCGTGTATACGAGATCACAGGACCGCTCTTCTTTGGCGCGGCGGATGCGATTGAGCACATCGTGGTAAAGGATTTCACGAAGTGTCTCGTTCTCCGGATGCGGAGCGTACCGACAATCGACAGTACGGCCATGAATGCGCTCCAGAATCTGACGAAGCTCTGCGAATCGAAAGGGATCACCCTCGTCTTTTCTCACGTGAATGAGCAGCCGATGAAGATGATGAAAAAATCCGGCTTTGTGGAGCTTGTCGGGGAAGAAAATTTCTGTGCGAATATTTCGGATGCGTTAAAGCATGCGGAGGCGCTGATTTCAAGATAAGATATCACCTGCATTTCTGTGCGCAAAAAAATGGCAGATCAGAGGTTGTATGACTTCTGATCTGCCATTTTTTCAATTTTCCGCATCATTCTTCATCTGTGCCTTTGCCTTTCTTGCAATTCCCTGTGTTCCGTTCAGGATGCTTGCGCGGGTGACTTTGTCGTTGCCGAATTTCTGGCGGATTGCGTCGAGGGCGGCATCGAGTTTACGGCTTTTCTCCTTCTTTTCGGGATCTTCGAAGAGGGAGAGCTGTTCGAAATCGTCTTCGGTAAGGCCGGTTACGGAGACACCGATCAGGCGGAGGGGCTCTCCTTTCCAGGATTCGCGGAAGAGCTGTTTGGCGCAGCGGTAGATTTCATCTGTGATATCGGTCGCATTTGGAAGTTTTGTCTGGTGTGAGCGGTTTCGGAAATCGAGGGTGCGGAAGGTTATGGAAACGGAGGTGCATTTTTTCTTTTTCCGACGCATGCGGGCGGCCACGATGTCACACTGGGCGAGAAGAATCGGGTCGACCTGTTCGATAGAGACGATGTCCTCGTTAAAGGTCGTCTCTGCGCTGAAGCCTTTCGCCTCATCGGGCTGTGCTTTTACGGGGGAATCGTCGATGCCGCGGGCGTACTGGTACAGCTGATGGCCGTTTTTATTGCCAATCAGGGTCTGAATATCAGTTTCCCATGCATGTGCCAGATCTCCGATCGTGCGGATTCCGGCCTCGGTCAGCTTCTTTTCGGACGCTTTGCCGAGAAACAAAAGCTCGCGTACCGGAAGAGGCCACATCTTCGCAGGGATTTCTTCTGGAAACAGGGTATGCACTTTGTTCGGTTTTTCGAAATCGGACGCCATTTTGGCCAGGAGTTTATTGGTGGAAATGCCGACATTTACCGTAAATCCCAGCTCGTCGGAAATCCGGTCTTTAATTTCATGTGCTGCCGCGATCGGATCCGGGTACAAAAGAGAGGTTCCCGTCATATCAAGGAACACTTCGTCAATCGAGAAAGACTCCATGACCGGAGTGTAGGATGCGCAGATTTTCTTGAAGGCCCGGGAGCACTTGACATAAAGATCGAAATCACTGGGAACAATAACCATATTCGGGCATTTCCGCAGTGCCATTGCCACAGGCTCGCCGGTCTGGACACCGCATTTTTTCGCCGGAATCGACTTTGCTACAACGATACCCGTCCTTTTTGCCGGGTCACCGCCGATGCAGGCGGGAATGTCCCGCAGATCCGGCAGCCCCTCTTTCATCCGCCGCGCGGACTCCCAGGATAAAAAGGCGCTGTTGACATCTACATGGAAAATCAGGCGGTCTGCCGGCTTCTTTGTTTTATTCATCGATAAAATGAATCCGTTCTGGTTTAAAGCGGTCCTGCTGCTCTCTGTGCTCGGCAGGATAGCCAAGAGCAAACAGCGCAAAGACATTAACTTCTTCCGGCAGTCCCAGCAGAACTCTTACTTTTTCCATATTTTCTTCATTTGGTGCAATGCCGAACCATACGCCGCCAAGACCAAGCGCATCCGTTTCCAGCCAGATATTTTCCTGGGCAATCGACATATCGATCTGCGCAAATGCTGGAGCGACAAGACCTTCCAGGCGATATGCCGATACCAGCACAACCGGAGCTTTTGCCGCGCAGCCGGTGTACGATGTCATTTTAGAAAGCGCCTCAATTTTTTTCTTATCCGTTACCACATAAAATTCCCACGGCTGCTGGTTGCACGCGCTTGGAGCCTGCATGCCTGCTTTTAAGATCTGCATAATTTTTTCTTTTTCAACCGGCTTGTCTTCATATTTTCTAACACTGATTCTGTGAAAAATACTGTTCATTTCAAAATCCTCCTTGGTTTCTTATGGGATGTCTCTTTGCAGACTATTATAGCATTTTTTCTAAAAAAACTCCAGAATCCCTGTCGTCTCATTTTTATCTATGTTTTATTTTTCACAAAAAGAATAGCCGATCGTCCATCTTTCCTTCCGGAACAAATTCTCTATTCTTACAAATTTTGTCCGCATATCCAGTCGTAATAGGAAGCCGCATTTTTTGTGTTGACCCCACGTGTAACTGCGAAAGATAAAGCACCTGTGTCAAAATATCAGCCATAGAAAGATTTCCACATTTTTTCTCAATCAAAATGGGATTCGGTGATCCTTTTTTATTTTTCATATTTGTCGTCACAAGATATCCTTTGTCTGCGTTATAAACACAGTATCCCATCGGTGGATTCTCTATCTGCCCATTCTGCCAGAATATCAGTTTACTGCTGATATTTTTTCTTACTTCAATAATATTATACATAATTCCCTTGGCCGCAAAGTAATTTTTATACCATTCATCATCTTCATTGCTGAATCCATCTCGATGAATCACAATGTTCTTCGGCATTTCACCAAAACGGTCTTCATATGCAAAAATCACCTGATCAAAAATATCCTGAAGAATCCTGGTAGTAATTTTTTCTCCCTGCTGTGGTGCTGCCGGTTTATAAAATCCAAGCAGACGGCCATATTTGTCAAATACAACCGAGCAGGCAGGATAATGAATTCCTTTTGCTATCGTCGCAACATCAAGACCTACAAAACAATCCACATTGCCAGGCATATCTTTTACAACCCATGGAATCCCGCCTGTTTTTCCAAGAATTCCAAGAATTATATTGTGAAGATAATATCTTGAATTATTTTTTGCCTTATTCCCTTCTTTTGCTTCCTCAGCGAACAATTTTGCTGTTTTCATACTGATCATCTGTGACGGGATATTAGCCTTTGCCCAAATAGTTTTAAACGGATTGTACGGTCCATCTTCCTCCATCCCATCTGGTACAAGTGCAATGACCAGATTGATTCCTTCTATCTTCTGCAATTTATTGGCAGCTCTTTTATAATCTGTAATATCTCCCAACTCATATTCTTCCCGTACCATTGCCTTTACATCCAGATCCAGCAGTCCCGCCATGGTATATAAATCCTTTTCCCCGTGATACTTTCCAAGTTTCGCAAAGGTATAAATCCCATTTACAACTGCCTTCATCAAATCATAGGAATTTCTCGGATACAAATATCCTATTTTTATTTCTTTTTCCGTCTTTCGATAAAAACCGTAGTTGAATACTTTAAATTCTTCGCCGCATTTAAGAGCCTTATCTTTTCCACAAACTAACAGCGGTTCTTTAACTTTACCTTTCTTATAGCCAATTTTCTCTACTGTACATGGATCTGTTTCAAATTTCATTCCGTCAAGTGGCTCAATCGTTCCAATATCCTGTATAAAATCCTGGTCTAAAAGTACTCTGGTCTTCATATTCCGTTTTACCAAAGACTCTGTCCGCATAGAAAAAGCTGCATCCATACGGCTTACCGTTTCTCTTGTCAATACTGGTTTTAATGCCTGCGGATAATAAGGTAATTCTATTCCCGTCTGAAGTGCCACCTTAACCATCCTGGTATCATCAGAAATATTCTCTACCCTGTATGCTTCATTTCGTTGGATATAATACGCCTTTAGACTATCTGCAAAATCCAGTTTATCCGTTACGGTCAAATCACAGATTTCTGTCAGAATGCCTGTCTGATTATTCTTTGCCCAGTCATTTTTTACTTCCTGACCAATTAGATTTAGTCCTTTTTCCAGATAATCAGCTACAGTTTGATTCGATGAAAAAAGACTGCTGGTATCAATTCTCAGATATGCTTTTTCATCATCCATAATAGTAACCCAGAAATTATATTTCCGTTCCAGACTAATTTCTCTGTTCCTGACGAAAACGTCTCAAATCCCTGATTTGTCATAATCCACTTACTTGTCACATTACTTTTACAGGAATATTTTCTGTATTTTCCAAAAATTAAAATTTGGGATAGTTTTTGTGTGATCCAGTATTTGATAAGTTCCTGATAGATTCTTCTGTTTTCTAAAACAGGCAGTTCTCGTGATCCCTCATATTCGACTGTAAAATCAGCATTTGGGATTTTCTCTTGCAGTTTTTCCGTCGCATAGATTTTGTTTCCATCTTCAAATACGCCTGCCTGATTCCAGTTTCGTAATTTCCAGGCTACCCCTCTGATAATAGAATATGTATTTCCTATTTTTTGTACATGAAGTTCATAAACATGAAATTCTACCGGTTTTACAGTATCTACTGACGCAAATACTTCCATTTTTAAATCTTTTTCCAATATAGTTCCTCCTGGTTTTCATAAAGTTTGTTTTATCATATTTTTTTGTCCTGTATTATTGTGATCCATTTATATTATTCATTATTTCCAATGTATTCTCCAATTTTGTCTTTATATTTTCCCGCAGCATTTGTGGTTCTATAACCATAAACTTATCCATATATTTCATGAACCATCCAAGTAAAGTTACACTGTTCATTTTATAAAAAACGGCTCTGCAATTTCCATTTTCCAGTTTTTGGACCGATACATTTTTCCCAACAAAATCATAGAGAATTGCATTTGTCGCCGGTTCTGATTTATATTCCACTTCTATTCTTACGGTTTCCCCCAGGAAATGGTTTACACTTTCTTCAATATATTTCCGAATAATAAGTTCGGGATTTGGACCTATTTTTTCTACAGCATCAATCGCGTCACTCTGTGATATCTCCAGATTTTCAATTCGATCAAGCCTATAACTTGTAAGTCTATCATAATGATCATGTGCCCCGATTAAATAATAGGTATTATCAGACCAATATATTTCATAAAGATTAAGCGAATATTTTTTTCCTTCTCTTCGAAGCACCTTTTGCAACTTCTCATTTACTTCTGTATATTGAAATTCAATTTTTTTATGGAGATACATAGCTTCCAGCATTGTTTCAATGTAGTATCCTGTTTCCCTATCAGAATCCATGTTTCCTGCCTTGGGTGTCATCATATGACAAAATCTGCTTCGACTTCTCTTACTTGTAAGATCCAATAGTCGTTCTTTCAATTCCTTTGCTTCCTTTGCAGAAATGCATCTTGCCTGCTGTACTGCATCCAACATAATTTTAATTTCCCAGTCCGAAAATATATGTTTTTTCATATACCAGCCCATCTTTTTATCCGCACACTGATATATTTCATAACCACAAAATTGCAGCATTTTAATATCACGATAAACAGAACGGCGATCGACCTGTTCTATTTGATATTCCTCTTCCAGATAT
Organism: Blautia sp. OF03-13; assembly: GCF_003460685.1. Classification (NCBI taxonomy): domain Bacteria; kingdom Bacillati; phylum Bacillota; class Clostridia; order Lachnospirales; family Lachnospiraceae; genus Blautia; species Blautia sp. OF03-13. The sequence continues at coordinate 54,917 of NZ_QTVR01000018.1, read as the reverse complement.
TTCAAAATCTGTGTCGCATTCATCGGACTTTTTTCATCTGTTTCCTCTAAAATCTGTAACACTCGAATCAGTTTTTCTTTATGATCAGTTCCCATTCTTTCTCCTTTTGATCATTTTATATGTATCTTACCTTTTCGCCGCTTTTTATCATAATATTATATCATCTGTCACAATAATGGCACACGTAAAAACATCTGCCCTATTGGACAGATGTTTTTACATATCTAAAAGCATTTCATAAATATGCTGTTCTTTCTCACTCTGCAAGAAAGTGCCGCGCGCCAACGCATTTTGCAGGCGGCTAAGCTGTGCGTCTGCATAGCCGCCGAAGGACTGGACGGCTCATTTCCATTTTCATCACCTTTCTTTCTCAGATTGAGATCGAAAAATCTGCTTTCACAAGAAAGAAAAAAAGCGCGATCTGCACCAGCAGCATCAGCGGAACGCCGATGGTAAACTTCTTTTTTCTTGTCTTGTGATGGAACAGGTGCATCGCCAGCAGTGCTCCTGCCGAACCGCCGACTGCGGCCAGGGTAAGAAGCGTCGAGACACGGATTCTCCATTTTCCATGCACAGCGTTTCGTTTATCGATGCCATAGACTGCTATGGTGATCATATTAATACAGATCAGATACAGGTACAATCCTGCCTGTAGTTGAATGGGAAGGTTCATTCTCTCTTCACCAGCCTTTCCTTTTTATCTTTCTTTGAAAAGAAGGCAGCGTTTTTCTCCGCTGCCTTCTTTTCAGATTTTTTTCAGAATCATTTCTTCTCCAGAAAGATTTTTCTGGTAATAAAGTTGTACACCATGACAACCGCAGTTGCAAAGACTTTTGCAATGGTGTAAATCAGGTTGTAGCCGATGTGCTGCTGCAGTGCAGTGCTCCCCCGGTAGATGGGTCCTACTACAATCCAGATCAGGAAGCTGTTCAGCAGCATTCCGATCAGGGAAAGGACGACGAAGGTAATGAATTCGACTTTTTTGTTCAGGTCTTCTTTTCGCTCAAAGACAAATTTGAAACTTAAAATGTAATTAGCGATGACGGACACAGTAAATCCGGCAATAGAACCGACAAGCGATGCCATTTCAAAATATGAACTGGAGGTCAGCGCCATAACAAGGTTCAGAACGATCAGTCCGGTCACGTAATCAATACCAAAGCTGATGAAGCCGACGATACCGAATTTCACAATCTGTGCAAATAATTTTTTCATTTTTTCCTCTGTTTCTTCTTATATAATTTTTAAGCAACATCCTGTAAAGAATACCATACAATGCCATTTTTTTCAAGTTTCTGCAAATTTTATCACAGCAAAAACGCCAGATTTCACGTTTTAAAATGAAATCTGACGTCTTTCGTTTTTTCTAAAATTCCTGTTTCTCCATAAATCCTACACTGATCCGGTACGAAATCAGCAAAACCACGATGCCTGCAGTAAAAATTCCTGCCTGGCCCGGAATTGTGCCCGTAATGGTGCCAATCAGCTCCGTGATTTGATCCAGTGTCGCTTCTCCTGCGACTTTCTGCACAAACAGAATCACACCGGCAAACAGAAAACAGATTCCTGCCATCATGACCCGTGCGCTTTCTGCTCCGCATTTGATCTGCACCGGAATCATGATGGAAATGGTGATGAAAAATACCGCCAGAAAGACCGGTATCATTCCCGCATTTTCCGAGAGAACACCAGATACATTCGAAACGCCGTGCACCAGCAGGGATACCAGGTATAACGCCCAGGCGAGGACAAACGATACTACGGTTCCGGCCACGCAGAACAGGTATTTTTCGCGGATATACAGTTTCCGGTCAATCGGGAGTGTGAACAGGAACGGCAGTCCGTTATCCGCTTCATCGCAGGAAAGCGTTCCGATCAGCAGAACGATCATCAGAAACGGAAAATAGCCCAGAATAAAGGTGTCCGTCTGGCTAAGTCCGAGGAATACACAGATCATAAGGAAAAGGATCATCGTGTTGCGATGGCCTTTTAACAGCAGACAGATATCTTTCTCTAATAATCCACTCATCTTTTTTCTCCTCCTGTCATCATCAAAATTACATCATCAATTCCGGCCCGCTCTACTACAAGGTCGGGAACGTTTTCTTCGTAATATTTTCTGTCGTTGGTAAGGCATGCATAGCCATACGGTTCTTTCTGGGTATCGATCAGATATTCTTTGTCGAGCGCCGCATACTGCGCCTCGTCTGCCTTGATGAGACCGTATTGCTCGAGAATCACATCCGTCTCCTCGTGCAGGAGCTGTTTTCCCCCGTGAATCAGATAAATGTCATCGCAGAGATGCTCGAGATCGGAGGCGATGTGGGACGTAATGAGGATCGTCCGGCTCTCATCTTCGGCCGCGTATTCGCGCAGCAGGTCGAGAATCTCATTTCTCGCTTCCACATCGAGTCCTGCGGTCGGCTCGTCGAGGATCAGAAGCTGTGCCTTGTGTGACAGGGCGGTAAGTACACGCAGCTTCGCCTTCATTCCATTGGAAAATTCCTTGAACTGTTTTCCTTCCGGAAGATGCAGCTTCTGGCACTCTCTGGTGAACCAGCTTTCCTCAAACTTTGGATACATTTTCGCCAGAATTTTCTCCACTTCCACGATGGTAACTGTCCGTTAAATCCAGATTCTGCCAGCGAAACGCCGATATTCTGCCGGTCCTCTGCCATAATTTCTGTGATCGGTTTTCCAAAGAGTTCGATTATTCCGCCATCTGCTTTTGCAAGGCCGAGCATCAGCCGGATCGCCGTGCTTTTTCCGGCTCCGTTTTTTCCAATCAGTCCGGTGATTCTTCCCTCCGGAATCTCCATAGAAAGCTCAAAATCAAATCCCGGATACACCTTTCTGACATTCTGCATTTTTATCATGTCTGTCTCTTCCTTTCTGCCGCTGCTCCGGCATTCCTTATTTTTCCTCCAGAAGAAGGGTTACTGTCTCCAGAATATCCTCCCGGCTCATTCCCATCGCAAGGGCACGGTCGATGGCTTTTTCAAAATCCGCCTCTGCTTCTCTCTGCCTTGCCTCCAGCGCGAGCTGTTTGTCGGAAGCCGTTACATACGTTCCCTTTCCGTGAATCGTTGTAACAAATCCTTCCTCTTCCAGCTTGTCATACGCCTTTTTGACGGTCAGCGCACTGATCCGCAGTTCCCCGGCCAGAGAACGGACGGATGGGAGCGCCTCTCCTTCTTTTAATGCTGTATTGATAATTTCTGATTTGATCTGCTCCATGAGCTGCTCGTAGATCGGCACCATGGAGGAATGATTCAAAATAATATGCATATCGTTTCTCTTCTCCTTTACAATAAACAGTATATAACAGTCTGCTACTGTTGTCAACTGTTATATACTGTTTATTTCAGAGAATTTTCTTTGTTTTCTTCTGCATTTTCCCCTCTTTTCTTTGCTTTCTATGGTTTTTCCTCTGCTGTACATGAAAAAAGCAATCAAAAAAATAGCAAAAAGTTCTTGACCAAATAAAAAACACCCGTTATAATGCGTGATATAAAATATGAAAGAGCAGACAAAGGAGTCTGAACAGAAATGTTTTCTCCCTGGTCTGCTCTTTTTCTATGCAAAAAAGGAGGAACACCATGAGATTAAATCCCAAGGAACAGGAAAAACTGATGCTTCATATGGCCGGTAATCTCGCCAAAGAGCGGAGAGCACGCGGCCTGAAACTGAATTACCCGGAAGCACTCGCCTACATCAGTTCCGAGCTTCTGGAACTGGCAAGGGACGGAAAGACCGTTGTGGAGCTGATGCAGCTCGGCACAAAGATTCTGACCCGCGACGATGTCATGGACGGCGTTGCCGATATGATCGGCGAGGTTCAGGTCGAGGCGACGTTCCCGGATGGAACCAAACTGGTCACTGTACATAATCCTATTCAGTAAGGAGGAGACATCATATGAAAATCGGTGAAATCATGGCTTCCGATCGCGAGATCACATTAAACGAAGGCAAAAAGACAGTCACTGTCATGGTAGCAAATAAGGGCGACCGTCCCGTTCAGGTCGGCTCCCATTTTCATTTCTTTGAGGTCAACCGGTGCCTCTCTTTTGACCGGGAAACGGCGTACGGTTATCACCTCGATATTCCTTCCGGAACTTCGGTCCGTTTTGAGCCGGGCGAGGAAAAAGAGGTGCAGCTCGTCGAGATGGGCGGCAGAAAACGTGTCTTCGGTCTGAATGACCTGACCCGCGCACAGGCTACCGCTGACACGAAAGCCGCATCACTGGAAAACGCGAAGTTAAAAGGATTTCTGTAAGGAGGGACAGCAAAAATGAGTGTAAAAATTTCCGGAAGTAAATATGCCGCTATGTACGGTCCGACCGTCGGCGATAAGGTCCGCCTTGCCGACACCAGCCTTGTGATTGAAGTCGAAAAAGACTACACCACATACGGCGATGAAGTAAAATTCGGCGGCGGCAAATCCATCCGCGACGGTATGGGACAGTCCGTCAAGACCTGCAGCAGAGACGGAGACCTTGATCTTGTCATCACAAACGCTCTGATCGTGGATGCTACAGGCATTGTAAAAGCAGACATCGGAATCAAAGACGGAAAAATTGCCGGCATCGGAAAAGCCGGAAACCCGGATGTCATGGACGGCGTGACTCCTGGCATGACGGTCGGCGCATCGACCGAGGCTCTGGCCGGCGAGGGTATGATCGTTACGGCAGGCGGCATCGATACTCACATCCACTTTATCAGCCCGCAGCAGATTGACTGCTCCCTCTACAGCGGCGTGACCACGATGATCGGCGGCGGCACCGGCCCGGCGGACGGCACGAACGCAACGACGTGTACCCCGGGACCGTGGAATCTGCGCATGATGCTGAAAGCCGCAGAGGAATATCCGATGAACCTTGGTTTTCTCGGCAAGGGCAACTGCTCCGACGAGGCTCCGCTGATTGAGCAGGTCAAAGCCGGTGCGATGGGCCTGAAAATCCACGAGGACTGGGGCGCAACGCCGGCGGTCATTAACCACTGCCTCAACGTTGCCGATGAGTTCGATGTCCAGGTTGCCATCCACACCGATACTTTGAACGAAGGCGGATGCGTCGAAGATACGCTTGCGGCCATCGGCGGAAGAACCATCCATACGTACCACACCGAGGGAGCCGGCGGCGGCCACGCACCGGACATCATCCGCGCTGCTGCTGCACCGAACGTTCTGCCTTCCTCCACGAATCCGACAATGCCTTACACTGTCAACACACTTGATGAGCATCTTGACATGCTGATGGTATGCCACCACCTCGACAAGCACATCCCGGAAGACGTTGCGTTCGCGGATTCCCGTATCCGCCCGGAGACGATCGCCGCAGAGGATGTTCTGCACGATATGGGTATTTTCAGTATGATGAGTTCCGACTCCCAGGCGATGGGCCGTGTCGGTGAGGTCATCACCCGTACGTGGCAGACCGCAAGCAAAATGAAGGATGAGCGCGGCGCTCTGCCGGAGGATGCCGGTCATGAAAACGATAACTTCCGCGTGAAACGTTATATCGCAAAATATACGATCAACCCGGCCATCACCCACGGTATCTCCGAGTATGTCGGCTCGGTCGAAAAGGGAAAATTTGCTGATCTCGTGCTCTGGAATCCTGCTTTCTTCGGCTCCAAACCGGATATGATCATCAAAGGCGGTATGATCGTCGCTTCGAAAATGGGAGACGCCAACGCTTCGATCCCGACGACACAGCCGGTCTGCTATCAGCCGATGTTTGCCGCTCACGGAAAAGCAAAACAGGAGGCATGCCTGACCTTCGTTTCCCAGGCTGCTTTCGATGCCGGTATCAAAGACGCATACGGACTGGAAAAAACGGTTGTCCCGGTACACGGCTGCCGCAGTATCAGCAAAAAGGATATGGTATGGAACGACCGCACGCCGGTGCTTACCGTAGATCCGGAGACATATAAGGTCACTGTTGACGGCGAGGAGATCACTTCCAAGCCAGCAGAAAAACTGCCGCTGACCCAGCTTTACAGCCTGTTCTAAACGGCTCTGCATTCTGTAAAACCATACGAGGAGAATTTTATTATGCTTGGAGTGTGTCTTTTATTTGTAGGAATTGTACTGATCAACAACGGCATGTGCACCCTGTACCATGTGGATGGACGCTCGGCCGCTGTAATGAATATCTTTACCGGCGGACTTTCCCTTTTCATCAACTTCGTGAATCTCGTGCAGGGAAATTATTACGCTGCCGGAACGGGACTGCTGTTCTGCTTCACTTACCTCTTTGTGGCCGTCAATAAATTTTTAAACGCCAGCCCGATCCCTTTTGCGTGGTTTTCGACCTTTGTTGCCGTCAACGCTGTCATCTTCGGAACGATCGAAGGCTTCATTGGAAGCGCGGCGCTTGGCATCACGCCGGATCTCCGCTGGGCGGGCATCTGGTATCTGTGGGCCATTCTCTGGGGTACTTCTTTTGTGGAGGATATCTGCGGAAAGAAGCTCGGAAAATTTGTGCCGTGCCTCAGGTATTTGAGGGCGTTGTCACCGCGTGGATCCCGGGCGTCATGATGCTGCTTCAGATCTGGTAATTCGGTAAGGAGGAACTTTTTTCAATGGTTTGCGAACAGATTTTAGGAAAACTTTCGAAATTTGACACTTCCGGAAAAACGATCGAATACGTCGATATCGAATGGCATGAAGCCTTCAAAAAGATTCATAAAAAGACGACCGACCACGGAACGGAGCTCGGCATCCGCATGGACGATTCCATTCTCACAAGGGGTCTGTATCAGGGTGATGTGCTCTATGCAGACGATGAAAAAATCATCGCCGTCAATACGCCTCCGTGCGAGGTGATCCGCGTTTCCCTTACTCCGGGTCACGAAAAGCAGGCGGCAAAGGTCTGCTACGAGATCGGCAACCGCCATGCACCGCTGTTCTGGGGCGAAAACGATACTTTTATCACGATTTACAATGAGCCGATGCTTCTGATGCTTCAGAAACTCCACGGCGTTACGGCCGAAAAAGAACTGAAAAAGCTCGACTTCGACCAGCGGATTTCCGCATCGATCCACAATCATCATCACTGATGCGGTCTGTCCGCACGCAGAAAAGAATGGGCCGGCCCCTTTTCGCGGGCAGGCTCATTCGATATCTTATGATTTTTCAGGAGACTTTTTATGTCCGAACTTAATTTTTATCTTCTTCAGATCAACGACGCCCTGTTTCCGATCGGCGCGTACTCGCACTCGCAGGGACTCGAAACGTATATTCAGCGTGGAATTGTGCACGATGAGGCGACGGCAAAGGAATATATCCACCACAAAATCCGATGGAATCTTGCCTTCACGGAGCTTCTCGCCGCAAGACTCTCCTATCTTGCTGCCGCAGACGGGGATCTGGAACAGCTTCTTTCGATTGAAGAAATTCTGGAAGCGTCGCGGATTCCGATGGAACAAAGGGAGGCCGCACGGAAAATGGGGTCCCGTTTTGCAAAGACGATCGAAAAGCTGGAGCTGCCCGTGACAAAAGAGGAAAACGGGATCTTCCGTCGTTATCTTACTGCCAGGAAAGGGCAGGCGATAAACCACTGCTGTATCTACGGTGTTTTCTGCGCTGCCATGAACATTCCGCTTGCCGATGCGCTGTCGCATTATCTCTATGCGCAGACTTCCGCGATCGTGACAAACTGCGTCAAAACGATACCGTTAAGCCAGAGCGCCGGACAGCAGCTTCTCGGCGGATGCTATGCGGAATTTGCCGAGATTTTAAAAGATCTGGAACACCGGAGTGCGGAGGATCTCTGTCTTTCTGCGCCGGGCTTTGATATCCGCGGAATCCAGCATGAAACACTGTATTCCCGTCTTTATATGTCGTAATGTGTTTGTTTCGCGCAATCATTATTTTCAGGAAAAGAGGTATGTGTTATGTCTTACGTAAAAATTGGAGTAGCAGGACCGGTCGGCTCCGGAAAAACGGCACTGATTGAGGCGCTGTCCCGGAAAATGGCAAACGATTACAGTATTGGCGTTATTACCAACGATATTTATACAAAGGAGGACGCACAGTTTCTCGCGAAGAACAGCGTCCTTCCGGTGGAACGCATCATCGGCGTGGAGACCGGCGGCTGCCCGCACACCGCGATCCGCGAGGATGCTTCGATGAACCTCGAGGCCGTCGACGAGATGATGGAGCGGTTCCCGGACATCGAGCTTCTCTTTATCGAGAGCGGCGGTGACAACCTCTCCGCTACGTTCAGTCCGGAGCTTGTGGACGCCACGATCTTTGTTATCGATGTCGCTGAGGGCGATAAGATTCCGCGGAAAGGCGGCCCTGGCATTACACGGTCCGATCTTCTCGTCATCAACAAGATTGATCTGGCTCCGTATGTCGGTGCAAGCCTGGAAGTCATGGAACACGATTCGAAAAAAATGCGTGGCGAGCGTCCATTTCTGTTCACCAACATCCGCGGCGACGTCCATGTGGATGATGTTGTTTCCTGGATCAAAGAAAATGTGCTCTTAGAAGGAATGTGATGCTTATGGAAAACAAATTCGGAAAGATTTCCCGCATCACGGCCTGCGCGGCGTTAAAAAACGGAAAGACGATTCTCGAAGACCTCTCCTTTACGGCGCCGTACAAGATTATGGCTCCGTTTGCAAAAGAGAACGGCGGAATCCAGATCATGCCTCTCTGTGCCTCCGCGGGTATTATGGAAGGGGATTCACAGGAATTTTCTTACCATGTAAAAGAGGGGGCGGATCTCGAGGTCCTGTCGCAGTCGTTTGAGAAGATCCACAAAATGGACGAGGGATCGGCATCCCGCACAATTTCCGTTCAGGTTGATCCGCACGCGGTACTTTACTACTATCCGCAGCCCGTCATTCCGTTTGCACAGTCTTCTTTTACGAGTACAATGACGATTCATCTGGCAGACGAGACATCCCGCCTGTTTCTGCTGGAAATCATCTCCTGCGGACGGAATGCGCACGAAGAGCGGTTCCAGTACCGCCGCTTTGCCTCAAAGGTACAGATTTTCCGCGGTCAAAAGCTGATCTACCGCGACAACACCTGCTATCTGCCCGATCAGATGCCGATGGAAGGGATTGGTATGTACGAGGGATACACGCATATGGCGAACCTTTTTCTCTCACGGACAGAATACGCGGATACGCTTCTCAATGAAATCCGGGAAATTCTTGACGGCGATCCGGAAATCGACGGCGGCGCAACGACGCTCTCCGGCGGCGATCTTGCTGTTCGAATTTTCGGACACCGTGCGCAGAAGCTGCAGCAGACGGCGGAAAAAATCAAAACTGTGTATGAAAAACTTCTATAAAAACAGACTGGAAAATTTCTGATTTCAATCAATCAAAAATTACCGGAAAAATGTCAAAATAAGGTGTGACAACCTCTTTGGAATGTGATAAAATAGCTTTCGTTTGAAACGAAGATAAAACTAATTTTACCATCATTCTGAGGAGGTTTTTTCATGGAAAGAGATATGACAAAGGGCAGTCCGCTGCCGGTCATTCTGCGGTTTACGCTGCCGCTGATTATCGGAAACATTTTCCAGCAACTCTACAACATGGCAGACACGATTATCGTTGGCCGATATGTCGGAGCGGATGCACTGGCTGCAGTTGGTTCTACGGGAACGATTATGTTCCTGGTGCTTGGATTTGCGCAGGGCATCACAGCAGGCTTTACGGTTCTGACATCGCAACGGTTCGGTGCAAAGGATACGAGCGGAGTAAAGCGAAGTGTGGCAAACGGCATTCTACTGGCTCTCCTTTTCACGGTTGTCCTGACATTCTTCAGCATGATCTCCATGCGGCCGTTGCTGCATCTCATGAACACACCGGAAAATATTTTTCAGGACGCTTATACCTATATTATGATTATCTGCGGTGGCCTGATCGCTACGATTTTTTACAATCTGCTTTCCTCCTATCTGCGTGCAGTAGGAAACAGCCAGACTCCGCTGATGTTCCTGATTTTTTCGGCTGTATTAAATGTTCTTCTGGATCTGCTTCTCATCATTCGTTTTAAAATGGGCGTTGCGGGAGCCGGATATGCAACCGTTTTCTCCCAGGGAATTTCTGCTGTGCTCTGTCTTTTTTATATTTATCGCTCCATGCCGGATATGTGGCCGGAAAAACACCACTGGAAGCTTCATGCGGCAGATTCCCGCCATCAGCTCTCGATGGGCATTCCGATGGCACTCCAGTTTGCCATCACCGCATCTGGTACAATGATTATGCAGGCTGCCATTAACCTGTTCGGCTCGGAGGCAGTTGCCGCTTTTACGGCGGCCTGTAAGCTGCAGAATCTGGTCACACAGGGCTTTTCCGCAATGGGACAGACGATGGCAACCTACAGCGGACAAAATTTCGGAAAGGGCGATATTCCACGGATTAAAAAGGGAGTTCGCGCTGCACTTCTGACTTCCGTCACGTATTCGATCGCAGCCGCTGTTCTCGTCTTCCTTCTTCTGAAGCCATGTCTTTCCCTCTTCTTCTCGGGTGATGTCGATATGGCCGCCATGATGCCATGGGCAAAGACTTATTCCTATATGTGTGCTCTTTTTTATGTACCGCTCTGCACCATCTTTATTTTCCGAAATGCAATGCAGGGTTGCGGCTACGGCTTTCTGCCTATGATGGGCGGTGTTTCTGAACTCTTTGCGCGCCTTATTGTAGCTGTGATTGCCATAAAAGTCATCAGCTATCCGCTCGCCTGCTTCTGTGACCCTGCAGCCTGGGTGACGGCAGCTGTCTTTACCGGTGTTTCGTATCTGTTCGTCATGAAGGATATCGATAAAAAGTATGATTCAAAGACACCAACGGCTCCGATCAGCTGACATTTTTCATACCAAACGCAAAACTGCGCGGAATGCACGATTCTGAAATGCATTCCACGCAGTTTTTTGTATTTACAGGATTACAGATTCAGTTTTGCTTTCTGCAGACTTACACAGGAACGATGATATGTGAGTGTCATCGTCAGATAAACGACGCCTACAACAATGACTGCGAGAATACCGGTATGGAACACCAGATGCAGGAGCATCGTTGCACACAGCAGGATCTGAAGCATCTTGCCCAGCGCCGTATAGGCCTTATAGGCACTCTGGTATACCATCTCTTTTTCTGCCTCATCGCAGCTTGCCATCCAGTCTTTCTGGAAGTTTTTCGAGTTCATATCGCCTCTCTTCTCCGGATGAGCCGCCTGAACCATTTTCACGTAACGCATCTGATAATAGCCATAGAGAAAGAAGTTGATACAAAACAGAACACAGGCTGCCAGGAATCCAGCAAGCTCTTTTCCCGATGCTTCTTCCAGCCAGGAACGGGAAAAGGTAAATGACAGCACGATGAAATCGCAGACCTGCGAAATCACATTGCAGTTCATCAGCATCGCGCCGTATTTCTCTTCTTCATAGCTTAAGACTTCGTACTGTTCATCCTCTGCTTCTTCGAGATGCTTCATCGTATCCTTTAATTTCCGGCTGTAAAATTCCATCAGGACAATGCTTACAACGAAAATTACCGCAATGATCGGCAGTGCCAGCGGACGGACCAGATCGCTCAGATCACTCATGCCATTTTTCACTCCGAACGTCATAAAAATTCCGACAAAAAAACCACAGACTCCGCCGATTCCCAGATAAATCAGCATCCGTTTCATCAACTTTCCGTAGGAATTTGGTTTGTTCCCCTGTTTTTCTTTCATGATTCATCCTCCTCATATTGAAAAATATCTTCTACTTTTACTTCACAGATTTTTGCAAGTTTTAACGCCAGTGTCACCGACGGTGAATAATCTCCCCGCTCGATCAGGCTGATGGTCTGTCTCGATACCCCCGCCATTTTCCCAAGGTCGGTCTGGTTGATGCCGAGCTTCGAACGGTACTCTTTTAACTGATTGTACAGCGGCATCGCAGCATCTCCTTTCTTGTCACGTTTTTTAGATGAGCTCTCTTTTTGACAACTTTTCTTGTCATCTACTACTCTACCATTGACAACTTTATTTGTCAATACTTTTGACAAGTTTTTTTGTCATTTCAAACTCCCGGTTGATTTGTGGGCTGAAATGTACTAAACTAGAGATATCTATTTTCGTAACTATTCAAGCCGCAGAAAGGACAGAATCTATGGAACAGAAAGACAGCCGGTTTGCCGTATTGATCGATGCGGACAATGTTTCCCCGAAATACATCAAATATATCCTGGACGAGGTTTCCGACCAGGGTGTTGCCACGTACAAACGGATCTACGGGGACTGGACCGATATCTCGAAAAAGAGCTGGAAAGAGCAGCTTTTGCGCTACTCGATCAATCCGATCCAGCAGTACAGCAATACGAACGGAAAAAATTCAACTGATTCCGCGATGATCATCGATGCCATGGACATCCTCTACTCCGGAAATGTGGAGGGCTTCTGCCTGGTTTCTTCGGACTCTGATTTTACCAAGCTGGCGCAGCGTCTGCGTGAATCTGGCATGTTTGTGCTCGGCATGGGCGAGCAGAAAACCCCTTCTTCCTTCCGCGTTGCGTGCGATGCCTTTAAAATTCTCGAAATCATTTCCCAGAACGAGGACGATATCTCCCCTGCGATTACCGCTGTCTCGGAAAATCCGGCGCGCTACGGCACTTCTCAGGACGAAACCCCTTCCATTACAAGCAAGGCAGAAATCGAGCGGACGGTTTCCCGTGTACTGACAGAGAACAATGATCACGGAAAAAATACGACACTTAGTGAGATCGGCAGTATCCTGCAGAAGAAATTCTCAGAGTTTGACGTTCGAAATTACGGTTATTCCAAACTTTCCACGTTTCTAGAAAGCATGAACGATATCGAAGTGCTGAAAACCGGTCATAATTACCTCGTAAAGGAACGCCAGAACACCGTATCGCGCCAGCAGATCGAAAAATGTATCACGGATCTGATCTGCTCCAACGGAGGCCATATCGACAACCTCAGCATTATTCACGATGCCCTGCGGAACCGTTTCCCGGGCTTCGATGTGAAGCAGTATGGGTATAGCAGGATTTCAAGTTTTATCAACAGTTTCAAAAAATTCAAAATCACAAACAATACGGTACAGATGAAACAATAGCATTCAAAACATAAACCAGATTCGCCGGATCCGGATCGTGTTTGATATACCATGTACATGTTTGGTGTGCCCGCAACAAAAAGCCCCCGGAAATGTCAGATTTTCTGACACCCGGAGGCTCTTTTTATTTCGTCTGTTGTTATCTTTTTCCGGTACTTCCAATTCCGCCGCGGTCCTCGCCGTTTAAGTGGTCAACTTCTTCAAAGCCGATGGTCGGCTGGTGTTTCTCGATGCGGAACTGGCAGATACGGTCATTGACATGAATCACGGTGTCGCGCAGGGCATACGCCGGCATGTAGAACCAGTCGTTCGGTCCGCAGTAGCTCTCGTCGATGATACCGCAGTGGTTTGTCTGGATAATGCCGAAATTCTTGAAGGTGCTGCTTCTCGGCACGATATGCGCCTCATAGCCTTCCGGCAGCTGCATGGCAACGCCGAGGTGGATCAGCTTGAATTCTCCGGCCTTTAACTCTACTTCTTCTGCCGCGCGCAGGTCGATCCAGTCGGACTTTCCGTCGATATAGCGCAGGCGCTCAATTTCATCGTTTAAATACTGAATTTTAATGGTTTCCATAAAGCGTCTCCTTTTCTTTTTGCGTGACTACTTTTCGCCGAACAGTACGACTTCGCCGCGTGCTCTCGTCTTTTTCACATCAATGACTCTCTGATTCGGGCTGCCCTTCCATTCCAGGGTAACGTCCCTCTGGGCAAGAATAAAGCGACCGTCCACAACCACGTCCGTGTAATCCATCAGTTCCAGATCACAGACGGATTCCCACTCATATCCGGTGTAAACCCAGATATCTTTTTTCGGATATCTTTCCTTGATCTCTTTTGCCAGAGCCGTCACATCCGCCCGGTTTGCCTCATACAGCGGATCTCCGCCGGAGAAGGTGATGCCGGAAATGTAGTCCTTGTCCAGCTGTTCAAAAATTTCTGCCTTTGCCGCGTCATCAAACGGGATGCCGCCATTTGGATCCCAGGTAATCGGATTCTGACATCCCTTACAGTGATGACCGCATCCGGCGACCCAGAGCACGACGCGCAGGCCGTCTCCGTTCAGCATATCGTCTTTCGTTATATTATGGTATCTCATAGCTTTCACTCCTATTGGACATAAGAAAACACAGAAAAACGAACCGTTTTGCAGATCCCTTTTTCTGTGTTCCCCGCTCTTTATCGTCTGGCAGATCTATTTATTTCGCGTCTGCCGGAACATCCTTGATACTGAAGCTTACACGGCCCATTTTATCTTTGCCCATGCAGACTACTTTTACAACATCGCCAAGGCTGACAACGTCTTCTACTTTCTCAACACGCTGTTTGGCGAGCTTGGAGATGTGTACCAGACCTTCTTTTCCAGGTGCAAACTCAAGGAAAGCACCGAAGTCTTTGATGCTGACAACTTTTCCGGTCAGGATCTGTCCCTCGGTAAAGTCGCTTGTGATGATCTCGATATATTTCTTTGCCTGATCCATCATAGCCTGCTCGGTTCCGCAGATGGAAACTGCACCGTCGTCTGTGATGTCGATCTTTACGCCGGTCTCATCGATGATGGCGTTGATGGTCTTTCCTCTCTGGCCGACAACTTCACCGATCTTCTGCGGGTCGATCATCATCTGGATGATCTTCGGAGCGAACTCGCCGACCGTCTTACGCGGCTCTGCGATCGCTTTCTCCATAACCTCAGTCAGGATGTACTCTCTTGCCTGTTTCGTTCTGGCAATCGCCTCTTCTACGATCTGACGGGTCAGTCCATGGATCTTGATATCCATCTGGATTGCAGTGATTCCGTCGTGGGTACCAGCTACCTTAAAGTCCATGTCGCCGAAGAAGTCTTCGAGACCCTGGATATCGGTCAGTACGAGGTAATCATCATCGGTCTCGCCTGTTACCAGACCGCAGGAGATACCTGCAACCGGTTTTTTGATCGGTACACCGGCAGCCATCAGAGACATGGTGGATGCACAGATACTTGCCTGGGAAGTAGAACCGTTAGACTCGAAGGTCTCGGATACGGTACGGATTGCGTACGGGAACTCTTCCTCGGTCGGAAGTACCGGAACCAGGGCACGTTCTGCCAGAGCACCATGGCCGATCTCACGGCGTCCCGGTCCGCGGGACGGTTTTGTCTCACCTACAGAGTAGGACGGGAAGTTGTACTGATGCATGTAACGTTTGGAGGTCTCGAACTCATCCAGTCCGTCCAGTTTCTGTGCTTCGGAAAGCGGAGCCAGTGTTGTTACGTTGCAGATCTGAGTCTGTCCACGGGTGAACATAGCGGAACCATGAACACGCGGGATAATGTCAACCTCTGCAGCCAGAGGACGGATTTCTGTGATCGCACGGCCGTCCGGACGTTTGTGGTCTTTTAAGATCATCTTACGAACGGTCTTTTTCTGATACTGGTAAACAGCCTCGCCTAATACTGCCAGCCACTCTTCGTTGTCGGCAAATGCCTCCTCGAGTTTCTCGGTGATGACGCGGATGTTTTCTTCTCTTGTCTGTTTGTCATCGCTGAAAACAGCCTCTTCCATCTCTGCCGGAGGAACGATCTCTTTGATCGCTGCAAACAGCTCTTCCGGAATAGCGCAGCTCTCATAAGCGTGTTTCGGTTTTCCAACCTCTGCTACGATGCTGTCGATGAATTTGATGATTTCCTGGTTTACTTCGTGTGCTTTGTAGATGGCGTCGATCATTTTTGCTTCCGGAATCTCTTTTGCTCCGGCTTCGATCATGATGACTTTCTCTCTGGTGGAAGCTACGGTCAGTTTCAGGTCGGATACGGCTTTCTGTGCGAGAGTCGGGTTTACGATGAACTCGCCGTCGATCATACCGATCTGAGTCATGGCACACGGACCGTCAAACGGGATGTCGGAAATGCAGGTTGCGATTGCGGAACCCAGCATTGCGACTACTTCCGGATCACACTCCGGATCTACGGACATTACCATGTTGTTTAATGTAACATCGTTGCGGTAATCTTTTGGGAACAGCGGACGCATCGGACGGTCAATGACACGGCTGGTCAGAATTGCGTGCTCGCTTGCTTTTCCTTCTCTTTTGTTGAATCCGCCCGGGATTTTTCCAACGGCGTACATCTTCTCTTCGTACTCAACACTTAATGGGAAGAAGTCGATGCCGTCACGCGGTTTCTCAGATGCGGTTGCTGTAGAAAGAACTACAGTATCGCCATAATGCATAAATGCTGCGCCGTTTGCCTGTTTTGCTACACGGCCTACGTCTACGGTCAGGGTTCTGCCTGCCAGTTCCATAGAAAAACTCTTGTACATAAATAATCTCCTTTTTTTCTTCTGAGCAGAATTTCCGAAACAACTGAAAAGCACACCGGAATACGGACAGGATGCAGCTTTTCAATGTGTTTTTCAGTGGTCTCGGATAAAATTCCTGCACCTCCAGAACCTGCCACTGGCAGCTTCTTACGGATGCAATGCAGCTCAGAATGGCTCCATGTCGTTTGCGTCTTTGATCTTACAAGCAAAGAAACGGGCGGAAAATGTATCCCGCCCGTTGTTCCAAGCTGATTATTTTCTGATTCCTAACTTCTCGATTAAAGCACGGTATCTTTCAATATCAGTTTTCTTTAAGTAGTCAAGCAGACCACGTCTCTGACCAACCATTTTCAGAAGACCTCTTCTGGAGTGATGATCTTTGTGGTGAACTTTCAGATGCTCAGTGAGCTCCTCGATTCTTGCGGTAAGAACAGCTACCTGTACTTCCGGTGATCCTGTATCTCCCTCAGTTCTTGCATACTCTTTGATGATTGCCTGTTTTTTTTCTTTCGAAATCATTTTAAATTCCTCCTGTTATTTTGATTGCACCGCTGACTAAGAAGTGGTCGGAGTGTCCTGCCTCTGAATCAGGGTCCGGGGATCTTTTTTGTCCCGCATACTCGATTAGTATAGCATACGCTTTTCGAATTGTAAATACTAAAATCAGATGTTTTCGCGATGAATTTTCACGTAGTTACAGTTCTCCGAACTGTAACTTTCGCAGCTCTCATTTTAAGTTTTGCTTCGCAAAAGGAGAGCTGCTCACACCTGAATCACTTTCTTACGCAGCGAAACAGCGAGTGTTTCACTGCTGAGCGAACTTTTTTTCTACATATTTTTTCCCTGCCGCAACATCATGATCGAGCTGGTTTTTCAGCGCGTCGATCGAAGCAAATTTCTGCTCCGGGCGCAGGAATTTTAACAGAGAAACCTCCGCCTGCTTTCCATAGAGATCCTCGCTGCAGTCAAAAAGATTCGTCTCCACGCCGGTAAATTTTTCCTGTACCGTCGGCTTAACACCGATGTTTGTGATACCGTAATAAATTTTTCCTTCGATTTTCACCTCGGAAACGTAGACGCCGAACGGCGGAAGCAGCTTTTCTGCCGGCGGGATCTGATTGATGGTCGGCACGCCGATCGTTCTGCCGAGTGCATGACCGTGGACAATCTCGCCGTGAACCGCGTAATCGTAGCCGAGCAGACCGCTCACGGCTTCCATATTGCCCTGTTCCAGCTCTTCCCGTGCCCAGGTGCTGCTGATCTCGCGGCCGTTTTCCTCTGCTTTTTCGATGATCTCGGTTTCAAAACCAAGGGACGGGCCCATTTCTTTCAGCATTTCGGCTGTGCCGCTTCTCTTGTAGCCAAAACCGAAATCCTTTCCCACAACAACTTTTTTCGCGTGCAGCTTATCCACCAGAATCTCTTTGATAAAGGCTTCCGGCGTCATGTGCATCACTTCATCCACAAACGGGCATTCCACAAGGCAGTCCATGCCAAGCTGTTCGAGGCGGGCTCTTCTCTCCTCATTCGTCAGCAGCTGATGCGGCTTGACATGCTGCACTTTCGACTGCGGCGGCACGTCAAACGTAAACACAACCGTTTCCAGTCCTTCCGTTCTGCCGATTGCAAGGACACGGCGGATCAGAAGCATATGCCCCCGGTGGAGGCCGTCAAATTTCCCCAGGGTTACAACGCTGTCCCCTCTGCTGTCAAAATCCAGTGTTTTTGTTAGATATCTCATGTTCTCTCCAGAAATAACTTGACCGGTCTGGTTAAGTTTTGTGATGGTCTGTATTGATAAATACCGACAAACGTTCCGTCATCGAGATAAAGGCGGAACTCCTCGTCTTCTGCGAAGTCCCCGCCGGAAGCAGTTTCCCCGATTTCGCGGATCTGCGCCGGTTTCAGCGGATTTCCGTTTTCCGCAAGCTTTTTCGCATGATCGTCCGCTGTCGCAAAGCTGCGTAGCGCGGCAAACATTTCATCGACCGGCACGAGGATCTCCGAAAGGCGGCCCTCACCGACAATCGCTGCGATCTCGTCAAGCGTGTGCGCTCCGTTTCGGTCAAACTGGCCCACTCTCATGCGGATCAGCTGCTCCATACATCCGTGGCAGCCCAGTTTTTCGCCGATATCGTGGCACAGGGTGCGGATATACGTTCCCTTCGAACACGTTACCTCCATGCGCACCAGCGGAAGCTTCACTTCCAGAATGCTGATCTCGTAAAAGTGCACCGTGCGGGCCTTCCGCTCGATCTCGATGCCTTCCCGCGCCAGCTCGTAGAGTTTCTTTCCATTAACCTTCAGCGCGGAATACATCGGCGGCACCTGCTGCTGCTCCCCGACAAACGAGGCGATGCAGTCCCGCACCTCTTCTTCCGTCACGGTCACTGGCGCTTCTGCTGTCACGGTTCCGCTCATGTCCTGCGTATCCGTTGCGATTCCAAGGTGAAGCAGCGCTTCATACGTCTTCGTTTCATCGGTCATCATATCGCAGAGACGCGTTCCCTTTCCAAGGCAGACCGGAAGCACGCCCGTCGCATCCGGGTCTAGGGTTCCGGTGTGGCCGATTTTTTTCTGGTGCAGGATGCCGCGCAGCTTCGCAACCACGTCATGCGACGTAAATCCCGCCTCTTTCCATACGTTCAGAACTCCGTTTATCATGTTGTTTTGTCTCCCTCTTTTTCACAAGAAAACCGGGCGTGGATATATTTTCTGCGCCCGGCTGTTTCCTGTTTATGCTTCTTCCTCTGTCGTCTCTTCTTCCTCTTCTGCAAGAAGCTGTTTTTCGATATACAGAGTCAGATTGTTGATTACATCATACGGAGAACCTGACATCGTGCAGCCAGCCGCACGGGCATGGCCGCCGCCGCCGAATACGGCTGCGATTTTGCTCACATCAACCAGCTCGTCGGAGCGGAGGCTTACTTTGAAGACCTGCGGCTCCAGCTCATACAGGAAGATCGCTACGTGAACGCCTTCTGTATTTTTTAGCTGGCTGACAATGCCGTCCATATCTCCCGGTGTCAGGCCATAGAAGTCCATGACCTTCTTCCGCACGATACCGACAATACACTGCTTGTCGAGAAGCATGATGCTCTCTGTCAGCGTGCGTCCCATAATCTGGTTCTGTACATATGTTTTCTTGAAGAATGCATCCTCGATGATTCTGGTAAACGGAACTCCCTTTTCCATCAGAGCGGCCGCAACCCGCATCGTGTGCGGAGAAGTGCTGCTGTACTGGAATACGCCGGAATCGGTCACAATACCGGTGTACAGCGCCTCGGCGCACGGCTCGGAGATCTTTTCTTCCTCCAGAAGTCCGAACAGCACCTCGCAGGCAGAGCTTGCATCCGGCTCTACGTGATTGATTTCGCAATATTCTGTATTCGTCACATGGTGATCGATGCAGATCGTCTTTCCCGCTTTTGCAAGAAGCGGTACGGCAACGCCGATGCGTTCCTCGCTGGATACATCCAGAAGGACCACAAGGTCGTACGCTTTCTCTTCACAGCTTGTCTTTACCTCAGAAAAGCCCGGAAGATAGGAAAATTCCGGCCGTGGATCCTCAAGATAGACATCTGCCTGAATCTCCGGCCGATTGTCGCGAAGATACTGGTATAATCCCAGGCAGGAACCGATGCAGTCACCGTCCGGACGAACGTGTCCGGCGATGGCCATGCAGGAGACTCCGTTTAGAATTTCATCAATTTTCTTCATTTTCCTCATCCTTTTTGTCTTCTTTGTGTGTTACTTCATCAATCAGTTTCGACATCGTAACGCCATATTCAATCGACTCATCCAGGACAAAGGTCAGCTCCGGTGTATTGCGGAGGTTAATGGTCTTGGCCAGCATACGGCGGATGAAGCCCTCCGCGCTCTTTAAGCCGCGGATGGTTTCTTTCTTCGCCTCATCATCGCCAAACACACTGATATATACTTTACACGTCTTCAGATCCGGCGCTACCTCTGCCGCTGTGACAGAGGTCATCATTCCGATGCGCGGATCCTTGATCTCGTTCCGGATGATGTTGGAAAGCTCTTTCTGTACTTCCCCGTTGATCCTGGTGTTTTTAATACTGTTTTTTCTCAACTTAATTCCTCATTTCTATCTCGGCACTTCTACCATGATATAGGCCTCGACCTGATCGAACTCCTGAAGATCGTTGAATCCTTCAAATACAAGACCGCACTCATAGCCGGAGCGCACTTCTTTGACATCGTCTTTGAAACGTTTGAGGGATGCCAGATTTCCTTCGAAGATCTGGTTTCCTTCGCGGCTGATTCGAACTTTGCAGCCTCTCTGGAACGTTCCGTCCAGTACATAGCTTCCGGCGATCGTTCCGACACCGGATGCCTTGAAGAGCTGACGTACCTCGGCATGGCCGATAACTTTCTCTTCGTAAACCGGCTCAAGCATACCCTTCATGGCTGCCTCAACATCCTCAATTGCCTGGTAGATGACACGGTACAGACGGATGTCTACGCCGTTCTGCTCTGCCATGGATTTTGCGTTCGCATCCGGGCGTACGTTAAATCCGATAATGATGGCGGAAGATGCGGTTGCCAGCATAACGTCGGACTCGTTGATCGCACCGACACCGCCGTGGATGACGCGTACGGCAACTTCCTCGTTGGAGAGTTTGACAAGACTCTGTTTTACTGCCTCGACAGATCCCTGTACATCGGCTTTGACAACGAGTGCCAGTTCTTTTAAGTTACCCTCCTGAATCTGGTTGAACAGATCATCCAGGGACATCTTCGCTTTTGTCTCCTCAAGCAGGTTCTTCTTGTTCTCTGCCACGAAGGTTGCTGCGAAGTTCTTTGCTTCTTTATCGTTATCGGTCTGAACGAGGATCTCTCCTGCGTTCGGAACATCGGAAAGTCCGAGGATCTCAACCGGAGTAGACGGGCCTGCCTCTTTGACGCGGCGTCCCTTATCATCCATCATCGCACGGACTTTACCGGAGCATGCGCCTGCTGCGATGTAATCGCCGACATGCAGGGTACCTTTCTGTACCAGAATGGTAGCAACCGGTCCTTTTCCTTTATCCAGCTCAGCCTCGATGACAAGACCTCTTGCTTTCCGGTTCGGGTTTGCTTTCAGCTCGAGCACTTCGGAAGTCAGAAGGATCATCTCAAGCAGATCGTCGATACCTTCGTTGTTCTTTGCAGATACCGGAACGAATACGGTGCTTCCGCCCCAGTCCTCCGGAATCAGTTCGTACTCGGAGAGCTCCTGTTTTACACGCTCTACGTTTGCGCCTGGTTTATCGATCTTATTGATCGCAACGATGATCTCAACGCCGGCTGCTTTTGCATGGTTGATTGCCTCAACGGTCTGCGGCATCACACCGTCGTCTGCTGCGACAACGAGAATGGCGATATCCGTTGCATTGGCTCCACGCATACGCATAGCGGTGAATGCCTCATGTCCCGGGGTATCGAGGAACGTAATCTTCTGTTTGTTGATCGAAACGGTGTATGCACCGATGTGCTGGGTAATACCGCCAGCCTCGCGGTCGGTGACATGGGTGTTCCGGATGCAGTCCAGAAGAGATGTTTTACCGTGGTCAACGTGTCCCATAACGCAGACTACCGGCGGACGCGGAACCATGTCTTTTTCATCCTCTTCGTCCTCTTTTAAGAGCTCTTCGATCACATCGACTTTCTCTTCCGGCTCAGCGATGATATTATAATCAAGCGCGATTTCCTGTGCTTTTTCGAAATCGATCTCATGGTTTACAGTAACCATCGTTCCTTCCATGAACAGTTTCTTTACGATGACTGCCGGCTGCATTTTCATCTTCTCAGCCAGCTCGCGGATGGTCATTTTCTCCGGCAGGGTAATCTCCTTTACCTCGTCCTTCGGAGCTTCCTGTTTCGGTTTGTTGACCGGTTTCTGGAGCGCTTTCGGGAGTCTGGACTGCTGATGATGTCCCTGGTTCGGACGGTTTCCGCCTCTTCCTCTGTCTTCACTGAATTTATTTTCTCTTAAAGAATCTTTGTTTTTGTCTTTTTCTTTTCTTCCTGTATCACGGCCTGGCTTCTTGATGCCAAGGCTCATTGTATCGCCTGCAGAGCTCTTATGCTCGGTTCTGCGGCGGTCTCCTCCCGGACGGCGGTTCTGATTCTGGGAATCATCATCCTTTCCTGCGAACGGTCTTCCGCCATTATTTCCCGGTCTGCCTCCGTTTGGACGTGCGGAACGCTCACCGAATGGTCTTCCGCTTCTCTCACCGTTTCCGCTTCTTCCGCCGTTATTGCGGTCTCCTCCCGGACGGTCTCCGCTGCGGTTCGGGCGGTCTCCATTGTTTCCGCCGAAGCGGCGCTCTCCCTGCGGACGGTCTCCATTGCGGTTCGGACGATCTCCATTTCCGCCGTTTCCGTTTCCACGGTTCGGACGGTCCTCGCTTCTTCCGTTTTCATTGCGGTTTCCTTCCGGACGGCCGTTTCCGCGGGACGGACGGTCTTTTTTCTGTCCCTGGTTCTTTGTGAACTCTTTTGCTTCTTTACTTGTTGCGTTCTGCGGACGCACAACGGAAATAATTTTCTTTTTCTTCGGTTTTGCCTGCTCTTCCGGTTTCTTCATTTCCATGTTTTCTGTATCTTTCTTTTCCAATGATCTTTTCTCCTCTTTCTGCGGTTTTCGTGTTTCCTGCATCCATCCACCGACCTTTCCGGCCTTACGCCTTACGCTTCTGCCAACAATGCTGCTATTTTTTCTGCAAAATGCGCTTCACATACGGCAAGGGAAGAACGGTATTCTCTTCCGATGGCTCTTCCAAGCTGCTCTTTGTCCCCAAAAAGAATGCATGGCACTTTATAGTATGCACACATATTGCGAAATTTCTTCTGTGTATTGGCCGACGCCGTTTCCG
This sequence comes from Blautia sp. OF03-13, assembly GCF_003460685.1. NCBI lineage: Bacteria > Bacillati > Bacillota > Clostridia > Lachnospirales > Lachnospiraceae > Blautia > Blautia sp. OF03-13. The sequence goes on along the minus strand of NZ_QTVR01000018.1, from coordinate 31,649 downwards.
CCAGAATGACAAGGTATGCGCTGCCGCTCTTTACGGCCTGCTCGGTCGCAAATTCGCCGCTCGATACCTTACCCGCCTTCATGGCAAGGCCCAGCATGGATAATCCTTTACTTTGACTGTTCAATCTTCGCAAATGCCTCCTTTAACTGCTCATAAACCTCTGATGGAATTTCTGCCTTCAGAGAACGGGAAAGTCCTTTGTTTTTCATTGCTTTCCCAAGACATTCCAGAGAGCAGACATAAGCACCGCGTCCGTTCATTCTTCCGGTTGTGTCCGGAACAATCGTTCCTTCGGTGGTTTTCACCACGCGGATCATTTCTTTTTTGTTTTTCATTTCATTGCAGCCAATGCATTTACGCAGCGGCACTTTACGAACTGTACTCAAATGCTCATCCCGCCTTTGTTTTTATTTTAATTACTCTTCGTCTCCGGCTTTCTCTGCTGTTTCTACATCATTCTCGTCGAAGTTTTCTTCTGCAGAGATGGTTTCCTCCTCTGCTGCGGACTCATCGTAATTGTCCTCTTCCTCGTATTCCTCTTCTACGTAGTCGAAGTCTCCTGCCTCGCGTGCCTGGGTCTCGCTCTTAATGTCGATCTTGAATCCGGTCAGACGTGCGGCAAGTCTTGCGTTCTGTCCCTCTTTACCGATGGCAAGGGAAAGCTGGTAATCCGGAACGATTACTTTTGCGGTCTTCTCCTCCGGGTCTGCCATAACGGAGATAACTTTTGCCGGGCTCAGTGCGTTCTCGATCAGGAGTGCCGGGTTCTCATCCCATGTAATGATGTCGATCTTCTCTCCGTTCAGCTCATTGACAACCGCGTTGACACGGCTTCCGTTCATACCGACGCATGCGCCGACTGCATCGACGTTCGGATCGTTGGACCATACTGCCATTTTCGTACGGCTTCCTGCCTCACGGGCAATGCTCTTGATCTCTACGATGCCTTCTGCAACCTCGGAAACCTCAGACTCAAAGAGACGTTTTACGAGTTCCGGATGGGTACGGGATACCATGACTTTCGGTCCCTTGGTTGTATTCTTTACTTCCAGAACGTATACTTTCACACGCTGGGTCGGCTCAAATTTCTCGCCTTTGACCTGCTCGTTCTCGGTCAGCAGAGCGTCTACTTTACCGAGGTTGATGCTGACGTTGCGTCCCACATAGCGCTGTACCACACCGGTAACCACATCGTGCTCTTTCTCGAAGTACTGATCAAACAGAACTTTACGCTCTTCCTCACGGATCTTCTGAAGAATGACGTTTTTGGCATTCTGGGTTGCAATACGGCCGAACTCTTTGGATTTGATTTCTACCGGAACGATATCGCCGAGTTCATAGCGGGAGTCTGCACGTTTTGCATCGGAAAGGGCGATCTCCATGATCGGATCCTGTACCAGATCAACAACGGTTTTCTCTGCTACGACTTTGAAATCACCAGTCTGGGCGTTAATGCTTACCTTTACATTATCTGCTTTGCCAAAATGGTTTTTACAGGCCTGGATCAGCGACTGCTCAATTGCCTCAAGCAGGGTATCTTTGCTGATATTCTTCTCTTTCTCAAGAACTTCAAGGGCCTCCATTAATTCTGTATTCATTTTTCTCTTTTCCTCCTGTATCTGCGTCTGTTTAGAAATCAAATGCTAAACGGATCAATGCAATATCGCTTTTCTGGAAGACGCGCTCTGTTCCGTCCTCCTCCAAAATGGTCACACTGTTATCATCATATGCGGTGAGTATTCCGTAAAATTCCCGGTTTCTCTCGATCGCACGGTATGTCCGGATTTCCAGCTCTTTTCCCATGCTTCTCTTATAGTCTTTCTCTTTTTTCAGCGGACGTCCAAGGCCCGGGGAGCTGACCTCCATGATATAGGCGTCATCGATAAAGTCCTCTGCGTCCAGCCGGTCAGAAAATGCACGGCTGACGATTTCGCAGTCATCCACGGTAATTCCGCCTTCTTTGTCGATGTAAGCACGCAGGTACCAGGTACCGCCCTCTTTGACATACTCCACATCCACCAGTTCAAAACCATTGGCTTCTACAATCGGAGTGATCAGTTCTTCTGCCTTCTGTTCGTATTCTTCTCTTCTGCTCAAATCCTCACCACCTTTTTGATTCAGGGAAACTTTCGAAAAATTCTTTCATTTCCCTGTACACAAGAAAGAGTGGACGAAATCGTCCACTCCTTAACAGTCACTTATTAACAACTTTACTATAGCACCTTTTCCGTGCAATTGCAAGGGTTAATTTTCAAAATATCCTTTATTTATCGCCTTTTCCGGCTTTTTTGTTCGCCGGTTCCGGGCAGATGTGGACATCGAGCTGGTTATACGGGATGGAAATTCCCGCCGCGTCAAACTCTTCTTTGATGCGCTCATTCATTTTCCATTTGACCGGCCAGTAATTTTCCGTTGCGACCCAGGCGCGCAGACCGACCGTGATCGCGCTCTCGCCCAGCTCATCTACGAAAAACTGCTGCTCCTCCGACTGAAAATGCGGCTCCTCCTCAACGAGGCGACGCAGGATGTCCTTCGCTTTTCTGATATCGGACTCATAAGAAATGCCGACTTTGATCTCCAGCTTTCTCCGGTCCATCGCCGTCACGTTGATGATGGTGTGGTTCGTCAGATTGGCGTTCGGGATCATGATGGTACGGTTGTCGATGCTGTTGATTGTCGTGTAATACATCTCAATCTTTTTGACCGTTCCCTCCTGGCCTTCGCCCGGGAAGATAATGTAGTCACCGACCTTAAATGGCTTCAGCAGCAGAATCATCACCCCGCCTGCAAAGTTCGAGAGACCGCCCTGCAATGCCAGGGATACGGCAACGCCGGCGGAAGCGATGGCTGCTGCGATCGACGCTTCGGATACGATACCGAGCTGAACGATAATGGTCAGCACCAGCAGCGTGTTCAGACTGTATTTCACCATGGAAGCGGTGAAACTGACCACCGCCTCCTCCGTGTGAAAACGCCGCATGTTTTTCCGGATCAGATCGCAGAGCCACAGGATCAGTTTGCGTGCAACCAGAAACAGAATTACTGCAAACACGATCTTCAGCACCAGATCGGCAGCCGAAGAGGCCTTGTCGATCCAGTATTCATAGACGCGTTCCGCCGCTGTCAGATTCACCATGTGTTATCTCTCCTCTGTCTCGAATTTTCTCTGCAGCTCCTCGCCGAGTTCACTCATGCCTGTGCTTTTTTTCGTTTTTGTCTCTGGTTTTGCCTCTGATTTTGCTTCCGACTTGGTTTCCGGCTTTGTAGCCGGCTTCTTTTCCGGATCGGCGGCTGCGCGGTATTTTTCCACGGCTTTTGCTGCCTCTGCCGCTGCGGATTTTCCGGCTTTCACCAGCTTGTCCACCGTCTGCTCTACCGTTTTCACCGGTTTGCTGTCGATCGCCTGCTTTACTGCTTTCTCCACCTTCTCTGTCGCAGTCGTAGTTCCCTGCTTTTTCTCTGCGGTTTTCACCGTTTTTTCCGATACCTTTTTCTCTGCTTTTTGGGCAGTCTTTGTTGTTTTCTTTGCTTTTACTGCTTTTACTGCTTCTTCCGTTTTTCCAGCCGGTTTTCCCTTCTTTCCGGTTTTCTTCTCTGCTGCCGCTTTCGCTGCAGTTTTTGCCTTTGCGCTCTTATTGCTTGCAGCGCCCGTCTCCGGCTTCGTATAAGAAAATACCTGAACAGAAAGCGGTGCGAGTTTTACGGTAATCGAGTTTTTCCGCTCGTCGCACTCTGTTTTTTTCGACATTTTCACGCGTGGATTTCCGACGCCTGTTCCGCCATAGCTTTCCGCATCGCTGTTGAACATCTCTTTGTACTTTCCTGGATACGGCACACCAATGCGGAAATCATCGTACTCGACATTCGAGAAGTTGCATACGACAAGCAGCGTATCTTCTTTCTTCCTTGTTCTGCGAAGGAAGATCAGAAGATTCTTTTCCCACTCCATGCCATTGATCCACTCAAAGCCCTCCGGCTTTTCGTCAAGCTGATACAATGCCGGATTTGCTTTGTAGAATGCATGAAGTGCCGCCATATAGTTCTTTAACTGCAGATGTTCCTTGTCCTCAAGAAGCTCCCAGGACAGGGACTGTTTCTCATTCCACTCTTTTTCCTGTCCGAATTCCTGTCCCATAAACAGAAGCTTCTTTCCGGGATGCACCATCTGATAAGCGTACGCCAGACGAAGATTTGCCATTTTCTGCTCCGGTGTACCCGGCATTTTGGTATACATGGATCCCTTCAGATGAACCACTTCATCGTGCGACAGACTCAGCATGAATTTCTCCGAGTATGCATATACCATAGAAAAAGTCAGCTGATCGTGATGTGCCCCGCGGTATACCGGATCGTTTTTCATATATTCCGTAAAATCATTCATCCAGCCCATGTTCCACTTGTAGTCGAAGCCAAGTCCTTCATCGTCGAGTTCTCCCGTCACCTTCGGCCATGCGGTCGATTCCTCTGCGATAAGAAGCGCATCCGGGAACTCTTTTTTGAAGATGGAGTTCAGATGTTTTAAAAATTCGATTGCCTCAAGGTTCTCATTTCCGCCGTAGATATTTGCGACCCACTCCCCGTCCTGCTTGCCATAATCAAGATACAGCATCGATGCAACCGCATCCATACGGATTCCGTCGGCATGGTACTCTTTTGCCCAGAAAAGCGCATTGGCGATCAGGAAGTTCTTTACTTCCGGTCTGCCGTAATTGTAAATCAGCGTGCCCCAGTGTGGATGGGATCCCTGTCTCGGGTCAAAATGCTCGTACAGACACGTTCCGTCAAACGCAGAAAGTCCGAAGGTATCGCGCGGGAAGTGTGCCGGTACCCAGTCGAGAATAACACCAATGTCGTTCTGGTGCATCGTATCCATAAAATAGCGGAAGTCATCCGGCGTTCCGTATCGTGCTGTCGGTGCGTAATAGCCCGTTACCTGATAACCCCAGGATTCATCGAGCGGATGCTCCATCACCGGCATCAGCTCAACATGGGTGTAGCCGAGCTCTTTCACATAAGAAGCCAGCATCGGAGCGATCTCACGGTAGTTATAAAATTCACGGCCATCGTCCGGTTTTTTCCAGGAGCCAAGATGCACTTCATAAACAGAAATCGGCGCTTTGTCGCCCTGTGTGACACCACGCTTCTTCATCCAGTTCTCATCCTGCCAGGCATATTTTCCAAGATCAACCACAACACTCGCATTGTTCGGACGCAGCTGTGCTGCATTCGCGTATGGATCCGATTTCAGATACGTCAGACCGCCCTTTGCCTTAATTTCATATTTATAGATGTCGCCCGCGCGAACACCGGGGATAAAGAGCTCGTAGATTCCGGACTCCAGAAGATTCATCTGATATGCTCTTCCGTCCCAGTTATTGAAATTTCCGACAACACTGACACGGATCGCATTCGGTGCCCACACAGCGAAGTAAACACCGCTGATACCATCGATCTTTACCGGGTGTGCACCCAGCTTCTCATAGATGGAATAACAGATGCCGTTTTCAAACTGTTTCTGTTCCTGCTCGGTGAACTGCATCGGATAGGCGTACGGATCGTAATGCTCCATCTGGTTTCCGTCGCCATCCCAGTAGATCAGCGTATAGGACGGAATTTTCTTCCCTGGAAGCAGCACAGCGAAAAATCCCGCCTCATCCTCGCAAACCATCTCGGTCTGTTTTCCGTCGCGGATCGTATGTACGGCTGCACGGGTTGCACCCGGGAAAAACGCCTGAATCAAAATACCATCCTCCGTTACGCGCGGTCCCAAGATGTCTCTTGGATGATTTTCCTCGGAATAGACCACGGCTTCTATTTCCGCCCAATCCATATAATCGTATAATTTTTCTTCCATTTTCAAAATTATAACCCCTCCTTTTTTATTTTACGTGCTCTCGCTGCTGCTTCCCCCATACAAAATCGCATAAAAAAGCACTCATTCATGCCAGAGCGTGTTTGAAAAAAGCTTTTCGTGAGCTGCGAGTCCCATTTTCAGCCCAAACGGTCTGCAGCAACCGGATAAGGTCAAAACAGATCGCGAAGTGGGGCTTGCAGATTGTGGAAATGATTTTTCAAATTCTGTTTTTATTCTACCATCCTAACTGCGATTGTACAATGCAAATCTGGTTTGTTTTTTATTCATTTCCTACGATTACGGCAAGATCTTCATCTGTCGTCTGCATCTCATCGTCCTCAAACCAGATGCTGTAAATGTTCTGTGAAGTCAGTGTTTCCAGGGACTCCCTGGAAAGCGATTCGGCCTGATAATCAGAAAATGCTGCAAGCAGCGTATTGGCACAGCCATATTCACCGGAATAGACGATCAGTTCGGATGCTGCTGTGTGGTCTTTTCCGTCTGCCGCGCTAAGATACGGCGTGCACATCGTTTTGTCCTGATACTGATAATAGCGGTACGCATCCGGGCTGCCCGCCTGGTAAGCGTGGAAAAACACGATGCTTTTCGGTCCTTCATACATCATTGTTCCGTATGACTGGATTTCGTTCCCGGAAAGATGATACAGCGGATACCGGTACTCTTTTTCTCCCGTCTCATCGAGACAGCGCACGAAACCGTCCTTACTGGAAATAATGCCGAGCTGATAGCCCTCGCCGCGAATCGTATCCGCCAGATAATCAATCAAAAAAGCATTTTTCATCCAGAAAAAGTCGAGATATGCGGTATAGCCCATCTCTGCGGCATACGCCTGATACGCGTCTGACACATGCAGACAGACCTGGTTTTCCCCTGACAGCTCCAGTGAAATATCATCCGGGTTCTGTGTAAAGGCAGCAACTGCTGCCGTTTCTTCTGCTGCCGCATCGTTCCGGTTCGGATCAAACTGCGCTGCAGCCGCATCATCATTGCTGGCGCAGAGATTTTCCAGGGACGCATACAGCGGTCCCAGATAAATTTCCCGGCAATTGGCATCGGATACTTTTTTCAGTGCATCGTATAAAACCGGATCTACCGTCAGCACTTCATTCGGATGCTGGTTGATATCATACAGGTTTGTCACATCCTCAAAGCTCTCATCTATATTGAAAAGCCGGTAGCCTTTCACCGCCGCATCTGTGTAAAGCAGCGAAAGCGCCTTTGCCTCCCCGCCTGCGGAAACCCCACTTGCGCCAACGTTATATTTCAAGGTAAAATCCTCACCGCAGTTCAAATCCGCGCCTGCCTTTACACTGATCTCACGCCAGCCGGAATCTCCGTGCAGAAAGTTCATAAAACCATACACCAGAAAACCGGATCCAATCGCCAGAAGCAGTACTACAAGCAGGATGCGCCGTCCGACATTTTTTTCGGAAAGCCAGACCTTCTGTACCGGCTTTGGCAGCCGTCTGTTCGGATCTTTTACTGTTCTTCCCATTTTTTTGCTCCTCTTTCATTCTAATTTTCCTTTTCCGCTGTGATTTATTGTCCCAAAAAACACATCGCCCGTCAAGTAAAATCGGAACGGAATTCATCTCGCACTTCGTTCCGGAAACCACAACTTTTTAATTTACAGAAAACTTCAACGAAGTTTCCTGTAAACTATGAGAAACACGCTCCGCGAGTTTCTCAAGTTATCGCGGCAGTCGCCAAGGTCTCGTGCAAGCACAGACTTTGGCTCGTTGCTCGCGTAAATCAAAAAAGCGGCACCGGAACCTTTTTTCTGGTTCCGGGCCACTTTTTCTTTCCTGTCCACTATAGGGCAACTAAAATCAATGCAATGATAAAGATCAGGAGAATCACGGCAAGTACAGCAAATCCGTACAGCGCGCCCTGCTTGCATGCTTTGTAGTTGTGATAGTACTGTTTCTTTTTGTATACCATCGCTGCTATGATACCGATGATCGGGAAGAAGAATGACAGCACTTTGTACCAGACGCTTCCGGTATCGTGAACCGGAGTTTTCAGGAATTCATCTTCTGCCTTGGAAAGATGAACCTCGTGGTTCTCCTCTTTTACTTCCTCGCCAGGCTTTCGGATGGTGATCGGCTGCAGCGGCTCTCCCTTTTCACGGAGTGCCTTGTACTCTTCGATCTCTTTTTTATTTCCATATACAAAGTGGTTGTGTCCGATATCCACGAATTCCGGTTTGTCCACGGAATAATCATGGATGGACGGGTCGTAGGTGTACAGCACCTTATTCTTCTCGAGCTGCGGATCCGGAATCGGAATCGCAGAAATCAGAGAATGCGTGTATGGGTGCAGCGGGAAGTTAAACAGCTCCTCTGCATCCGCAACCTCTACGATATTTCCTTTGTAGATAACACCGATACGGTCGGAAATGAACCGAACGATGGAAAGGTCATGAGCAATAAACAGATAAGTAACCTGTTTTTCTCTCTGGAATTTTTTCAGCAGATTGAGGACCTGGGCACGGATCGATACGTCCAGTGCGGAGATCGGCTCATCGGCTACAACCAGCTCCGGCTCCATAACCATGGCACGGGCCAGACCGATACGCTGGCGCTGTCCGCCGGAGAACTCATGTGGGTAACGGGTCAGGTGCTCCGGCAGAAGACCAACCTCGTTGATCATGTTCTCTACCTTTTTCACACGATCTGCCTCGTTCTCGTACAGATGGAAGTTGTAAAGACCCTCGGATACGATATAATCGACCGTCGCACGCTCATTTAACGATGCGGCCGGATCCTGGAATACCATCTGAATGTTTCGGATAACCTCCCGGTCCAGGGAATGCGGAATCTTACCGGAAATTTTAACGCCCTTATACAGGATCTCTCCTGCGGAACACGGATTGACACGAATGACCGCACGGCCGATCGTTGTCTTTCCGGAACCGGACTCGCCTACGAGGGAGAAGGTCTCTCCCTTGTAGATGTCAAAAGAAGCATTTTTTACCGCTTTGACTGCGTCATCGCCCTTGCCGAAAGTGATATCTACATTTTTTACCTGCAGTAAGATTTCTCTTCCATTTTCGTCAATCGGACCATGCTCCGGCAGATGCGAAACAGTGGTCTTGCTTTCCTGCTTTGTAGACACTTTCAAACTCTCCTATAAGTTATATGCTTTTAACAGTTTTTCGTGAATATTCTGAATAGCTTCCGGTTTTTCTGTCTTCGGCGCTCTCGGATCCAGCAGCCAGGTCTTGGCATAGTGGGTATCCGTTACCTTGAACATCGGCGGCTCCTCCAGAGTATCAATCTTCAGACAGTACTGGTTACGCGGTGCAAACGGGTCTCCGATAATCTTATTGTACAGAGACGGCGGCGTACCGGTAATGGAAAACAGCTTTGTATTCCGCTCCGCAAGCTGCGGCAGGGAAGAAAGCAGCGCCCAGGTGTACGGATGGCGCGGATCGTAGAACAGCTCTTCTACGTTCGCAAACTCGATGATCTGTCCTGCGTACAGAACGGCAACACGGTCTGCGATATTCGCTACGACACCAAGGTCGTGGGTAATAAACACGATGGTGTAGTTGTACTCTTTCTGAAGATCCTTGATCAGCTTCAGGATCTGTGCCTGAATCGTAACGTCCAGCGCAGTTGTCGGCTCATCGCAGATCAGAATCTTCGGACGGCAGGAAAGTGCAATCGCAATAACGATACGCTGTCTCATACCGCCGGAATACTGGAACGGATAATCATCGAAACGCTGCTCTGCGTTCGGAATACCAACCTTTTCCATCAGCTCAAGCGCCTGTGCTCTTGCTTCCACCTCGCTGACATTCTGATGCTTCATGATAACAGAAGTGATCTGTTTTCCGATTGTGATAATCGGGTTCAGGGAAGTCATCGGATCCTGGAATACGGTTGCAATTTTCTTGCCGCGGATCTGGCCCCAGTCATTCGGATCCTGGATTTTTGCCAGGTTAATGATACAGGTTCCATGAAGCCGCTCCGATGTCTCATCCAGATAGCGCACGCGGAAGGTAGCCTGGTCGAAAACGCCGTTTCGTTTCTGCTCGTCATTCAGATCCACACCGCGTTCCATCGCAGCTTTGAATGCCTCGTGCAGCTTCTTGATCATGCGAACCTTTTTACGCAGTTTGTAACGTCCGACAGAAAGATAGATCTCTTTGGCAAGAATCTCGTTTCTCTTTCTCGTCTCGTCCGTAATTTCTTTTGCTGTCAGACCGGCGTACTCTTTTTTGTACTCTGCCATTTTTGCCTCATACGCCTGATTGTAGGCCGTATCGTTCATGGCAGCCTGTTTGTGTGCCTTGATTTTTTCCTCTTTTGCTTTCTGCAGAGCCTTGATCTCTCCATCCAGTCGGGAAATCTCGGCAGATGTCTCTTTGATTTTCGCTTTTTCTTTGGAAGTATCGAGTGTCTGCTTATAGTTGAAAAGTTCGGTTCTCTTTATTACAAGTTCCTTGATTTCAGCATCTGCTTTCTCACGCTCTTCCTCGCTCAGCGTCATTTTTTCTTCTTTTTCCTGCTCCAGCGCCTTCATTTTCAGGAATACTTCTGAACCATATTCCAGTTTGGAATACTCATTCAGTTTTTCCCAGGTGGATGCGATGGTCTTTTTGGCATAAGAGTTCAGCGGCACAACGGTATCGCTCAGCTCGGCATCGTTAAAAATGATATCTCCCTGATCGATGAAACCGTTGCTGTCCAGCATACCTGCAAACGCTTTCGTGAATACGGATTTACCGGCACCGGATTCTCCTACGATAGCAATGGACTCATTCTCGTAAATATCCAGCGTTACGCCCCGGATTGCCGTCAGGATACGGCCGCGGACACGGAATTTTACCTGTAAGTCCTTAATCGATAATAATACTTTTTTATCTTCCATGCGGCTTTCCTTCCTACATATGTGTTCTCGGGTCGGACGCATCTCCAAGGTTCTGTCCAACTACATATAATACTACGGTGATAATTGAAGCGACAACAACCGGACTCCAGAATTCGAATCCCCATCGGTGTCAGCATGGCACCCTCAGCCTCATAGATCAGTCTTCCCAGAGACATGTCAGAAAGTCCCATACCGATGTAAGCCAGGAACACCTCGTAAGAGATGTAGGACGGAATCTCAGTTGCCGCCAGAGTAACAATGACAGATGTCATAAACGGGAGAATATTCTTCATCGCAATGCGGAAAATCGAAGTTCCAAGACATTTTGATGCCAGATTATACTCTCTGTCACGGATGATAACGACCTGCGTACGGATAAAGTACGCGATGGCAAGCCATCCGGTAACGGTCAGTGCAAATACCATGGTCCAGAAGCTCGGAGAAAAGATAAGCACCAGGACGGAGATCAGAAGTACATACGGAATATTTCCGATGATGTTGTAAACCTCCATCATGAAGACATCAACCTTCTTCGAAAATCCCCAGACAGATCCGACAATCACACCAATCGAAAGGTTGATGAGCGCACAGATAAACGCCAGGGAAACTGAAATTCTGGAACCAAACCAGACAGCATCAAAGGTCGACTGTCCGGAAGCACCGGATCCTAAAATCCAGTGAATATTGAATCCAAGCTGCTGCAATGCTTTGCTTGGAGACAGATGTTTTGTCGCGCCGTTCATCAGATTGGCGAAACGGTCGTACTCCACAAAGAGCGGATACACATACGTCATCAGCAGAATCACACCCAGGAGGCAAAGTACGGCAATATTGATTTTTTTCTTAAAAAATACGCGGAACACGGAATGCCAGTAGGAATATCTCGGAGCCGTAATTTTCTCAGACTCCAGAGAGCTGTTATCTACAGGAGAAAACAGTTCTTCCTCAGACAGACCGAATTTATCTAAATCATAATTCATAAGTCCCTACCTGTCTTTCGTTGAGAATGAGATTCGCGGATCCACCATGGACATCAAAACGTCGCCCAGGATGATGGAAATCACGGAGAGCACTGCGTAGAACAGTGTAACACCTACGATAACACCATTATCATATTTGCTGATTGCTTCGGTCAGCAGATTACCGGCACCAGGTACTACGTACACACGCTCGGTGATGATGGCTCCGGTCAGTGCGAACAGTACGCTCGCCGGAACACCCTGCACGATCGGAATCGCTGCGTTCTTCAAAATGTGTTTCGTAAAGATTTCTCCCTCTGTCAGTCCACCGGATCTTGCGAATTTTACGTAATCGGAGTTCATCTGGTCGATCATGTATCGACGCAGCCATTTCATCAGGTTTGCCACCTGCGGCAGTGCCAGAGAAACGATCGGCAGAATATACATCAGCTTGCTCTTCGAATCCATGTCAAAGGTGGTTGGCAGACCCATTTTTCCTCCGATTGCCTTAAACAGGAAGATATAGGCCAGTGAAGGTACTGCTATAATGAATACAATATAGATGGTTCCAAGCTGGTCAACCAGTTTGTCTTTCTTTCTCGCCATCAGAATGCCAAGCGGCACTGCGATGAGATAGGAAAGAATTACGGCAATGATACCGATCACAAAGGAATAGCCGATTTTTGATTTACCACTCTTAACTGTATCCACGTTGGTATAGTCATCTGTGAACCGATCGGAATGAACAGCGCTTGCATCCTGAGATTCGCTCATATACGTTGCGCTGTGCAGATCGTCTGCACTGTATTCCACCAGACCGCTTGGGTAGGTATCTCCGATTTTACGTAGGATCCCTGCGCGCGGGTCATGGTCAGTGCTACATCCACACCCTCATTTACGGAATAGGACTTTCCTAAATTTATGGTGATTATATTCTGATGGAAATATGGGAATTTTGAGTCAAAGTACATCAGGTACTTGTGTGTTGTGCCATTTCCCATGATGGCCGGTGAAAATTTCTTTCCCCCATATACCGGATCGTGTAAGGTAAATGTAATCCCCCTCTTACCTTCTACCTTTGCAGCATCGTGAATGCTGTCGATGTCAATCAAACCGGAAAAATATTTTCCGAGACGTGTTGCAAGCGGAATATCCCTGTATGCAAACAGCTGCTGCTGTCCGCCGTTGGCATATTTTTTCTTACCCATCATGATCGCATCGTATCTTCTTACGGTGTAACCTTTTGCTTTATAATAAGCTGTAAATTCCTTTACATATTCAGATACCAGTTCTGAATCCTGGTCTTTCGTTCTTCCGAATGCTACTGCTTTGGATCTCGTATCCTCGTCAATTTCGCCTTTTGCTTTGAGAGCGTTCAAATAATCTGCATAGGTTACATAATCAAGATATCCGTATGTCTCCCACTTCTGATATTTGTACACCTTTTTCTGGTTATTGCTCTGATGGGAATAGGTGGTATCCTGTGCGAAAATCAGATTTCGGTCCATCAGAGAATAGATCATAGTCATAACGCATCCAACGACGATTACTACGGAAACAAGGCCATGCAACAAACGCTTAAAAAGATATTTTGTCATATTCTCTCATTCCTTAACACAATATGACAGGGGAATGGCTTTTTTTGTCCCCATCCCCCTGCCGGTTTATTCATTGGCTTTCAACTGTTCTGGTCTTTCCAATTTTACCTTTTCCAAAATTAGAAGATACCGAAACATTTGGTCATGTATCCTTCGTAGTCCGGAAGCATGGTATCCAGATAAGAGCACGGATCACCAAAGTCCGGACCCCATCCGGAGACATCATATACGTCGTAGTTTTGTTCATAACCATAGTTTACATAGTATCCTGCATAGTACCATCCATCCAGGTCTACGGCATCAACCAGATTGATCACAACTTTTCCGCCAAGGGCAGCCTCTACTGATTTCTTGTAGGAGTTTGCTTTGTTGGTGTAAACTTCTACTGCAGACGGATATGGATACTCAATCTGGATCGGGTTGCTCTCATCGATGGTGATACCGTCTTCTGCGAGCTCCTCGATTGCGGTATTCAGTTCTTCTACTGCGTTTTCCGGATTGTACCATCCATCAAAACCATCGCTGGTCTTGTTTTCGGCATCCCATACTTTGATCTTCACGCCGTCGGCGTCGATCTGTTTCTGTACGATTTCACCATAGTAGGTGCCTGCCGGGAAGGTTGTGTCGGTTCCGTTGATCTGAATGGTAGTGTCTTTTGACAGGCTTACGAAATATCCCGGGGTAAAGGTATTTCTAAGGGAAGTATACTTCAGATCCTCGCCAACCTGCTGTGCATTGTAAGCGCCACGATCTGCTGCAAAGCTGATCGCTCTTCTGAAGTGAACGTTCTGCAGTGCTTTGTTTGTTCTCTGGATTTCTTCGTCAGACTTTGTACTCTTTGCTGTTGTTCCGTCGTTGGCATTTGCAGTCGCAGTACGGTTGATATTGTAGAATCCCATGAAGGAAGTAGCGTCGGTATCTGAAACTACTGCGTACTGGTCGTACAGACCTTCGGATTTTGCTGTCTCCATAGTGGAGGTGTTCAGGTTTACATAGTCAACGGTACCTGCTTTTGCATCTGTGTACATTTTGGTAACATCAGACTGGTCATTGAACAGCCAGGTCAGGGTTTTAATGTTTACGTTGTCTTTGTTCCAGTAAGAATCGCTCAGTTTAAATACGATGGTATTTTTCGCTGTAGCGTTGGTTACCAGGTACGGTCCGCAGTATGCGATGGAGTTGGAATCTTTTCCGTACTGATAATCTGCTGCGGAAGAATCGTACTCAGCACCGAATTTACCACCCTGGGACTGATAGTAGCTTCTGCTCATCGGCATGAAGATGGTGTAGCCCAGCATGGTCATGAAGTAGCTGCATGGCTCTTCCAGTGTGTACTCTACGGTATAGTCATCAACAGCTTTTACACCAACCTCGTCGAAATCGGTAACTTCACCGCTGATGTACTGGGATACGTTTTTGATCACGCCCTGTACCAGGTATTCCAGACCGCCCTGTGCATCACACATGTGCTGCATTCCGGCCACGAAGTCATCTGCTTTTACAGTATCCACTTCACGTCCCTGGGAATCGGTCCATTTTACATCTTTACGAAGGTGGAAGGTATAGGTCAGTCCGTCATCGGATACTTCATAGGATTCTGCCAGTGCCGGCTGCAGAGTTCCCTCTACATCGTACTCCATCAGTCCGTCATAGGTATTGATGATCGCATCGGTATCTGCCGCACGGGAAGTTGCAAGTCCGTCCCATGTTACCGGATCGCTCGCATACGGCATGGAGAAGCTGTCTTTTAAGGTGTAACCTTTTCCTGCCAGATATTCTTTTACCCAGCTCTCATAGGTTCCTGTTCCTTTAAGCTCATCCCATTTTGCTCTCATTTCGTTGTAATCTTCTGCCTTGATAAAGTCAGTTGTTACAACATACTGATGATAACGGTCCTTATCGCTTCCCCAAAGTGTATAGTCCTTGGTGCGCGGAGCCATTCTGTACATCGCGTACATACCACCTCTTGAGATGAGCGGGTACATCATGGCAGACTCCATCAGTTTTCCCTCGGCAACTGCCATCAGGGCATATCTCTCATCCACCGTTTCTGCTTCCTTTGCAGTAGCAAGTGCATCGTTGAAATCTCCCAGTGCCTCATTGTAGAGCTCTGTGCTGGTCTCGTCGTATCCTTCCGGCATTTCGGATTCCTCTGCCTCGGCTTCGCTCTCACTGCTTGCAGATGCGCTTGCATCACTTTCGGAAGATGCGCTGCTGCTTACGCTTACACTCTCATCTGCCGGATCAGAACTTCCGCTGCCGGAATTTCCGCAGGCAACCAGGCTTGCAGTCATACTCATAACAAGTAATGCGCTTACAATTTTTCTTTTCATAATTCTTCCTAACTCCTTTCATGGATTCGCGTTGTTTTTGCATCATCCGGACATTTACCGGAACGGCTTCGCCATTCCACCGTTTTTCATTTTGGCACTTTACCACATCAAAACGAATAGTACAAAAAGGAGATGCGTCCAACAAGATTTGTTTTCTTCATCCCTCATGCCCGTACATTTGTCCGTTTGTCCAAAAACAACTGGGTTCATTATAACCAGAACTCTCTCTGTTTGTCAATATCCGATGCAGGAGAAAAGTGTATAAACTGCATTTAAAGTCATCAAAATCCTCTATTTTCCTCTTTTTGGGTATTGTTCTGATGCTGTTTTTCTATTTTCCTGTATTCTTCGGTTTTAGAATAAAAAAAGATTACACAAATAATTGTTTCTTTCCATTTGCGTTCTGCAGCACTGTCTTTTTGTATTTGTTTCAGATTTTGCTCCGGGAAAGAATCCTGCCGGACGCAAAAACAGACTTCTGAAAATCACATTTCTTCTTATTTAAGAGCGTCATACTGTTTTTTACTTTCGTTTTTTACTTTCGTTTTTTACTTTCGTTTCCTTCTTTTACAAAGCAAAGCCTTCCATGAAGACCGCTCACACCGAAATCACTTTCTTACTTTTTGTCTTCGACAGTCTCCGGACTATTGACATCAAAAAAAAATCCTGCTAATATTAATTTTAATAAGGAACCAGTGCAGTACACGGAAAACAGGCACCGCACGCGGCGTCTCTGATATCCTTGTCGGATACAGCAGACGCTTTTTTGCTTTCTTGTGTATCATCACTTCTGCATCCGTATCCGCACGAAAAGAAAAAAGGAGACTTCTTTTATGTATCTTTATAATTCTGCAACCCATAAAAAAGCTGAATTCCTGACACACACACCGGGCCGTGTAGAAATGTACACCTGCGGACCTACCGTTTATCATTTTGCGCACATCGGAAACCTGCGCAGTTATATTATGGAGGATGTCCTGGAAAAGGCACTCCGCTATGAAGGCTACGACGTCAACCGTGTCATGAACATCACCGATGTCGGCCATTTAAGCTCCGATGCGGACACCGGCGAGGACAAGATGGTCAAAGGTGCAAAGCGCGAGCACAAAACAGTCATGGAAATCGCACAGTATTACACCGATGCATTCTTTGCGGATTGCAAAAAGCTGAACATCAAGCGCCCGGATGTCGTACAGCCGGCAACGGGATGCATTGACGAATATATCAGAATCATTGAAAAACTGATGGACACCGGCTACGCTTACTTTGCCGGCGGAAATGTTTACTTTGACACCAGCCGTCTCGACCACTACTACGTATTCAACGATCACGACGAGGATGACCTCGCGGTCGGTGTACGTGAGGGCGTAGAGGAAGATACAAACAAACGCAACAAAAATGATTTCGTTCTCTGGTTTACGAAATCCAAATTTGAGAACCAGGCCTTGAAATGGGATTCCCCGTGGGGCGTCGGTTATCCGGGATGGCACATCGAGTGCTCCGGTATCTCCATGAAATACAATGGCGAATACCTTGACCTGCACTGCGGCGGCGTAGACAATGCATTCCCGCACCACACGAACGAGATCGCACAGTCCGAAAGCTATCTTGGCCACGCCTGGTGCCCGCAGTGGTTCCATGTACATCACCTGAATACATCGACTGGAAAGATGTCGAAATCGAAAGGTGAGTTTTTAACCGTTTCTCTTCTTGAGGAAAAAGGTTATGATCCTCTCGTCTACCGTTTCTTCTGCCTCCAGTCTCATTACCGTAAGGCGCTTGTCTTCACCTGGGAAAACCTGGACAACGCCAAAATTGCCTACGACAAGCTGATCGCCCGCATCGCCGCTTTAGACCCGAAAGACGGACCGGCCGAGGAAGCTTCTATGACTGCTTTAAAAGAGAAATTCCAGAAAGCGCTCGATGCCGACCTCAACACCTCGCTTGCCATCACAACGCTGTACGATGTGTTAAAAGCAGACATGCATGATGCTGCAAAGCTGGCGCTTCTCGACAGTTTCGATCAGGTACTCGGTCTTTCCCTTCTCGCTCATGCAGATGCGAAGAGAAAAGAGGCTGCAAAGACAACTTCTGCTTCCACCGCGTCCGGCTATCAGATTACCGGCGAAGGAGATCCGGAAATTGATGCTCTTGTTCTGAAACGATATGAGCAAAAAAAGCCAAAAACTTTGCAGAAGCAGATAAAATCCGCGATGACCTGAAAGCCCAGGGCATTGAAGTTGCTGATGTACGCGGCGGAGCCGTCTGGAAACGGATCTGATCTGCACGAAAGAGGAACTCTGATTTTCTTCTTCATTTCCTACGAAGGAAACAGGGAATTTCATGTGCTGAAAGCAACAACCGACCAGTATATTACCTGTGAAAACGCGGCTGCACTTTCTATTAAACTTCTTCCAAAGAGAACTGCTCTGATGCGGCAGTTCTCTTTTTTATGCTTTTTCACCTGCTGCTTGCGGCTTCCTTCGGATGCATGGCATCGAAAAAAAGACGGCATCCATTTTCCGGATACCGCCTTTTTTGTTTCTTTCGGATGGCTGTTTCTTTATTTAATAATACGAACCCTTAACACGCCGTCTACTGCTTCCAGCGCTTTTACGATCTCTTCTGTTGCTTCGCTTTCCAGATCCATCATGGTGTAAGCGTAATCGCCTTTACCTTTGTTTGTCATGTCGCTGATGTTGACACCGGCGTTACCCATAACGGTGGTAAATGCACCCAGCATACCAGGAATATTCTTATGGCAGATGGTCACACGGCCTGCTCCTGTGCATACACCCATATCACAGTTCGGGAAGTTGACGGAGTTTTTGACGTTTCCGTTCTCCAGGAAATCACGGATTTCTTTAACTGCCATGACAGCACAGTTATCTTCGGATTCTTTGGTCGATGCTCCAAGATGCGGAGTAACGATGGTTCCCTCTGCGCCGACTACCTTCGGGTTTGCAAAGTCAGTCACATATTTTTTCATTTTTCCGGCCTTTAATGCTTCCAGAACAGCATCCTCATCAACCAGGAGGTCTCTTGCATAGTTCAGAAGAACCACGCCGTCTTTCATCTCATCGATCGCTGCCTTGTTAATCATACCTTTTGTGCTGTCCATCAGCGGAACATGAATGGTGATATAATCGCAGGTACGGTAGATATCTTCCACGTTCTGGATATGATGAATGTCACGGGACAGATTCCATGCCGCATCGACAGAAATGTACGGATCGTATCCGTATACTTCCATGCCAAGATGGGTTGCTGCATTTGCTACAAGCTGACCGATCGCGCCAAGTCCGATGATACCGAGCTTCTTTCCGCTGATCTCACAGCCGGCAAATTTCTTTTTCTGTTTTTCTGCTGTCTTTGCAATGTCGCCGTCTTCTTTGTCGCTCTTCACCCACTCAATACCGCCTGCGATATCGCGGGATGCAAGCAGCATGCCGGCAAGCACCAGCTCTTTGACGCCATTTGCATTGGCTCCCGGTGTGTTGAATACAACGATACCCTGCTCTGCGCAGTCGGCAAGCGGAATGTTGTTGACACCGGCTCCTGCTCTTGCTACGGCAAGAAGACTTTTCGGCAGCTCCATACCGTGCATGGCTGCACTTCTGACGAGAACCGCATCGGCTCCCTCCAGGCTTTCACTCTGCTGATAGTTTTCATTAAAATTTGCAAGGCCTACGCCTGCAATCGGATTTAAGCAATGATACTGAAACATTAGAGATTTTCCTCCTCGAACTTTTTCATGAAGGCTACGAGTGCTTCTACGCCTTCCTTCGGCATTGCATTGTAGATACTTGCACGCATACCGCCGACGGTACGGTGACCTTTCAGGTTCTCAAGTCCGGCTTCTTTGGACTCTTTGACGAATTTTGCATCCAGATCTGCATTTCCGGTGATAAACGGAACGTTCATCAGAGAACGGTCTTCCGGTACAACGGTTCCTTTGAAGAGCTTGCTCTGATCCAGGAAATCATACAGCAGTTTTGCTTTTTCTTCGTTGCGCTGTTTCATGACTTCCAGTCCGCCCATTTTCTTCAGCCATTTGAACACTTTGCCGCACATGTAGATGCAGTAGCAGTTCGGCGTGTTATACAGAGAGCCGGCATCTGCATGCGTTTTAAATTTCATCATGGTCGGTGTTCCCGGCAGGACATCGTCGGTAATCAGATCGTCACGGACAATGGAGATGACCATTCCGGCAGGTCCGATGTTTTTCTGGACACCGCCGTAGATGATGCCGTAATCGGAGACATTAACAGGTTCGGAGAGGAAACAGGAGGAGACATCTGCCACCAGGGTTTTGCCCTTGGTATTCGGCAGTTTTTTGTATTTGGTTCCGTAAATGGTGTTGTTTTCACAGATATAAACATAATCGGCATCCGGGCTGATCGGAAGATCGCTGCAGTCCGGGATGTAGGAAAATGTTTTATCCTCAGAGGAGGCAATTTTGTTTGCCTTTCCGTATTTCTGTGCTTCTGCGTATGCTTTCTTTGCCCACTGGCCTGTTACGATGTAATCTGCGACACCGTTTTTCATCAGGTTCATCGGGATCATGGAAAACTGCAGCGATGCACCGCCCTGGAGAAACAGGACTTTGTAATTTGACGGGATTCCCATCAGATCGCGAAGGTCTGCTTCTGCCTCATCGATAATATTCTGGAATACTTTGGAACGGTGGCTCATCTCCATGACGGACATGCCGCATCCGCGGTAATCCAGCATTTCCTCCTGGGCTTCTTTCAACACTTCCTCTGGCAGAACTGCCGGTCCTGCGGAAAAATTATAAACTCTGCTCATTTTTCATCCTCCTGTTTCTCTTGCTACTTTATATTACTGGAAAACCACCGTTCCTATGCCGGTGGTTTTCCTTGTAATCGTTTGTACCTGTATTGCAGTTTTTCTTACAAGTCTGCAATTCATATGGTAATACGGTATTACTTTACCACGTTGAAACTATGATACCTCTTTGTTAGAAATATGTCAATCCTTTTCTTGTTCCTTTTTTGCCAGATCCTCTGCATCGAAGACATCCTCGATCGGTGCTCCGGCCGGAACCATCGGGAATACTTTTTCATCGCAGTCGATCCATACGTCGATCAGTGCCGGTTTTCCGCTCGCAATCGCCTCACGGATGGCAGGTCCCATCTCCTCTTTCTTCGTCACGCGGATGCCCTTTACGCCGAGCGCCTCAGCAACCTTGACAAAGTCCGCCTGATCCTGCAGAACAGTGTTGGAATACCGTTTTCCATAGAACAGTGTCTGCCACTGGCGTACCATACCGAGTACATGGTTGTTGACAACGACTTCGATCACCGGAATGTTGTGTCTCGAAAGGGTTGCCAGTTCGTTCATATTCATGCGGAAGCAGCCGTCGCCTGCGATGTTGATAACGGTTTTGTCCGGGCGTCCCATTTTGGCGCCCATGGCAGCTCCAAGACCGAATCCCATGGTTCCAAGACCGCCGGAGGTTAAAAGGGTTCTCGGGCTCGTATACCGATAATACTGCGCCGCCCACATCTGATGCTGTCCGACATCGGTCGTGATGACAGCCTGGCCGTCGGTTGCCTTATAGATCTCCTCGATCACGAACGGTCCGGTAAGGCCTTCTTCATGCTTTAACGGGAATTTTTCTTTCATTGACTCGATTTCGGCAATCCACTCGTCATGATGCATCGGCTCCAGCTTCGCATTCAGGCGTTTTAAGACTTCTTTGACGTCTCCGATGATGCTCGACTCGACAACAACATTCTTGTTGATTTCTGCCGCATCTACATCGATCTGAACGATTTTTGCATTGTTTGCAAATTTTGCGGCGTTTCCGGTGACACGATCGGAAAATCTTGCACCGAGCACGATCAGCAGGTCGCACTTCGTCACGCCATAGTTCGATGTTTTTGTTCCGTGCATACCGAGCATGCCGGTGTACAGCTGATCGGTTCCCGGGAAAGCGCCTTTTCCCATCAGGGTATCGCAGACCGGCGCCTGTATATGGTGTGCCAGTTCACGCACTTCCTCGGCCGCACCGGAGATGATGCTGCCGCCGCCCACGAAAATATACGGTTTTTTCGACTCCCGGATCAGAGATACAACGTGATCCAGTCCTTCTTCTGTGATTTTTTCGGTAGACGGTGCGATTGCTTCCGGTGTCTTTGGCTCATATTCATACGTTGCCGCCGTGACATCTTTCGTGATATCCACCAGAACCGGGCCCGGTCTTCCGCTCTTTGCAATCGAAAACGCACGGCGCAGCGTGTCTGCGAGAACCGTGATATCTTTTACGATCACGCTGTATTTTGTGATCGGCATCGCAACGCCTGCAATGTCAATCTCCTGAAAGCTGTCTTTTCCAAGCAGTGCCTTGCCTACGTTGCAGGTGATGGCTACCATCGGGGTAGAATCCATGTAGGCAGTTGCAATTCCAGTGACAAGATTTGTCGCACCAGGGCCGCTTGTTGCCATACATACGCCTGTTTTTCCGGTCGCACGCGCATACCCGTCTGCCGCATGGGCAGCACCCTGCTCGTGGGAGGTCAGGATGTGGTGGATTTCCGGATGACGGTAAAGCTCATCATAGATATTCAAAATCGTTCCCCCCGGATAGCCGAACACGGTGTCCACGCCCTGCTCCTTCAGGCACTCAATAACAATCTGTGATCCAGTTAATTCCATGTCTGTATGATTCCTTCCTTATCTTTTGGCTTTGTGTATGAAATCAGCCATCCGATGAAAATGCACGTTCGGACGGCTGATATGATTTTTTTCTATTAGAACTCCAGAATGGCTCCCTTATTTGCGCTGGAAACCATCTTTGCGTAGCGTTTCAGATAGCCTGTGGTTACTTTCGGCTCTCTCGGAGTCCATGCAGCTTTTCTGCGTGCCAGCTCTTCATCCGATACGGCAAGCTCCAGCTTGTGCTCCGGAATATTGATGCGGATCAGGTCGCCTTCCTCAACGAGCGCGATCGGACCGCCTTCTGCTGCCTCAGGGCTGACATGGCCAATGGATGCACCGCGGGATGCGCCGGAGAAACGGCCGTCTGTAATCAGAGCTACGGAAGAGCCAAGTCCCATACCTGCAATCGCAGAGGTCGGATTCAGCATCTCACGCATACCAGGACCTCCCTTTGGTCCCTCATAACGGATGACAACAACGTCGCCTGCCACAATCTTGCCGCCGCGGATTGCCTCGATGGCATCCTCCTCACAGTCGAAGACTCTGGCCGGTCCTTCGTGAACCTGCATCTCCGGTACAACGGCAGAACGTTTGACGACTGCGGTATCCGGTGCCAGGTTTCCTTTCAGGACAGCAATACCGCCGGTCTTGCTGTATGGATTTTCTACCGGACGGATGATCTCCGGGTTTTTGTTGACACAGCCTTTGATATTCTCGCCAACGGTCTTTCCGGTTGCGGTCATGCACTCGGTGTGCAGAAGTCCCAGTTTATTCAGCTCGTTCATAACGGCATAAACACCGCCGGCCTCGTTCAGCTCCTCGATGTAGTGGTATCCTGCCGGAGCCAGATGGCAGAGGTTCGGGGTCTTCTCACTGATGGCATTTGCCATCTCCGGATTCAGCTCTACGCCTGCCTCATGCGCGATGGCCGGCAGATGCAGCATACTGTTGGTGGAACATCCAAGTGCCATATCGACGGTCAGAGCATTTAAGAATGCTTCTTTTGTCATAATGTCTCTTGGACGGATATTCTGTTTTAACAGCTCCATAACCTGCATACCGGCTCTCTTGGCCAGGCGCAGACGCTCGGAATATACGGCCGGAATCGTTCCGTTTCCTTTTAAGCCCATGCCGAGAACCTCGGTCAGGCAGTTCATGCTGTTTGCAGTGTACATACCGGAGCAGGAACCACAGGTCGGGCATGCATTGCACTCAAAATCATAAACATCTTCCTCTGTCATAGTTCCGGCAGCGTAGGATCCAACCGCCTCGAACATGCTGGAAAGACTTCTCTTCTCACCTTTTACATGGCCGGCAAGCATCGGACCGCCGCTGACAAATACGGTCGGAACATTGACTCTTGCTGCTGCCATCAGAAGGCCAGGTACGTTCTTATCACAGTTCGGGATACATACCAGTGCATCAAACTGGTGAGCCATTGCCATACACTCGGTGGAATCGGCGATCAGGTCACGGGTAACGAGGGAATATTTCATTCCGATGTGGCCCATGGCAATACCGTCACAGACTGCAATGGCCGGGAACACGATCGGTGTTCCGCCTGCCATGGCAACGCCCATTTTTACAGCTTCTGTAATTTTATCCAGGTTCATATGACCCGGTACGATCTCATTGTAGGAGCTTACGATTCCTACGAGCGGTTTTTTCATTTCTTCTTCGGTCAGACCCAGCGCACGCATCAGAGAACGCTGTGGTGCCTGTGCGATTCCTTTTTTTACAGCATCACTTCTCATGATTTTTTCCTCTTTTCTTATCTTACAGTTTTATGC
This sequence comes from Blautia sp. OF03-13, assembly GCF_003460685.1. NCBI lineage: Bacteria > Bacillati > Bacillota > Clostridia > Lachnospirales > Lachnospiraceae > Blautia > Blautia sp. OF03-13. The sequence goes on along the minus strand of NZ_QTVR01000018.1, from coordinate 7,532 downwards.
CAGTGCTTTTACCAGCAGATCTCCCATTTCGGATGTAGATACCTGGGTACATCCCTCAGACATAATGTCTACGGTTCGGTATCCGTCTTTTAAAATTTTCTGTACAGCATTTTCGACTGCCTCTGCCTCCTGATCGAGATCCAGGGAATAGCGGAGCATCATGGCTGCGGACAGAACCGTTGCAATCGGGTTTGCGATGTTCTTTCCTGCGATGTCCGGTGCAGAGCCGTGGCTTGGCTCGTACAGACCAAATTTTGTCTCGTTCAGGCTGGCGGAAGAAAGCATTCCGATCGAGCCTGCTACCATACTTGCCTCATCGGAAAGAATATCTCCGAACATGTTCTCGGTCAGAACGACGTCAAACTGGCACGGATTGTGGACGATCTGCATCGCACAGTTGTCGACCAGCATATGCTCTAAGGTAACTTCCGGGTAATCTTTTGCAACATCCTCTACCACGGATCTCCACAGACGGGAGGAATCGAGAACGTTTGCTTTATCTACGCTCGTTACTTTTTTCTTTCTCTTCATGGCGATGTCGAATGCACGGATTGCAATGCGGCGGATTTCAGTCTCGCTGTAGGTCAGCGTATCGGTTGCTTTCCGGATGCCGTTTTCTTCTACAGTGCTGCGCTCTCCAAAGTACAGGCCGCCGGTCAGTTCACGCATAATCAGCATGTCGAAGCCCTCGCCGATGATCTCTTCTTTTAACGGGCAGGCATCTTTCAATTCCTGATACAGGTAAGCCGGACGCAAGTTTGCAAACAGACCTAACGATTTCCGGATTTTTAAGAGTCCTGCCTCCGGGCGCTTGTCCGGGCTTAATTTGTACCATGGGGATGTTTTTGCATCTCCTCCGATGGAGCCCATCAGACAGCGTCGCATTTCTTTGCTTCTTCTATGGTTTCATCTGTCAGCGGCACGCCGTGCACATCAATGGAGGCTCCGCCCAGCAGAAGGTTGGTATATTCAAACTTATGTCCATATTTCTCGCAGACAGCGTCCAGAACTTTTTTTGCTTCCTTTACAATTTCCGGTCCGATTCCGTCACCGTGAATTAATCCAATACGGTATTCCATATCTTTCTCCCTCTTTTCTTCCGGCTGAAAAACCGTTCTATTTTCTCTGCGTCTATAGCATTTCTAAATTATACGCCATTTTTCCGGTAATTTCAACACGAAATTTCTTTGTATCGGACGAAACGCAATAATCTTTTTGCTTTTTTGCCATTTAAAAGAAAAATACGCGGCATTTTTCGCCGTGTTCCGCCGAAGAAGTTTCGGGGCAGAAAAAACGCAGGCATTCGTTTTTTTGAATACCTGCGTTTTTCTTGCTTTTCGCCGTGTAAAATTATTTTTTCTTTTCTGTTTTTTCTTCAACGACTGCTGTCTCCGGTTTTTCAACCTCTGTAATGGCTGTTTTACGCATCGGGATACGGCAGTTTTTGTTGTTTCCGAACTCTACGATGACATCGTCGTCTGTGATATCGATGACTACGCCGTAGAAACCGCTTGTCGTGATGACCGCATCGCCGACTGCGAGGTCATTCAGCATTGCCTGAAGTTTTTTCTGCTCTTTTTTCTGCGGGCGGATCATTAAGAAATACATCATACCGAACATGATGACCAGCCACATAATTAACATACCAGTGCTCATCACACCGCTGCCTGCTGTTGTTGTTGCTAAAAACATTTTCTTTCCTCCTGTTATTCGAGAATACATCCCGTTCTTTCGACACACCTATCATAATACACAATCCGTAACCGATGGGCAAGTCTTTTTCGGATATTTTCCAAAGATTTCATACTTTCCCGCTTACTTTTTGTCGTATTCCTCAAATCCTGCGAGTTTTGCCCGTTTGTAGGAAGCAAAATTGCCCTCGTCCAGTGCGGTCCGGATTTCTGTCATCATATTGTTATAGAAATACAGGTTGTGCAGAACACAGAGCCGCATGCCGAGCATCTCTTTTGCTTTCAGCAGATGACGGATGTAGGCTCTGCTGTAGTGACGGCACGCCGGGCACTGGCAGCCTTCCTCGATCGGGCGCGGATCCAGCTCGTATTTCTGGTTGAACAGATTCATTTTTCCATGGTTTGTGTAAACATGGCCGTGGCGTCCGTTCCGGCTCGGATATACGCAGTCGAAGAAATCGATGCCGCGCTCTACGCCTTCCAGAATGTTTGCCGGCGTTCCAACGCCCATCAGATACGTCGGTTTGTCTTTCGGCAGGTACGGAACGACTTCGTCGAGAATATGGTACATCTCCTCGTGGCTCTCTCCTACTGCCAGACCGCCGACTGCATAGCCATCGAGATCCATCTCGGAAATCCGTTTTGCATGGTCAATGCGGATATCCTCATAAATCGCACCCTGGTTGATTCCGAACAGAAGCTGATGTTTGTTGATCGTGTCTTCCCGCTGGTTCAGCTCCTGCATCTTATTTTTGCATCGCTGCAGCCATCTCGCCGTGCGGTCGACAGAGTTTTGCACATAACGGCGCTCTGCCACACTCGACGGGCACTCGTCGAAAGCCATCGCGATGGTTGAAGCCAGGTTGGACTGGATCTGCATACTCTCCTCCGGTCCCATAAAGATCTTTCTTCCATCTACGTGCGAGTGGAAATAGACACCCTCCTCCTTGATTTTCCGAAGGCCTGCCAGAGAAAACACCTGGAATCCGCCGGAATCGGTCAGGATCGGTTTGTCCCAGACCATGAATTTGTGGAGTCCGCCCATCTTCTTTACGACTTCATCTCCCGGGCGCACATGGAGGTGATACGTATTGGAAAGTTCTACCTGCGTGCCGATCTGCTGGAGATCTTCGGTGGAAACAGCTCCCTTGATTGCTGCTGCAGTTCCGACATTCATGAATACCGGCGTTTCGATATTGCCGTGCACGGTTTCCATATGGGCGCGCTTCGCTCTTCCTTCCATTTTCAGAATTTTATACATAACGCTTTTCATCCTTTCTCAATGATCCCTGCCTCCTGTTTTCATGCAGGGCATACTATTTTTAGTATACAGGCAAAATCTGTTTTTGACAATGCCTGAATTTTCTTTTTTCTCTCTTTTTTCTTTCCCGCTTTCTCCATTTTTCACAAGGACTTTATACTTTTTTCATAAGACATCGCCTTTTTTCCAATTGTATTTCCTTATTTTTTGTCGTATAATGTGTTGAGATTGTTTCTTATTATAAAAGGAGTTTGATTCATGACTGATAAAAAATATACTCTTGGAATCGACATCGGTTCCACTACTGTTAAAATTGCGATCCTCGACGAAGAGAACCAGCTTCTCTTTGCCGATTACGAGCGCCATTTTGCAAACATCCAGGAAACACTTGCCCATCTGCTCGGGGAAGCCCACGAAAAACTGGGCGAATTGACCCTGCAGCCCGTCATCACCGGTTCCGGCGGACTCGCGCTTGCCAACCATCTTGGCATTCCGTTCACGCAGGAGGTTATCGCAGTTTCCACATCGTTAAAAGCACTGGCTCCGCAGACCGACGTTGCCATCGAACTCGGCGGCGAGGATGCCAAAATCATCTATTTTGAAGGCGGCAATGTCGAACAGCGTATGAACGGTATCTGCGCCGGCGGTACCGGTTCGTTCATCGACCAGATGGCTTCTCTTCTGCAGACCGATGCAACCGGCCTGAATGAGTATGCGAAACATTACCAGGCCATCTACCCGATCGCTGCCCGCTGCGGTGTATTCGCAAAAACGGATATCCAGCCGCTCATCAACGACGGTGCAACAAAAGAGGATCTTGCCGCTTCTATTTTCCAGGCAGTCGTCAACCAGACCATTTCCGGTCTTGCCTGCGGTAAACCAATCCGCGGCCACGTTGCCTTCCTTGGCGGCCCGCTGCACTTCCTCTCGGAATTAAAGACAGCGTTCGTCCGCACCTTAAAACTGGATGACGAGCACGCGATCGTGCCGGACAACTCTCATCTGTTTGCAGCCATCGGTTCTGCAATGAATGCAGATGGAAAGACCGAGGTTTCTCTTCTCGCGCTGAAAAAACGGCTCGAAGAAAAAGTAGCCATCGATTTTGAGGTTGCCCGTCTCGAACCGCTGTTTAAAGACAAGGAGGAGTACGATGCATTCCTGGCCCGCCAGAGCGTCAACAATGTTGTAACGGCTGATCTTTCCACTTACGAAGGAAACTGCTATCTCGGAATCGATGCCGGTTCCACAACCACAAAAGCCGCGCTCGTTGGTGAGGATGGCGCTCTTCTGTATTCCTTCTACAGCAACAACCACGGAAATCCGCTCGGCACCTCGATCCGCGCGATCCAGGAAATCTACTCCAAACTGCCGGATTCCGCACAGATCGCCTGGTCCTGTTCCACCGGTTACGGCGAAGCACTCATCAAAGCTGCGCTGATGCTGGACGAGGGTGAGGTTGAAACGATTTCTCATTACTATGCCGCAGCATTCTTCGATCCGGAAGTCGACTGTATTCTCGACATCGGCGGTCAGGATATGAAATGTATCAAGATCAAAAACGGCACTGTAGACAGCGTACAGCTCAATGAAGCATGTTCCTCCGGCTGCGGTTCCTTTATCGAAACCTTCGCGCAGTCCCTGAACTACAGTGTACAGGATTTTGCACACGAAGCACTGTTCGCAAAACACCCGATCGATCTTGGTACCCGCTGTACCGTATTTATGAATTCCAAGGTAAAACAGGCGCAGAAAGAAGGCGCATCCGTTGCTGATATTTCTGCCGGACTTGCCTGCTCCGTCATCAAAAACGCATTGTATAAGGTAATTAAAGTTTCCGATGCCACCGAGCTGGGACGCCACATCGTCGTACAGGGCGGTACATTCTACAACGATGCCGTTCTTCGAAGCTTTGAGCGGATCGCCAACTGCGAAGCCATCCGCCCGGACATCGCCGGCATTATGGGTGCGTTCGGTGCGGCGCTGATCGCAAGAGAGCGCTATTCGGCAGATCAGGAGACTACGATGCTCTCCATCGAAAAGATCAATGAGCTGAAATACTCGACCACGATGGCAAACTGCAAAGGCTGTACGAACAGCTGCCGTCTGACCATCAACAAATTCTCCGGCGGCCGTCAGTACATCAGCGGAAACCGCTGTGAGCGCGGAATCGGAAAAGAGAAAAACAAGGATCATATTCCGAACCTGTTCGAATACAAATACAAACGAATCTTCGGCTACCAGCCGCTGCCGCAGGATGAAGCAATCCGCGGAGAGGTCGGCATTCCGAGAGTCCTCAATATGTTCGAGAACTATCCGTTCTGGTACACCTTCTTCACGCAGCTGAAATACCGCGTGGTACTCTCCCCGACTTCAAGCCGCAAGATTTATGAGCTCGGCATCGAATCGATCCCGAGTGAATCCGAGTGTTACCCGGCGAAACTGGCCCACGGCCATGTGACCTGGCTCTTACGCCACGGCGTAAAATTCATCTTCTATCCGTGTATCCCGTACGAGCGTACCGAGTTCCCGGAGGCCATCAACCACTACAACTGCCCGATCGTTACTTCCTACGCGGAGAACATCAAAAACAACGTGGATGAGCTCCAGGACGACTCCATCACATTCCGCAATCCGTTCCTCGCATTTACGAGTGAAAAGGTTCTCGCCGACGGCCTGGCAAAAGAATTTTCCGGCCTGCCGGAGGATGAGGTCCGCGCCGCTGTCCATGCCGGATGGGAGGAGCTCGCCGCTGCAAGACGTGATATGCAGAAAAAAGGTGAAGAGACGCTGCAGTATATGAAAGAAACCGGCCGCAGAGGTATCGTACTTGCCGGAAGACCGTACCACATCGATCCGGAAATTCATCACGGTATTCCGGATATGATTAACTCCTACGGTCTGTGCGTTTTAACAGAGGACTCTGTTTCCCATCTTGCACCGCTCGAGCGCCCGCTTCGTGTCAATGACCAGTGGATGTATCACACCCGTCTGTATGCGGCTGCAAACTACGTAAAGACACGCGATGATCTTGACCTGATCCAGCTGAACTCGTTCGGCTGCGGTCTCGACGCCGTTACCACCGATGAGGTTTATGAGATTCTGACCAGAAGCGGTAAAATTTATACCTGCCTGAAGATCGATGAGGTCAACAACCTCGGCGCTGCCAGAATCCGTGTCCGCTCTCTGCTCGCCGCTCTGCGTGCACATGACCGCAAACAGGCGGTACGTGAAATTGTTCCATCCTCGATCCAGAAGCCGGTCTTCACAAAAGAGATGCGCAAAGATTACACGATCCTCTGCCCGCAGATGTCACCGATCCACTTCTCGATTCTGCAGCCTGCATTCAATGCTGCCGGATACCATCTGGAAGTGCTTCCAAATGACAACAAAGAGGCGGTCGACGTCGGCCTGAAATACGTAAACAACGATGCCTGCTATCCGTCTCTGATGGTAGTCGGACAGATTATGCAGGCGCTGCTCTCCGGCAAGTATGACCTGAATAAAGTAGCCGTCATCATGAGCCAGACCGGCGGCGGCTGCCGTGCTTCCAACTATATCGGATTTATTCGCCGTGCACTGGAGAAGGCCGATATGACGCAGATTCCGGTCATCTCGATTAACTTGAGCGGTCTCGAAGAAAATCCGGGCTTCAAGATTACACCGGATCTTGCAATCCGTCTCTGCTATGCGGCGGAGTTCGGTGATATCATGATGAAATGTATCTACCGGATGCGTCCTTATGAGCAGAAAAAGGGCACGACAGACCGGATTCACAGGAAATGGGAGAAAATCTGTATTGATTTCATTTCTTCCAAACACCTGAGTCATACCCGTTTTAAACAGATCTGCCGCACGATGATCCGCGACTTTGACCACATTCCGATTACGGACGAGAAAAAACCGCGTGTCGGTATTGTCGGCGAGATTCTGGTTAAGTTCCTTCCGGCGGCCAATAACCATCTGGCGGAGCTTCTCGAAAGCGAAGGCGCCGAGCCGGTTGTGCCGGATCTGATCGATTTCTTCTGCTATTGCTTCTACAATACGAATTTCAAGGTAGAGCACCTTGGATTCAAGAAGAGCTCTTCGATGCTCGGAAATACGGGCATTAAGCTGATCAACTGGCTGCGGAGCGCGGCAGTTGCAGAGTTCAAGAAGAGCGAACACTTTGATCCGCCGGCTGATGTACGGGATCTGGCGAAGTATGCTTCTCCGATTGTTTCCTGCGGTAACCAGACAGGTGAGGGATGGTTCCTGACAGGCGAGATGATGGAGCTGATCCACAGCGACGTTTACAATATCGTCTGCATCCAGCCGTTTGCGTGCCTGCCGAATCATATTGTCGGTAAAGGTGTTATTAAAGCCATTCGCAAGGAGTATCCGAAGGCAAATATCGTGGCAGTCGACTACGATCCAGGCGCTTCGGAGGTTAACCAGCTGAACCGTATTAAGCTGATGCTTTCTACCGCAAATAAGAATCTGAAACAGGAATCTGGCGGAGAGAAAGACGCATAAGAAGTTACATACTGATTTTTCTATTCCGATATTTAAAAAAGCTCCTGTCCGGAAAACAGTTTTTTCTG
>NZ_QTVR01000017.1:0-70572 GCF_003460685.1 Blautia sp. OF03-13 | reverse complement strand
TAAAAAGCACCCACCAAAGTTGTACCTTTGATTACTCTATTAGTCTTTATAGTTTTTAACGAACTAAGATGCATTAAAATATTGTTTACTTCTTCGTCTATATTTAAGTGATATATAATTTTCTGATCATGAAATTCTTCAACTACCATTCTTGATTTCTCCCTTCACACGATACTGATATTCCGGGACATTGTTTCTATCCTCTTTCCGGATTTCATTCCCTAAATATTGAAAACTCCCATCTTCTTTGAATTTCACTGTTAAATCATGCGTAATAAGAGCATCATCACAGATAACCATGTCGCATACTGCATTTACCGTTAATGTAACCGTACCATCTGGATTTTCTCTTACTTCCACCACCTCCGGCACAGAAGTCCCAAAAAAGTTAGGGGCATAATTACCACATCCCAACGGTGCCCATGCATACATTTTTGCTTCTTCATCAAATTCCGATTTGCACTTCAAATCGTTTTCTTTATTCTATCATAGCATCCATTATTCCGCCATCAGTCTTTCGAACCAGGTATCCATGACAATGATAAACTGGCCTGCTCCTGGCAATTCTTGTAGCATTTCGTCAAGAGTTTTCTGTTTCACATATTTCTGCACATACACCCAACAGGCAATGCTACTGGCTTCTGATACAATGTCAGCTATGGTTTTGCGTATAAGCTCTTCAAATTCAGTAATTTCTTCTTTTGGGACAACATCATACAGTGTTGGTGCCTGATGACTTAATTTTACGCCATTTTCATTTGCATCTTTAAGCAGATTCTTAACTTTTTCTCTTGAATCCTCCGGTACTTTCATGTACTCCCACATAAATGCTACCACATCGGACGGTGTGTCTTTTTTAAGTGGTGGTAACTGAATATAATCATTGTTTTCGCTCATTTTCATATCCTCCTCACGATATAATAAAATCAATAATACGTTCTCTTGTCATGTCCAGTACAGTATCTACGAACACTCCTGCAAACAGGATCAGATACAGAATTACACTCAGCGAAAACAGAAATGCAACCTGTACCCAGTCATGGTAACAGTATGCAGTTGCTATAATCAACAAAGTGAATATAAACCCAAGGATCCCTCTGACAACCGCATAAGTCTGTACTGTCATCTTTACTGCCAGGCCGATCACAAAAAGGATCAGCCATACTGGCAGTAATAATATCTTCCCAGCAAATTTTAAAATAAACATGTGCACCTCCTATCTTACCAGTCCTGGCATATCATGGTTCACCTCTGCCTGATAATACCCGTTCATCGTTGACGGTGCATTAAACAGGGCTGCTAACAAATATTTCTTGATATTCTTCACCTTTGTGGTGTTACCACTCATACAGTGTAAGACATACTCGATATGTGAATAGGTCAACATCAGAAATTTTTTCTTCACCAGTGATGCCGGATACCAGTTGCTGGCAATCAATATCTTGTCGTTTTTACACATCACAGTCTCTACGATCAGGTTCACGATTTCATCTACCTGTCGCATATCGTCATGATGGGTTACTTCCAGTGATTCATAATCAATGGTCTCTTTGACAAGGTTTTCATAAGCCTGATAATCCTCAGAGTGATTATCGCTATCAAATCTTTTCTCATCCACAGATATGATATGATTAGATTTATTATCATTCATTTCAGTATCACTAAGATTAGTATTATTAGGGTTTGAAATGTAAACTTCTTGAAGTTTGTTTTCGGGACTTCTAGAAGTTTGATTTTGGGACTTCATGAAGTTTGAATTGTAAACTTCTGTAGATTCCTCATTTTCCACAGAAGTTTGTTTTTTAAACTTCTTTAATTCCTCTCCAAATTTTTTCTCATCTGTTTTCTCAGGCATAAAGGTTTTCACGTAGATAACGTTCACCTTTCCAAATCCCTGTCTGCGTTTCTCAATCAGACCAATCCCTGTTTCGTCATCCAGTTCTCTCATGGATTTAATGGCTTTATTTCTGCCACAGTTCAGTAATTCCATGATATCTTCGATGGAAAAGTAGATATATGCTCTGTTTTTGTCGTCAAACCACTGATTCTTGATGGAAAGAGACATTCGATCCAACATCAGTCCATATAAAATTTTAGCATCGCTCGATAAATCTTTAAAATAACTGTCTGTAAATAATGCTTTTGGTATGCGGTAGAAGCTGAACTGATCAGCTTCGGTACCGTAAAAATAATTAAATGTCATTTTTTTCTCCATAGTTTCCTCCTTTCATTTTCTGCTAAGAAGTCCTCTTTTTAAACTTCTTTGACTTTGTTTTCTTAGCATTTTCTATCCTTAACAGGACTGTTCCTGCATCCATTTTTCTAATAATGATTCAATCACCTGCTCCATATCTTTGGCTGTATAATCATCCGGAAAGTACTTTGTCAGTTTCTTTTCTGAGAAAGTAAGAGACCGGGATACTTTCTTTGCCATCACACAGTTATTGAAAATTGATAACATCTGGATCTGATTGATTGGTCCATCATTCAGCTGATTTCTGAGTGCTGCAATCTGTTTTGGTTTGATAAATCCTGTGTCGCAGATATATTCGTAAATCCATCCCTGTACTTCCTTATCGATGTAAGAGATATCTACAGCAACCGTGAATTGAAGCTTTTTGTTATCTACCAGATCAAGAAGTTCAGGAATCAATTCTGTCAGGCGAATGTAACGCTGAATCTGTTTAGAACTTTCTCCAACTTGCTCTGCTAATACATCCCTAGATACAGTTCCTATTAAATTCTGGTCATTTTGGCCAGAATTACTTTTTGGTCTTCCTGCTTGTCTTTTCATAGCTGCTAATTTCATCTTATAAGCAAAAGCTTTCTCACTCGGCAACAGTTCCTCTCGCTGAATGTTAGCGTCCACCATCGCCACAATGGCATCATCATCCGATAATTCTCTTACGATTGCCGGAATAGTCGTAAGTCCTGCAAGCTGTGCTGCATGCATTCTTCTGTGACCGGATACCATTTCATATTCTTCATTTTCATCCATGCGAAGCAGTACCGGAGTCAGTACTCCATTGATCTTTACACTTTCAACCAGATCCTGCATCTTTTCATCATCCAGCACCTTGAACGGATGATTCTTAAACGGATGGATCTTACTAATTTCTATCTCCATTGCTGACTCTTCATTTACCACACCAAGCAGTTCATCAATACTTGCCAGTTTAATCTTTTCGCCACTTCTATTTTTCATTACTCAAAACCTCCTGTGTCAATTTCATATATGCCTCGGCAACTTTTCCTTTCGGACAGTGCATGTAAATACTTTTTCCCTCTGCACTGGTCTCAGCTGCTTTTACAGACATCGGGATCACATTTTCAAATACTTCAATCTGGCTTCCGTAGGTGTATGTACTCTCGATGCAATGTCTCTTGCGTAATTGGTTCTGAAATCTACCATAGTCAGGAGAATGCCCTCAATCGCCAGTTTCCGGTTCAGTCTTTTCTTTACTGTAAGAATGGTCTTGATCAGCTGCTGAAGTCCTTTAACAGGCAGATATGCGGCCTGTACAGGTATCAGCACAGAATCAGAGGAGACCAGTGCATTGATTGTCATCATACCAAGGCTTGGCATACAGTCGATCAGGATATAATCGTATCGGCATCTTATCGCATCGATATATTCCTTCATGATCATTTCTCTGCTCATAACATTTCCCATCGTTACTTCCAGGGCAGAAAGCTCAATATTTGCCGGAAGTAGATCTACATTTTCCTGGTGATGTAAGATACCATCTTCCAGAGAGATTTCTTCTTCGTTGATGACATCCATCATGATCGTTGCCAGTGTGATGCGAAGATCATCCGGTTCCTCATATCCAAGACTTGCTGTTAAACTTCCCTGTGGATCCGCGTCAATCAGCAACACTTTCTTACCTTCTCTTGCCAGTCCAATGCCTACATTTACGGTTGTGGTGGTCTTTCCAACGCCGCCTTTCTGGTTTACTACGGATATAACTTTACACATGATTTCTTCCTCCTTTAACTTTCCCATGATTCTTTTTTCCATAATTTCAACAGTGCCAGTATTTCCCGCTTCATCATTGCCGGTGTATAGGAATTCGGAAAATACTTATGTAGCTGTTCGTTTGTGAAAGCCACTCTTGTGATTTCACCCTTTTTAACCTCACACATGATTTCTTCCATCTTTTCCAGTGACAACTGCTTTTCTTTACTCATTTGCCGGATCCTCTGGGCCTGTGAGAGTGATGGGATTGCCTGTGCATACTCCATTGCTACAAGCAGTTCCTTTTGCTCTTTTTCACTTAATGCAGCTATCTCTACAGCCGGACAAAAAGAAATGATCTCATCATCCAGTTTCTGCAGCATTTCCGGTATCAGTTTTGTCAGTGAGATATAACGCTGCACTTGTTTTGGGCTATCACCACAATCTTCACTGATGATTTCTATTGCCCGCTTTCTTGGTGTTTTGTGGTCAACTTGGCTCTTTTTTCGACCACTTTTTCTTTTTAATACGTCATTCTTCAGTTTGTAAGCAAAAGCTTTTTCACTGTAGCTGATCCGTTCTCTGTGAAGATTAGAATCTACCATGCTTAAAATGGAATCATCTTCACTTAATACCCGGATGATTACTGGTACTTTACGGTATCCCAGTTTCTCCGCAGCATGTTTTCTTCTGTGACCGGATATGATCTCATAGTATCCATCCGGTACTGGTCTGACGATTAGCGGATTTAAAATTCCATACTTCTCAATGCTTTCCTGCAGAAGAAACATTTCCTTATCATCTTTTACTTGAAACGGGTGCTCTTTGAACGGACGAAGACGCTCAATCTCAATTTCTATGATTCTTTCTTCGTTTTCTCCTGATTGTCTGTTTGGCTCAGTCATCTTGACTCCTTTCCTCCAGGATTCAGAAAATAAAAAATGCCTGCCTGGAACTTTTATAGATAGTAAAGTTCCAAACAGACATTGCTGTTTGACCATTAGCTGTAGCTAATAGAATTAAATACTGTTTCAGCTAATTCATGTTTGCAGGTTTGGGAGAGATTGTTTCTTTTCCCGCCTTTTCTCTGATTTACATCCCCGAATAAGGGGTGACAACGGAGCGGAACCCAAATGTTAGCTGGACTTCTTAAAACCCATGTTTGCAAACCGGTAATTTTGATTAGCTGTCAGCTAACAAAAATCGGATTGCGTTAGCTGGAAATTGATCATTTTGAATGGAATTTTGTGTCACGAACGTGATTTGAAAATAACAAAAGCGTTCGTTGTCAGCTAATCCAGCTAACATTTTCGAACGCTTTGAAGCCCGTCGCCAAGAGGATTTGAACCTCCGACCCCTCGCTTAGGAGGCGAGTGCTCTATCCAGCTGAGCTATGACGACACATGCCGCAAACCCTTGATTTTACTGGGTTTCTGGGATTTTTCCCTTCGGCCATATATAAGATTATCAACTCTTTTTCGAGTTGTCAATCTACAGATTTTTTTGATTTGGTAACATTAGAACGTTCCCCAATTTTGGGAATGCTTTGTTGTCACCATTAGCATTTTTCAGAATAGATTCGAACTGAAAGTTGTTTTTCATTTTTTCCCTTTGGGGAATGCCTCGGCTTTCTCTTAGGAGGGGGACGCTCTATCCTACTGAGCTACAGAAACAAGAATTATAAATGTTTCAGCCGAGTCAGCAACAAAAATATTATACTATATTTTTGCTGCTTTTTCAAGACGAAACACATACTTGCGATTCCGCAGTTTACTTCAGGAAATTTCCATTGTGAGTACCTGATAAATTCTCTTATAGGCTTTTTCATAGGTCCAGCAGCAGCCTTCGACATTGTTGTAGTATTCATTATTTTTTTCGACAACATATTCTAAATCGTTTTCTGTCATGAGTCTGTATTTCATCGTACACCTCCAATGTTAAAAACAGTAATCTGCCAAAATCCAGAGGTCATTATATCATATTCCGATGGGAAAGGAGAAGAGAGTCTTACAGCAATGAATTAAAATAAAAAAAGAATCTCGGCAAAGCAGTCGAAAGGCTGTGACGCAAAGCTACAGGGCCTGTAAAATGGCAGCCAGCTGCGTAAATATGGAACATTTCTTATAAAATAAATAGGGAGAAATGACTGAAATGCACAGTAGGAGAATCTATGGTGCTTTTTTATTGCCTGTGAAAAGAAAATACGAGAGGAGGAACAGTATGAAAAAACGAATTTCAGCAGCGGTTTTTGGTATTCTTTTTCTGCTGCTGTCGGTATGTCTGGTTCTGGTGGATGGACTGCCGCGGAGCGAGACGGATTAATAACAGAAAAATTTGGAGAAGGGGCTCTACTGCTTTGGATTGCAGTGGAGCCTTTTTATAGTGTATCATAGGAAGTAAAAGAAAACAGGGGAGAATCACGGAATGGAAATTGCAGAAAATATCACATGGACCGAGGAACTGGAAAGGCTGGATGTGCTTCTTTCGCAGGGGCAGTTCGAGCTGCTGCTTCCGGGTGAGCGGTACGGGGGAGGAGAAAAGGAGATCTGGCTTGTTTATCTGATGAACGATGCGGCAGAGAGCTTTCTCGTTTTTCATGACGCGGAGCTGACGGGAACGTATCAGAAGGAATACGAGGGAGAAATAGATGCTGCACTGGAAAAAGACGGGGAGCAGTACGTTCTGATCGTGCGGCAGGGAGAGACGGTGTGCACGCTGTTTTTCAGCCGCCTTTCGCTGGAAGTGCATCTGTTTGATTACGGAAAAACGGGTCATTTCTGGGTGGACGGATACGAGTATCTGCGGCAGATTGAGTTCCGTATTGCGATCCTGCGGGACAAGCTGGAATACCTCGGCGAGGCGTTCTGCACCGAGGAAGAAATGCGTCTGGCATCGCTGGCCAATTTCCCGCCGCTCAATTTCTGCTGCTACCCGGCGGTGCCGGATCAGTATCTCGTACCGTCATGCCCGTGGTGGGAAGCGACGGAAGAGGCAATTACGGAGATGAAAAAACTGGCATCGGAGGCAGGCGATAAAGTGCTGCTGCGGTATCTTGCACTTTATGAAAAATGGCAGGGAAAACTCCTCGCAAAACAGATCGCAAAACTGCTGCATACGAGCCGCCACGCGAAAGTCGTGGATTTACTGGAAAAAAAACTGGCCCGCGAAGGACAGAATTACCCGAAACGACGCTTCACCGGCGAAGAAGGAACCCAGATCCGAAAAATCCAGGAGCAGGCAATGAAACGGAAAAAGATACTGGAAGCCGAAGGAAAACGCGCATCATTGCTGCGCGAGGAGCCATTCTTTTATGCACGGGATTCGGTGGAATATAAGGCCCATCTGATGATCTGGGGAACGAAAGGGAAAGACCGGGTTGTGGAGGTTGAGACGTTTAAAAATTGAAAATGAATTAAAGAAAAGGTACAAAAAGTGAATAAAATAAGATTCATCTGGTGGAAATGGAGTTTTTAAAAACAGTTCATTGCGGCAGATGCGGGCTTGTGATATTCTGAAAAGAAAGAAACATTTGACGAGGATAAGCAGGAGGAATCATTTCATGGGACATTTTTATTTTGTGCGTCACGGGCAGACGATCTGGAATGTGGAGAATAAGATCTGTGGGGCGACGGATATTGCATTGACGGAATTTGGGCATCAGCAGGCGGTTGAGACCGGGGAGAAAATCCTGAAAGAGGGGATTCAGGCGGATGAGATTCTGTATTCCCCGCTGGTTCGTGCGGCAGACACCGCGAAACATATTTCCGAGATGACCGGCATCCCGGCGCGGCCGGAGCCGCGGCTGACGGAGCAGAATTTTGGAAAATGGGAGTCCACAGCACGCGATGGAGCGGACTTCAAAAAGGCGAAGGAATGCTTCGCAATGAGCCACGAGGGCGGCGAATCGACTCTGCGGCTGGCGCAGAGAAACTATAATCTGCTGGATGAAATTCGGGAAGAATCCGATGAAAAAACGTATATTCTCGTCGCACACAACGGCATTGCGCGTGTCGTGCAGTCGTATTTTCACGATATGACGAATGAAGAATATGCGGCATTTGGTGTGAAAAACTGTGAGATTGTACGATACGATTTTCCAGAGAAATAAAAAAAGATTACAGAAAACGGCGGGGATATATTCAATCCCCGCTCGTTTTTTTGTCCGATGGAATCAACGAATGCATCTGATAATACTTTTTTGTAAAAGAGATCAGCGTCTGCATATCGCTGCTGATGTATCTGCTTTTCTTCCATATCATGCCGATTTTCACTCGAATTGGTGTCTGCATCGGAATGCCGATGATTTCCGGAAATTTATCAGTCATGCTGGAATACAGAAAACAGGCATAGCGGCCCGTCTTTAAAAACTGCAGTGTCGTGTAAATCTGACTGCTCCGCATAATGATATTCGGTGTATACCCCTCAAGTTCGAACCGCAGCTTCAGGAGCTGATTCTGCACCGAGTCAGCATTAAAGAAAATTAAGGGCTGTTTTGCCATATCCTGAATGGAAACCACTTCTCTGCCTGCCAGGGGGTGGTTTTTTGCTACACAAAATACGACCTGGTCATCCGCAAGAACGGCATGGTGAAATTTATCAATATTATACTGTTCCATATTGACAAGCGCCAGATCCAGTGTGTCATCCTGCACCAGATTACAGGCACGGACCGAACCATACTCCTCAAGAGATACCGCAATTTCGGGATGCTCTTCTGAAAAAGCGAGAAGAAGCTCGGGAAAAAAGACGGTGCTCAGCATCGGCGGAATACCAATGCGGATCGGCGGGCGCACACGGGAGAGATTGGAATAATCCGCCTGCAGCTCATTGCAGTACTGGAGAATATAATTTGCTTTCTGATAAAATTCCTCCCCTTCACGCGTCAGAATTAACTGATTTCCCTTTCTGGAAAAGAGACTGACGCCGAATTCAATTTCAAGATCACGGATAGCAACCGATACGGTCGGCTGCGTCACGTACAATTCCTCGGCTGCTTTTGTAATACTGTGGCACCGGCTTGCCATACAGAAGTAACGAAGCTGATTTAAAGTCATTTTTCCCCTCCAAATGTTCGTTGAGACAACGTTATATTACCATTAAGATACCATAGAGACGTAAATGTTTCTATATTTTTTTTCGGTTTCCCGCAAAACCAGGTAAAAATGCACAAAAAAAGAGCCCCTGTTTTGCGAATATAAAAATTTTTTATGGGGTCATGTATTCCACCAATTTGTTTTTTAACCAGTACACGCCGTATAATACAAGTAACAAAAGAAACGTGTTCGGCCGATGCTTTTCAAGAAAAAGAAAACTGAAAAAACGAAAGGAGATTTGGGAATGTCTCAAACCACAATCACATTGCTGTTTCTGGTATTTGCGATTGTCAGCTTCATTCTGGAGAAAATTCCGCTGGGTCTGACAGCTTCGATCTGTGCGCTTGGATTGACTCTCACCGGAATTCTGGATGTATCAACGACTTTCTCTCAATACGTAAACAGCAACGTTATCCTCTGCATCGGCATGTTTGTTGTCGGCCAGGCACTTTTCGAGACGGGAATGGCAAACAAAATCGGAGGACTTGTAACCCGCTTTGCCAAAACCGAAAAAACACTGATCATCGCCATTATGGTAATTGCCGGCGTGATGTCCGGATTCTTATCCAACACCGGAACCGCTGCCGTACTGATCCCGGTTGTCTGTGGAATCGCAGATGAGTCCGGTTATTCCAGAAGCCACCTGCTGATGCCGCTTGTATTCGCGGCAGCCCTCGGCGGAAACCTCTCTATCATCGGAGCGCCGGGAAATTTGATGGGCGTCAATGCACTGCAGGAGATGGGAATCAAAACCAGCTTTTTCATGTACGCGCCAATCGGAATTCCGATGCTGCTGATAGGAATCCTCTACTTCGTCTGTTTTGGATATAAACTTCTTCCGCAGAATCAGAACGAAGCAGCCCAGAACCTGGAAGAGCAGAAAGATTTCAGCAATGTTCCGAAATGGAAACAGATCATTTCACTTGTTGTTCTGATCGTTGTAATTTTCGCTATGATTTTCGAAGAATTAATTGGAATCAGTATTCAGCTTTCCGCCTGTCTTGGCGCACTCTTTTTGGTGCTGACCGGGGTTCTGACAGAAAAAGAAGCGTTGAATTCCATTGACTTAAAAGTAGTTCTCCTCTTTGGAGGCTCTCTTTCCCTGGCAAAAGCACTGGATGTCACAGGGGCAGGAAGTATGATCGCCGATAAAATCGTCGGTCTGCTCGGATCCAATCCAAATCCGATTCTGCTTCTCCTGGTAATTTTCTTGGTAACCTGTGTACTGACCAACTTTATGTCAAATACAGCCACTACGGCACTTATGATTCCGATCGCTGTTTCTCTTGCAAACAGCCTTGGAGCAGACCCGCGGTCCGTTGTGATTGCAACTGTTATCGCCGGTTCCTGCGCGTATGCAACACCAATTGGTATGCCTGCAAACACGATGGTAGTCGGACTCGGAGGCTATAAATTCAAGGATTATGTAAAATCCGGCCTGCCTCTGATCCTCGTATCCTTTGCAATCTGCATGATACTGCTGCCCATCCTGTTTCCTTTTTATCCATGATAAGCATTCCTTCGCATAAACAGGTATCACACACTACAAGGGGCAGAAAATTCCTGCCCCGCACCACAAAGTTCACTCATGAAAATCATTCATAGGAGGTATATTATGACAAACGAAAATGGAGTAAAAGTTTTAACAGACATGGTAGCTGATTTTGTTGCCCACATCGGCAAAAAGCTGCCGGACGATGTAGTTGCAAAGCTGGAGGAGCTGGGCTCCCAGGAAACAGCAGCGCTTCCGAAAGCACTGTATGAGACGATGACCAAAAACCAGAAACTGGCGGTGGAATTAAACCGTCCGAGCTGCCAGGACACCGGCGTGCTTCAGTTCTGGCTGAAATGCGGAACGAATTTTCCGTACATCAATGAACTGGAAGGCCTGCTGAAAGAGGCCGTTGTACAGGCTACCTTTGCAGCACCGCTCCGCCACAACTCGGTAGAGACTTTTGATGAGTACAATACCAAGAAAAACGTAGGAAAAGGAACCCCGACCGTATGGTGGGATATCGTTCCGAACAGTGACAAATGCGAAATCTACGCTTACATGGCAGGCGGCGGATGTACGCTTCCTGGAAAAGCGATGGTTCTGATGCCAGGTGCAGGATATGAAGGAATCACCGATTTCGTACTGGATCAGATGACAAGCTACGGCTTAAATGCGTGTCCTCCGCTTCTTGTCGGCGTTGGAGTTGGAACATCCATCGAAACCGCAGCATTAAATTCAAAGAAAGCGCTGATGCGCCCGATCGGTTCCCACAATGAAAATGCAAATGCAGCAAAAATGGAGCGTCTGCTGGAAGACGGCATCAATGCCATCGGCCTTGGACCGCAGGGAATGGGCGGAAAATATTCCGTTATGGGTGTAAACATTGAAAACACCGCCCGCCATCCATCCACGATCGGCGTTGCCGTAAATGTGGGATGCTGGTCCCACCGCCGCGGCCATATCGTGGTAAATCCTGATCTGACAGTAACTTGTGATACACATTCCACCTGGAAATTTAATGCATAAACGGAGGTACGAATTATGATCGAAATTAGAGGAGATAAAAAAGTTCTGATTACACCGGTAAGCGCAGAAGACCTGAAAGATATCCACATCGGAGATATTGTTTGGCTGGACGGCGATCTCATGACCTGCCGTGACGTTGCACACCGCAGACTCGTTGAGTACGGAAGAGAGCTTCCATATAATATCAAAGACAAGGCAATTTTCCATGCCGGCCCGATCGTACGGAAAATTGAGGGAACAGAAGATGATTACGAGATGGTTTCTGTCGGACCGACTACTTCCATGCGTATGGAGAAATTCGAGTATGAATTTACAAAACTGACCGGCGTACGTGTCATTGTCGGAAAAGGCGGCATGGGTCCGAATACCGAGCGTGCATGTAAAGAATTCGGTGCCATTCACTGTGTCTTCCCGGCAGGCTGCGCGGTTGTTGCCGCGACTGAGGTGGAAAGAATTGCAGAGCATCACTGGGATGAACTGGGAATGCCGGAGACGTTATGGTGCAATAAAGTAAAAGAGTTTGGTCCGCTGATCGTTTCTATTGATGCAGAAGGACGCAACCTGTTTGAAGAGAACAAAGTTGTTTTCAACGAGCGCAAAGAGGCTGCAAAACAGGCAATTTATCCGGAAGTGAAGTTTATCAAATAATTTATCAAATAATAAGAGTTTTTGACAGGAGCAGCCTATGGGACCACAGGAAATGCTGGACCGGGCGGAGGTGAAAAATAAGTGGCAGCTCACGCCGCTGAAGGATTTCAAATCACCCCGTCTGACGGAACGCATGTGGCGGACAGCGGTGGTTGTTCTGCTGACTTCCCTGATTTATGAATATCTGATTCCCGGCGGCCGCAACCCCTGCTTTGCGCTGATCGGCGCAGTGTACGGGGTTGGGAGCCGGTTTGAAGAGGGATTCCACAATGGAATCAATCGCCTGATCGGAACGTTTGTGGGAGGAATCCTGGTCATTCCATTCTACATGCTGTATCAGAAACAGCCGTTTGGAATTCCGGCTTTTCTGTGGCTGGCGGCGGGGCTCTGCCTGGTATTGTGGTGCAATCTGGCACTGCAGGCGGACTCTGCGATCCAGCCGGGAATCGTGGTCTACTTTGTGGTACTTTACACAGTTGGTGAGGAACGAGTTGTTTTCTATACGCTTGCCCGGATTCTGGATACCGGCATCGGCGTACTGATTTCCCTTCTCTGCTATCTTTTACTGCCATCGAAATATGATAAAGAACAGGGGCTCTCGTTCCGGACCATGTGGAAGGCGACAAAACATGCGTTTCAGTCTTATAAGGATAAAAACCGTCTGTTCCGCGAGGATGAACAGAAAAACTTTGGAATGAAAAACAAAAAATAAGCAGGATGCAAAAAAAGAGATGATCTGCTCTGTGCCGGCAGATCACCTCTTTTTTGTATGGCGTTTATGATATTTTATAATATTTCGATGTATGCTGGCGGTAAAGCAGCAGCAGTCCGCGGATGCAGAGCTCGATAGCCATGGCGATCCACATGCCGCGCAGGCCGAGCGGGGTGATGAGAAGCACCGCGAGACCGAGGCGGATGACCCAGATGCTGCCAAGGTTCAGAAGGCTCGGCACAAACGTATCGCCTGTTCCGCGGAGGGCTCCGGCGGCAACGATGGAAGCGCCGAAAAACGGCTCGGCGAGCAGTTCGATGCGGAGTACCTCGGCGGCAAACGAGCGAACCTGCGGGTCAGGAGTCAGAATGCTAAAGACGAACGGACAGAAGATCATCATCAGACCTCCAGTGATGGCCATCAGGACTGCGCCCATGGCAATGCAGATATTTCCGTAGCGTTTCGCCAGCTTGTAATTTCCGGCGCCGTAGCTTCTGCCGACGAGCGTTGTCGCGGCGGAACCGATGCCGTAGCCTGGCATGTAGCAGAGGCCTTCGGCGGTGACGGCGAACGAATTGGCCGCAATCGCAATGGAGCCGAGCGGGGCAATCAGCATGGTGGCAGCAACCATGGCGCTGTTCATCGCGATTTCCTGTACGGCAACCGGCACACCGATTTTGAATGCAGTTTTCAGAATTTTCGCATCGAAAACCGTTTTTTCCTTCCGGCGGAGACGCAGCCGCGGATTGCGGACACAACAGAACCAGGCACCCGTGAGGCTGATGACGGCGCAGGCCAGCATCGTTCCCATACCGGCACCCATGACACCGAAAACCGGAATCAAAAGAGCATTGAAAATGACATCGAGCACGCACATGACGGCATTTAAAATACTGGGCGTCACCATATCACCGCTGCACTGCAGGAAGGACGACATCAGCGAGTTGAGCTGGGAAAACGGAAGCATGATGGCAAACATCATAAAATAGAGCGTGGCATTCCGCCGGATCTCCTGCGCACCGCCGAGCCACCCCGGCAGCGGATGACTGATCAGAAGCCCGATCAGGCACAAAACAGCCGACACAACAAGCGCGGACGCGATGCCATGCCGCACAACATCCCTTGCCTTCTTGTCATGATTTCCCCCGATCTGATGCGCTACCTGAACAGAAAAACCGGCTGAAACCGCATAAATCGCACCGCTGAGGAGCCACGTCGTCGACGAAACCAGCCCGATCGCCGCCGAAGCATTCGCCCCAAGCGCGCCGACCATCGCGGAATCAATGTATTGCATCGCAATCGTAGTAATCTGTGTAAGAATCGCAGGCAGACTTAATCGCCCGACCTGCTGAATCTGCGGTTTCAGTTCAGTCCAGTTTATTCTATTCATCATTTTCTCCAGAACATGTATTTTATCGTATGGTTTTTCTTAAGAATGTAAAGATAAGTGCGTATTTTACGCTAACATGCTTTGAAGAAAGTGTCAATCAAAAACGAGGTTTAATTTGACTTTTTTCTATGCGTATTAGGCATAGGGGCGGAGAGGATTCGAATTTAATTTTCCGGCGGAAGGTTGTTCTTCACAGCGGGGTTCACCTGGGTCGTGTTGGTTGCAGTCAGCAGGGAATCTGTCGGGGCGACCGGGCTCATGAGGACGCGGCCGGTTCCGCGGTAGACGTTGACGAGGCCTTCACCGCTGACGGCGGAGCCGACGAGGGTTCCGGTGGAGCGCTCTACGGTGAAATCAAGGTTGGAGGACCAGCAGACGGCGAGGTTTCCATCGATTTTCAGTTCGTCGTTTTCGAGTTCGACTTCGATCAGCTCGTCCTCAGGTACGTTGCTTTCGAGGGCAACGGCGCCTCTGCCGACGAGGCTCAGATTGAAGAAGCCTTCGCCGCCGAGGACAGCGGAGGAAATGCTCTTGCGGGCGGTCAGTTTGGTTTTGACTCTGCCGTCGCAGGCGAGGAACATGCCGTCCTCAATCGTCATTCCGGAGGAGCCCCATTTCTCGACATCCACAAGAATGATGTATTTGTAGGTCGGTTCCAGCACGAGATATCCGTCGCCGACGTACTCCGGTTTTACGGCAGATTCCTTTGTCATGGCGCCTTTGATGGCCTTTCCGAACAGGTCGCCGATCCCTTTGATTCCGGCGGTCGCCTGTACATGGCCGCCCATCCACTGCATCGCACCGGACTGGATAATCGCGGAGTGCTCCTTGTCCAGTTCAATGACAACCTGGCGGCGGCGCACATTCATTTTGCTCATGTAATACTCCTCCATGGCAGTCATCGGCGAGACGCTGGAATCCTGGAGATATTCCATGACGTGGAAATTTTCGATGGATTTGGTGAATTTCCGGTTTTCGTTTTCGAGATTTAAAATTTTCATAGGCACGTTCCTTTCTTTCATTAAGAAGAAAAATAGTGATCCGTCTTGTTTCTTTTATTATACAGGAAAGAAAGCAAAGAGCACAGAAAAATTTAGAAAAAAAGGAAATCTGGAAATCATGTTGTCCATTTTTCAGCGGAGTGATAAGATAAAGTTCAGAAAACGCAAGCAGTACGGTCAGAGGAGGAGTTTATTATGAGTACAATTACTGTCAGAGATGCAAAAATAGAGGATGCCGCACGCATTCTGGAGATTTATGCTTATTATGTAGAATACACCGTCATTTCTTTCGAGTGGGACGTGCCGTCTCTGGAAGAATTTGAGAACCGCATGCGTGATATCATGAAAAAATATCCATACCTCGTCATCGAGCAGGATGGAAAAATCGAAGGTTATGCATACGCACATGCCTTTGTCGGCCGCGCCGCATACGACTGGTCGAGCGAGCTGACCATTTATCTCGATCCCAATGCAAGAAAAGGAGGTCTTGGCCGGAGACTGTATGAAGAGCTGGCGGACCGCCTGAAAAAATGGGCATTCTGAACCTCTACGCCTGCATCGGCTATCCGCAGGTCGAGGATGAATATCTGACGAAAAACAGCGCCGAGTTCCATGCGCATCTCGGATTCGAACTCGTGGGAACCTTCCACAACTGCGGCTACAAATTCGACCGCTGGTACGATATGGTCTGGATGGAAAAAATCATCGGCGAGCCGCACGCGGGACAGCCGGCAGTAAAGCCGTACAGCGAGGTTAAAGAATGAGTACGATAACGACGTATACAAGAAAACACTTCGATCCCGTACATCCTGATCCGGGGCTGCTCTGTGTGGAAGATTTTGCGCATGCGCTGCCGATGATCTGCCGCGGAAACGGCCATGTGACGACGTTTTGGTCAGTGGGAGAGCACTGCATCTGCTGTGCGAAAGAGGCTGCCGCGCGCGGCTATTCCCGGCGGCTGGTGCTGGCGTGTCTTCTGCATGACGCAAGCGAGTGCTACATGTCGGACGTGCCGCGGCCATTAAAGCAGGAGATGCCGCGGTACCGCGAGATTGAGGACCATCTGCTTTCGGTGATTTATGAGAAATATCTTGGCAGTGATCTGAGGGCGGAGGAGCAGCGGATGATGAAACAGATCGACAATGATCTGCTGTGGTACGATTTGACGAATCTGCTGGAGGAGCCGCAGGAGGGGGATGCACCGAAGCTTCACATCACGCTGGACTACGCGGTGCGGCCGTTTGATGCAGTGGAGAAAGAATATCTGGAATTATTTGAACAGTATCAGTATCGGGAGACGGGCGATGAGAGAAGATAAAAACGAGAACCGCTGGGACAGATTGCTTCAGATCCACACAATGGGGCGGGACGACAGCCGGTCGGATCTGTACCGGTATCCGTATGAGCCGACCCCATACTGCGTGCTGGAACGGATGGCAAACACAGGGATGATCCGAAAGGGAAATACGCTGCTCGATTACGGATGCGGAAAGGGCCGCGTGGATTTCTTCTTATCGGCGCAGACCCGGTGCCGGTCCATCGGTGTGGAGTATGATGACCGGATTTATGCGAAGGCGGTGGAAAATAAAAAAGCGGCGGTCTCCGGCGCGCGGACAGAGTTTGTGCTGGAGAGCGCCGAAAATTTTCCCGTTCCTGCGGAAGTGGACCGGGTGTATTTTTTTAACCCGTTTTCGCTTGAAATCTTAAGAAAAGCGATGACAAGACTGCTGGAATCGTACTACGAAAATCCGCGGGAGATCCAGTTGTTTTTCTATTACCCGTCGGATGCTTATATCTCGTATCTGATGACGGTGCCGGAACTGGAATTTCTCGATGAGATCGACTGTATGGATCTGTTTCCGGGCGGGGACAGCCGGGAGCGGGTTGTGATTTTTACGATTCAGGAATAAAAAGTTTTGTAACAGCAAAAACCGTGTGGAATACAAAAAAGCATGAATTATATTTGAAGAAAGGGCGTTTTTATGAAATATCAGGTAATGCGAATTGAGGAAGACCTTGATTTCGGCTGTGAGGAGCGCGGTGCCGACGAGCCTGTCATGGCAGTTGTTGTTTTGAAAGATGAAAACGGAACAGAATCGCGCATCCGCCAGGAGGATCAGATGCTGTATGACTGGAACATCGAGGAGGGCGACACCGTTATTCTGAATGAAAACGGCGAATTGCGAAAAGTACTCTCCGGTGATTGGACGCAGAATTGCAATTCGAAAAATGTAGATACGACAAAATTCGTCAACATGATGCAGGCCGTCAAAGCCGGAAAACAGATTGACTGGATCTGTCCGTTCTGCAGCGGAACAGTAGAACGACTGGAGCAGGAAGGCGGAAAAACCGTGATCGGATGCACATCGTGCGATATGCGGATTCAAATAGAAAATTAAACGATTTCGGCCTTTAAGGCCGAAAGAGAAAGGAAACACAAATGGTAAAACCAATTATGAGAGACGTTCTCTTCCTCGGACAGAAATCCATCCCGGCGACAGAGGAAGATCTGCAGGTGGGAAGAGATCTGCAGGACACACTGGCAGCAAACCGCGAGGCATGCGTCGGCATGGCGGCAAATATGATCGGCGTGAAAAAACGCATCATCATCGTAAACGCCGGATTCCGCGACATCATCATGTTCAACCCGGTGATCGTCCGCAAAAGCGGCCCCTACGAAACAGAAGAAGGCTGCCTTTCCCTGCCAGGCGTGCGGAAAACAAAGCGGTACCAGAACATCGAAATCGAATACTACGACTGGAACTGGAAAAAACAACGCCAGAAATTCACCGGCTGGCCAGCCCAGATCTGCCAGCATGAGATGGATCATCTGGAAGGGATACTTATTTAGATCCTACAGCAGACAGGAGGACAGTATGACAGACAGAGAATGAATGGTAAAAGGAATCATTTACAACCCGAATGTGGAAGAGCTGGCCAAAGAGCAGTCCGGCTATATGGAGCGTCTGTGGAAGTTCAACCAGCTGAAGCCGTCAGAGGGAGACAAGAAAGTCAAATAAATCAGGACAAATTTCGAAAATATAAAATTTTTGTAAAATAATGTCGAAAAAACGATTGACAAGTAGCGAAAAGAAACATATGATAATACCTGTCAATATACATATTCGGCAATAGAGGCGCGAAGGCTAAGAGTAGCTGTCCTGAGACAACGGGGTCTGGGACGGGCAGGGAAAGGAGCATTCGCCGAAACGGGGCAGTTCCCGAAAAACTGTCTGCGTTGGGGTACAGTCGAACAGGCTGTGCACTCTCACCGTACTGGTGGAGGAGCTATTGCTTCATGAACGTAGATTTAATGGAGCAGTGGTGAAGACCGCTGCTCTTTTTATTGTACTGCAGTTGGAACCGTGACAAAAGGTTCCAGGGGTGGAAATCTGTTTGGTTGGAGAACGAAAGACGAAACGGGTGTTACAGGATACGTCTGAAGAAAACTGTTGCCGGAAAAGAAAAAAGGGAGGATTTTGACATGATAGCATTTCTTAACTGGCTGGACGGTGTCCTTTGGGGCGTGCCGCTGATCGCGCTGATGATTCTGACCGGTCTGTACTTTACCGTTCGTTCTGGATTTTTCCAGTTCCGTCACTTTGGCTGGATTATGAAGAGAACCGGCGGAAAACTGTTCCAGAAAGAAGACAAAGCAAGTGAAGGAAAGGGTATGCTTTCCTCGTTTGAGGCGATTTCGACCGCTATCGGCGGTACCGTAGGATTCGGTAATATCGCCGGTGTTGCAACTGCAGTTGCAGCAGGCGGCCCGGGAGCCATTATGTGGATGTGGCTTTCGTCTCTGCTTGGTATGATATTAAAACAGGTTGAGGTTACCCTCGGCTGCTACTACCGTCACACCAACGAAAAAGGTGAGTACTACGGCGGTCCGACTTACTACATGGAGTGCGGACTTGGCGAGGAGCGCCACTGGGGCAAGCTGTGGCTGATCCCGGCGCTCATCTTCGGCATCGGTATTTTCTCCACCTTCTTCGTAACCTCTTCCAACCTGACCGCATCTCAGGTCGTAGCCGGTGCGTTCGGTATTGAGAATATCAATCTTGGAAGCTTCAAAGTAGAAGGCGTTATCGTGATGGGCGTTCTGCTCTGCATTCTGACCTATGTCGTTACAAGCGGCGGTACGAAGAAAATCGCAAGTCTGTTCAGCAAGCTCGTTCCATTTATGAGCGTTCTTTATATCTTGATGGGAATTGGCATGATCATCATCAACATCAACCGCGTTCCTGGCGTATTTGCAGCCATCGTAACAAACGCATTTACCGGAACAGCAGCGATCGGCGGTTTTGCCGGCTGCGCAGTCAGCGAGATTATCCGTGTGGGTATGGCGCGTTCCGTATACTCCAATGAGGCTGGATGGGGTACTTCTCCAATGATCCATGCTTCCGCAAAAACACCGCATCCGGTAGAGCAGGGTCTGTGGGGATCTTTCGAGGTATTCTTTGATACCATGGTTATCTGTACGATCACCGCACTTTCCGTTATCTTAAGCGGAAACTGGACCGACGGAACGAACGGCGGAACACTTGCTTTAAGTGCATTTGCAAGCGGATTCGGCAAATTTGGAAGCATCCTTCTGGCAGTCATCATGGTCATTTTCACTGTAACGACTTCCGGCGGATGGTTCACCTACTATCTGGCAATTCTGGAGCATCTGTATAAAAAAGAAGGCAAGATGAAAGATATCGTCATGAAAATCTTCTACGCAGTCCGCGCTCTGCCGGGCGTACTGTGGACGATCTATCTGGTAAAGACCAACAACCAGGGCTTTATCTGGACTGTCGTTGATATCACATCTGCGATCCCGACCTTCGTCAACGTAGCAGTGATCCTGATTCTCTCGAACCAGTATTTCAAACTGCTGAAAGACTACAAAGCAAGAAACTTCGGCCAGGGCACGGTAGACAAGAACGCCTGCCTGTTCTACGAAGAGAAAACGAAATAAAAAATATTCAAAAGCGAATCCAGACACGCAAGAGAATAGCGTGTCTGAATTTGTATATTGCGCAAATGGGCAGAAAAGAATAGAATCAAATTTAGATGACAGTAGGAGGATAATGATATGAAAACAATTTACAAAAACGGAGCTGTCTACACCGGAAAACTGCCGCTTGTCGAAGCGTTTGCAGTAGAAGACGGCAAATTTGTTTTCGCCGGAAGCAGCGCAGAGGCAGATGCCCTTGCAGCAGCCGGCGACAAAGTTGTAGACCTCGGCGGAAAATTCGTCTGCAGCGGTTTTAACGACAGCCATATGCACCTTTTAAATTACGGAAGCTCCCTGCTGAAAGCGCAGCTTGCCGCACATACCGAAAGCCTGGAAGATATGCTCGCCTGCCTCGACACCTTCCAGAAAGAGCATCCGCGAAAAGACGGCGCATGGCTGATGGGCCGCGGCTGGAATCAGGATTACTTCACGGACGTGGACCGCATGCCGAACCGCTACGATCTTGACCGCGTATCAACTGAAGTTCCGATCTGCGCGACGAGAGCGTGCGGCCACTGCCTCGTAGTCAACAGCAAAGCACTGGAACTCCTCGGCGTCACCGCAGATACCCCGCAGCCGGAGGGCGGAGAGATCGGTATGGAAAACGGTGAGCCGGACGGAAGATTCTTCGACAATGCAATGGAACCGGTTTACGACAGCATTCCGGTGCCGAGCAAAGAGGAAATCAAAGATATGATCCGCAGCGCCTGCAAAGCCCTGAACAGCTACGGCGTCACCAGCAGCCAGAGTGATGATTACTGCGTTTACCGCGCCGTTCCGTGGCAGACCGTCAACGAAGCATACAAAGAACTCGAGGATTCCGGCGAGCTGACCGTCCGCGTTTACGAGCAGAGCAACTTTACCGATCTGGAATCCTTAAAAGGTTTCGTTGAGGCTGGAAATGTGACCGGCATCGGCACAGACCGCTTTAAAATCGGACCGCTGAAAATGCTCGGCGACGGCGCACTCGGTGCGAGAACAGCATTCCTCAGTCGCCCATACGCAGACGACCCGTCCACCTGCGGAATCCCGGTATTCACCCAGGAAACCATGGATGAGATGATCGGCTACGCCAATGCACACGGCATGCAGGCTGCAGTTCACACGATCGGTGATGCGTGCCTCGACCGCGTGTTAAGTGCCTATGAAAAAGCCCTTGCTGAAAACCCGAGAGAAGATCACCGCCACGGCATCGTGCACTGCCAGATCACAAGAGCCGATCAGCTTGAAAAAATCGCGAAAATGCATCTTCACGTTTACGCACAGAGCATCTTCCTCGATTACGATAACCATATCGTAGAGGAGCGCGTCGGCAAAGAGCTTGCGAGCACAAGCTACAGCTGGAAGACGCTGATGAATAACGGCGTCTCCGTCAGCAACGGAACTGACTGCCCGGTAGAGCTGCCGGATGCCCTCGCCTGCATGCAGTGCGCTGTCACAAGAACAACGCTGCGCGACCATGTCGGCCCGTACCTGCCGGATCAGAAATTCACCGTACAGGAAGCACTCGACAGTTACACGATCCGCAGTGCCGAGGCAAGTTTCGAGGAGAACGTGAAAGGCCAGATCGCAGAAGGCATGATGGCAGACTTCGTCGTACTGGGTCAGAATCCGTTTGAGGTGGATGAGAGCACGATCAAAGACATTCCGGTGTGCCGGACGTATCTTGCTGGTGAACTGGTATATGAAGCATAAAGATATAACTCAAATGAGCGATAAATGTCAAATGAAAATTCATACAATGAAGGGAAAAACGTGAAATAAGATAACCTGGAAATAGTATGGAATAAAGGCAGAAACAGAGGAGAACCTCCTGCGGCGATAAACGGTCGCAGGAGGTTCTTTTTTTGATCCTGATAGGACCATACGGTCGTAAAAGAATCGAACAAATGGTTGCATAAAAGGGCGGGAATGTGCTATGATAAAGGAAATTTTACGAAAGGAAAAAACAGACAAATGCTTGGAAGAACACATTTTTTTATTGGAACAGCAGCGGCACTTGCTGTTTTACAGCCGCAGACGGTTCCCGCGCTTGTGGCCGGTGCCGGGGCTGCCGCGATCGGCGGTTTGATCAGTGACATTGATGTCGGCACTTCACAGGCGCACCGCGATGCCGATAAGATTATTACGGCAACAGTTGCAGTTGCGGTGCTCACAATTCTTGCGGAGTATAAACTGAATCTTGGAATTTACCGCCGCCTCACAAGCGACAGCAGCGTGCTGCGTCTCCTCACCGGAACGGCAGCATTTTTGCTGATCTGCGCCTATGGGAAACAGCAGCCGCACCGCTCCTTCATGCATTCATTTGCGGCGCTGGCATTGCTGACGGCGTGCGTGGACATCATCTACCCGGATGCGTCCGCTTATTTTGCCGTGGGCTTTCTGTCCCATCTGGTGCTCGATTTTTTCAACCGGAAACCGGAAAAGCTGTTCTGGCCCTGGAAGAAGGGATTCTGCCTCGGATTCTGCTCAGCACGGGGACTTGTGAACCGCGCACTGCTCGGGTGCGGCATGGTATCTCTTGCTGTAGTACTGGTGCTCTCGGCGCCTGCAGGGCGGCTGATGGCTAAAATCATGCGGGCAATTTACGGATGAGATGGGATTGACAAAAAGATAACAAGACAAAAGAAGAAAAAGCAGGAATTTTTCGGTGTTAAAGTTAATATTTTATACATTTTATAGTAGGATTTTTGATTAAAATGATGTAAAATAGAAAACAGAAATCCGGCGTCCGTAATTGTTTTTGAAATGAACGAACAGGGAACCGCCGGCCCGTTACCGCAGCCGATTGCGGAGCGCAGCGCAACCGACCACAGAGATTAGAGCACAACAGGCAATACAGGAGTTAGTATGAACGAAGAAATGAAAAACCAAACAGAACAGTTACCGCTTTTAAAAGTACACATGATGGGAAGTTTTTTCCTGGAGTACGGCGACCAGCCGATTTCCTTCCGGAAAACAATGGCAACAAAATCGATGAGACTTCTGCAGATTTTCCTCTATAACAAGGACAATGGAATTTCCAGAGGAAGACTGTTGGAGAGCACATACGGAAGAGAAGATGTGGCGGACGCGGCAAACAGCCTGCGTGTCGGCGTACATCGCCTGAAAAGAAGCCTTGTCGAGGCAGGACTTCCGCAGTTTGAGTACATTTATACACAGAAAGGCGTTTACCACTGGACCAGCCCGATGCCGGTCGAGGTAGATGCGATTGATATCAAAAATAAGATCCTGGAAGCAGGAAAAGAGACGGACGAGAAAGCGCGCATGGATCAGATGATCGAAGCACTGGAGCTGTACACCGGAGAGTTCCTTGCAGATTTCGGCGAGGAAGAGTGGGTACAGGCGGAGCGCGCGCAGCTGAAAAAAGTATATTCCGATGCACTGAAAGAAGTAAGTGAGTATCTTCTGAAAAACGAGGAGTTCGATGAGCTGCAGAAACTGACTTCTGTTGCTTCCGAACTGTATCCGTTCGACGAGTGGCAGGCAGTCCAGATGCAGGCGCTGATCGGCCTGGAGAGATACAAAGAGGCCATGAAACTGTACGAGCAGACCTCGAAACATTACTTTGAAGAGCTTGGCGTTACACCGAGCGAGAAACTGGTGGAGCAGTACCGCTATCTGGGAAGCCGCATGGGCAGCAGACACCGCGTGATCGAAGAGGTACAGGCAGATCTTCAGGAGAGCCCGGGAGAAAAGGGCGGAGCATTCTTCTGTTCCCTCGCCGGATTCCGTGACTGCTACCGACTTGTTTACCGTATGTCCGAGCTGAACGGACAGATGCCGTGGCTGATGCTGTGCACCATTACAGACGGAAAAGGTTACCCGGCAAAAGGCGGTCCGCGCCTTGACCGTATGTCCGAAAAGCTGCTTGAGGTAATGAAACGCAGCCTGCGTCATTCCGATTTCTTTGCAAAATACAGCCCGTCCCAGTATGTGATTCTGCTGCAGGGCGGCAGCCAGAGAGGATGCGAACTCGTCTACAAGAGAATCAGCGAGCGCTTCTCCGAGGAGAAAAAAGGCTGGGCAAAGAATCTGAAATACAGTGCACTGCCGGCAATTCAGACCGAAAAAGAGCTTGAGTTCTTAGAAGGAGACGATGTTTTATGATTCGCGTACAGCTGCCTGGAAGATTCCGCATGTACGATGAAACACGCTGCCTCAACGAGGAAGCGATTCATTCCCCGATGATCACAAAGCTGCTGGTTTATATGATCTGCAACAAAAACCATATCGTAACACTGGAACAGTTAACCGAAGCACTCTGGACGGATGAGAAGAGTGAAAATCCGTACGGAGCACTGAAAAATATGATGTACCGTCTGCGCGGAACGCTGCGGAAGGTATGGCCGGTTAAGAGAGGATCATGCCTGCTATATGAAGGCTGTCATGGAACTGACGAAAAGCCTGGAGCACCGCAGACCGCAAAGGAAAAGTACAGGTTCTCAGTGATCTAAAAGAGCTTTATCAGGAACCAAGAGAATTAGAAAAAATAAATTAATTTTTAAGTTGACAGCAGACTAAACAAATAGTAACTTTAAGCTGTGATGAAACGAGCTTAAATCCAGAAAAAGTCTGCTGTCTTAAGTTAAATAAAGTACAACAGACAGGGAGGATAACAAACATGAGTTACAGAGAAGTATATGAAAAATGGTGCAATGATCCATATTTTGATGAGGCATCCAGAGAAGAGCTGAAAGCACTCGAAGGAAATGAGGCAGAAATCGAAGACCGTTTCTACCGTCAGCTTGAGTTCGGTACCGGCGGACTCCGCGGTGTCATCGGAGCGGGTACCAACCGCATGAACATCTACACCGTACGCCAGGCAACCCAGGGCCTTGCCAACTACATTATTTCCCAGAACGGACAGGAAAAAGGCGTAGCCATCGCACACGATTCCAGAAGAATGTCTCCGGAATTCGCACGCGAAGCAGCACTCTGCCTGAATGCAAACGGAATCAAAACGTATCTGTTCGAGTCCCTGCGTCCGACACCGGAGCTTTCTTTTGCTGTCCGTGAATTCGGCTGTATTTCCGGTATCGTCATTACCGCAAGCCACAACCCGAGAGAGTACAACGGATACAAAGTATACTGGGAGGACGGCGCACAGATTACACCGCCGCACGACAAAAACATTCTCGCAGAGGTAGCAAAAGTAACCGAGTTTTCTGCCGTTAAAACGATGGAAGAAGATGATGCAAGAGCAGAAGGCCTGTTCCAGGTCATCGGAACCGATTTTGATGACCGTTACGTTGCAAAATTAAAAGAGCAGAGCATTCATCCGGAAATCATCAAAGATGCGGCAAAAGATATGAAGATCGTCTACACACCGCTTCACGGAACCGGAAATGTGCCGGTACGCCGCGTTCTGCGCGAGCTTGGCTTTAATCAGGTTTACGTTGTAAAAGAGCAGAAAGTGCCGGACGGAAACTTCCCGACGGTGGCTTACCCGAACCCGGAAGACGAGAAAGCATGGACACTGGCGCTGAAACTGGCAAAAGAAGTAGACGCTGACATCATCCTTGCAACCGACCCTGATGCAGATCGTCTCGGCGTTTATGCAAAAGACAGCAAGACCGGCGAGTACGTAAGCTTCACCGGAAACATGTCCGGTATGCTGATCGCAGAGTATATTCTGCGTGAGCGCACCAAGAACGGAACCATGCCGGAGAACCCGGCACTCGTTGAGACGATTGTTACGACCGATATGGCAAAAGCAATCGCAAAAGCTTATAACGTGGCACTGATCGAGGTTCTGACCGGATTCAAATACATCGGCGAGCAGATCAAATTTTTTGAGCAGAGCGGTGCACACAATTATGTATTTGGTCTGGAAGAGAGCTATGGCTGCCTGGCCGGAACATATGCAAGAGATAAAGATGCCTGCGTGGCAGTTATGATGCTCTGCGAGGTTGCTGCATACTACAAACAGCAGGGCAAAACACTGTGGGATGCCATGGTGGATATGTACGAGGAGTACGGCTACTACAAAGAGGGTCTTGCAACGATGACCTTAAAAGGTATCGACGGTGCAAAAGAGATCCAGACCATGATGACCAACTTCCGTGAGAACCCGCCAAAAGAGCTGGGCGGTTTCCAGGTTCTTGCCGTACGCGATTACAAAGCAGATGTACGCCAGGATCTCGTAAGCGGAGAGAAGAGCGCGACCGGACTTCCGTCCTCCAACGTTCTTTACTATGAGCTGGAAAACAACGCATGGTGCTGTGTGCGCCCATCCGGTACTGAGCCGAAGATCAAATTCTATTTCGGCGTAAAAGGCACATCCCTTGAAGATGCAGCCGAGAAACTGGAAAAATTAAAAAATGCAATGGTAACTGCTTAAACGCTGTGTGATATAGAAACAAAAAAAAGGCCTCAGCCCGGCGGGTGAGGTCTTTTTGTACAAAAATCGGCCCGGCGGATCAAGCTTACCTGAAATAAGGAGAAGAAAATGGCGATTTTATATTATGATGAGAAAAAGCTTTTTCAGTTAAATACAGAGAATACGACGTATGTGATCGGCCTGAGCCCGGAAGGCTACGTCGGACATGTTTACTATGGACCCCTTCTGCACGGAGAGCCGGATCTGTATCCGCTCCGCATGGATGAGCCGCCGTTCACCCCGTCCGTCAATAAGAGAGAGAAATCTTCGTTCCTCGACCGTTTTCCAATGGAATACCCGACCGGAGGAGTCGGCGATTACCGTGAGAGCTGTCTGAATATAAGAAATGCACAGGGCCGTATGGGATGTGAGATTTTCTTTGATTCCTATGAAATTTTCAAAGGAAAACGCCCGCTGACCGGTCTTCCAGCTTCTTTTGGAACCGAGGACGAAGTAGAAACTCTGGAAATCACCTGCAAAGATCCTGTTCTTGATCTTGTTGTTGTCCTTTCCTACTCTGTTTTTACAAAAGAAAACGTTATCACCCGAAGTGTCCGCGTGAAAAATGAAGGCAGTGAAGCGCTGAAGGTAGAGAAAATCTACAGTGCCTGCCTCGATATGGACAACGAAGACTTTGAGATGCTTTCTCTTCATGGATCCTGGGGAAGAGAACGCCACATCCAGCAGGGTGCGCTCCGTTACGGAAAACAGCTCGTTTCCTCCGGAAAAGGAGAGTCCAGCCATCAGGAGCACCCGTTTGTGGCCCTGGTGACACCGGGAACGGATCAGGAGCGCGGCGAGGTTTACGCAATGCACTTCGTATATTCCGGCAACTTTATCGGACAGGTGGAAAGATGCCAGTTTGATACCGTTCGTATGGTCATGGGTATCAACCAGGAGGAGTTCTGCTGGAATTTAAAAGCCGGCGATGAATTCCAGGCGCCGGAGGTTGTTATGGTCTACTCTGCCGAGGGACTTGGCAAAATGACGCGTTCCTACCATGCATTTTATCGCAGACATATGATCCGCAGCCCGTACAACCACAAAAAACGCCCGATTCTGATTAACAACTGGGAAGCAACTTACTTTGATTTTGATACCGATAAACTCCTCGATATCGCAAGAGAGGCAAAAAAAGACGGCATCGAGATGCTTGTTATGGATGACGGCTGGTTCGGAAAACGAAATAAAGACGATTCTTCCCTCGGTGACTGGGTTGTCAACGAAGAGAAGATCAAAGGCGGCCTGAAAAATCTGGTTGACAAAGTGAATGAAATCGGTCTTGAATTCGGTATCTGGTTCGAGCCGGAGATGATCTCCCCGGACTCTGATCTCTACAGAGAGCACCCGGAATGGGCGATTCAGATTCCGGGAAGAGAAGCGACTGAGATCCGCTGCCAGTACGTGCTGGATCTCTCCCGCCCGGAAGTGCAGGATTATGCGTATGAATGTGTGGCAAAAATCCTGCGCAGTGCAAACATCAAATACGTGAAATGGGATATGAACCGTCAGTTAAGCGACCTGGGAAGCACCTACCTGGACAAAGATTCCCAGCAGGAGCTGTTCCACCGCTACGTGCTCGGTATGTATGCGATGCAGGAGCGTCTGATACAGGAGTTCCCGGATCTGCTTCTGGAGAACTGCTCCGGCGGCGGTGCACGTTTCGATCCTGGAATGCTTTACTACAGTCCGCAGATCTGGTGCTCCGACGACACCGATGCGATTGAGCGTCTGGAAATCCAGGAGGGAACAGCCCTCATTTACCCGCTCTGCTCAATGGGTGCACACGTCAGCGTATGCCCGAACCACACGGTTGGCCGTGTAACTCCGTTTACAACGAGAGGCCATGTGGCACTGGCCGGAACGTTCGGCTATGAGCTTGATATCACAAAACTGCCGGAAGAAGAGAGAAAGCTGATTCCGGAGCAGACCGCAATGTATCACAAATATCATGAACTGATCCGCGAGGGAGAGTATTACCGTATTCTTTCCAGCCGTGAAAACCACAGATCCGACTGCTGGGCAGTAGCATCGGAGGATAAAAGCGAAGTGCTTGTGACCTACGTACAGGTGCTGGCACAGGCAAATATGCCGTCCCGCAAGGTTCGCCTGCGCGGCTTTGATCCGGCGAAAAAATATCGTCTGGAGGGAACCGATGAGGTTTACAGCGGCGAGATGCTGATGAATGCCGGTTTCCGGATGAAAGATTTCTGGGGTGATTTCGTCAGCAGACTGTATCACTTTGTTGCAGTAGACTAAGGAGCAACGGATATGGCAAAAGTAAGATTGGCAGATATTGCAAAGGTGGCGGGCGTCAGCGCCGTCACCGTGCATAACGCGATTACAGGACAGAAAGGGGTCAGCGATGAGATGCGCGCCCGGATTCTGGAAATTGCAAAGGAAATGGGGTACCGCCAGCCGGGAAGCGGAGCGAGAAATACACAGGGAAAAAGCCTGCGCTGCATCGGAGTGGTGATTCCGGAACGGTATCTGGCAGAGTATACGACATTTTACTGGAAAATGTATCAGGAGATGGCACTGGCGGCGACGGAAAAGAGCTGTATGGTGACCGTGGAGATCCTGAAACAGGAGATGGAAGATGAGATGATCGTGCCGTGCATCGCCAAGGAGCAGACCGTCGATGCACTGATCCTTATGGGAGACACGAGCCGCGATTACATCCACTATCTGAAGAAAAACGTGGATCTTCCGATCGTATTTCTGGATTTCTACGACAATGAGCTGGCAAAAGATGCCGTGATCGCAGATAACTTTCACGGAATGTATCTGATGACGGAATACCTGTATGAGCATGGCCTTACCAAGCTGGCTTTTGTCGGTTCGATTCATTTTTCCAGCAGTATCATGGATCGGTACTGCGGTTTTTCTAAGGCTGTTCTGGAACACCGCGATGTGACACCGGCGGAATGGATTCTGGAGGACCGTGATGAGCGGGGCCAGATCGAAATTCATCTCCCGGAACAGATGCCGGAAGCGTTCGTCTGCAACTGCGACCTGACCGCCGGCCTTCTGATGCTCGAGCTGGAAAAACGCGGCATCTCCGTGCCGGAGGACGTTTCCGTTGTCGGCTTCGATAATTACCTGTATCCGGGTTTCCCGGATCTCAAGATCACTTCGTATGAGATCAATACGAAGGCGATGGTAAAAGTAGCGCTCGAAAAAGCGCTGAAGCAGATCCGCGGCGCGGCATCCGGCAAAAATATGGAAATTGTCTCCGGACAGCTGGTGCCGAAAGAGAGCGTAAAGCTTTGATTTTTATAACTGAATTATAAATTAAGAAACGGGGCATTTTGAAATGCCCCGTTTTTGTACATATTACACAACAAAGTCACTTAAAAATTGACAGTATCTAACGGAACTTATTTTTTAAGTAATTTCCAGTTGAAAAATTAATCATCTATGTTAAAATTAAGCTAAAGGACTGGGCGTGAGGGTGATAAAACACGGCGGTTCGGAGAAAAAAGAATGAAAAAACAAGATTCTGTCCACTAACAGAAACTTAAAAAAACAAAGTACAACTCATAAACAAACAATATTTTTCATGGAGGTTTCAAAAAATGAGCGAAGTTAAAATTATTGGAGATGCTGTCAAAAATATGCCATGGCAGGAAGGCCCGGCTGAGTTTTCCGGTGCACCGGTATGGAGATACAGCGAGAATCCGATCATCGGAAGAAATCCGGTGAAGGAAGTAGCAAGAATCTTCAACAGCGCCGTTATGCCGTACGGCGACGAGTTCATCGGAGTATTCCGTGGTGAGCAGACAAACGGAATCCCGTACATCTACCTTGGAAGAAGCAAAGATGCGATCCACTGGAATTTCGATGAGAACAAAATCCAGTTCGTTGACGAAGAAGGCAAACCGTTCATGCCGGTTTACGCATATGACCCGCGTCTTGTAAAAGTAGAAGATACCTACTACATCATCTGGTGCCAGGACTTCTACGGTGCAGCCATCGGAATGGCAAAAACAAAAGATTTTGAAACCTTCGTACGTGTGGAGAATCCATTCCTTCCATTCAACAGAAATGCCGTTCTCTTCCCGAGAAAAATCAACGGCAACTTCGTGATGCTGTCCCGTCCAAGCGACAGCGGCCACACACCGTTCGGTGACATCTTCCTGTCCGAGAGCCCGGATATGCTGTACTGGGGCAAACACCGCCACGTCATGAGCAAGAGCCCGGAGTGGTGGGAGTCCTTAAAGATCGGCGGCGGCGCAGCTCCGATTGAGACCAACGAAGGATGGCTGCTGTTCTACCACGGTGTAAGCGGCACCTGCAATGGCTATGTATACAGCATCGGCGGCGCAATCCTCGACAAAGAGAATCCGTCCATCGTAAAATACCGCTGCCAGAACTTCCTTCTGACACCGGAAGAGTGGTATGAGGAGAGAGGCTTCGTTCCGAACGTAACCTTCCCGTGCGCAACCATTCACGATGCAGAGACCGGAAAGATCGCGATCTACTACGGCGCAGCCGATACGTATGTAGGACTGGCATTCACAACCGTAGATCTGATTGTAGATTATATCAAGAAAAACAGTGTCGTACGCGAGTCTGACACCGAAATTGGAAGAAGATAAGAAAGAAGGAAAGAAAAGATGCAGTCTTTGGCAAAGGAAGTAAAGCAGGAGCTTACTGGACGGATCGTTCCGTTCTGGGAGGGCTTAAGAGATGAGGAATACGGCGGATTTTACGGCTATCAGGACTTTGATCTGAACGTGCAGAAAACGTATGAGAAGGGCTGCATCTTAAACAGCAGAATTCTCTGGTTTTTCTCGAATGCGTACCTGACCTTAAAGGACGAGAAGCTGCGCGCCGATGCGGAGCATGCGTACCGCTTTATGAAACAGGCGTGTGTGGACCGCGAGTACGGTGGCGTGTTCTGGTCTGTCACCTACGACGGAAAACCGCTCGATACGACAAAGCATACGTACAATCAGGCATTTGCAATTTATGCGCTGTCTACGTATTTTGATGCGACGGGCGACACCGAGGCGCTGGAGCTGGCAAAATCGCTGCAGCAGATCATCGAGACACACTGCACCGACGAGTACGGTTATCTCGAGGCATTTACCCGCGATTTCAAGCCGGAGAGCAATGAAAAGCTCTCGGAGAACGGCGTCATGGCAGAGAAGACCATGAATACGCTGCTGCATGTTTTCGAAGCATATACCGAGCTGTACCGCGTGACAAAGGATCCGTTTACCGGTGACCGTCTCCGCTTTATGATGGATCTCTTCGCGGATAAAGTATATAACAAAGAAAAAGGCCGTCAGGAAGTATTCTTCGACCGGACATGGAATACGCTGATTGATCTGTATTCTTATGGCCATGATATCGAGACTTCCTGGCTGATCGACCGGGGTACAGAAGTGCTCGGCGATCCGGCTTACCGGGAAAAACTGCTGCCGATCACCGGAGAGATTGCGGAAAATATCTACAACACGGCATACAAAAATCATTCGCTGATGAATGAGTGCGAGCGCGGTGTGGATGATACCACAAGAGTCTGGTGGGTACAGGCAGAAGCAGTCGTTGGATTTTTAAATGCATGGCAGAAAAAACCGGAGGAAACAAAGTATCTCGATGCGGCAAAAGACATCTGGGGCTACATCAAGGAATATGTGATCGACAAACGAGAGGGGTCTGAGTGGTTCTGGTGCGTGAATGCAGACGGAAGCCCGATTCATGAGCCGATTGTAGAACCGTGGAAATGCCCGTATCACAATGGACGTATGTGTATGGAAGTAATTGGGAGGTTAAAAGATGCTGAATAAACAGTATTATGTGGAAAAAGCCAAGGTAGACCGCCTTGTGGCAAGAAAGAACACAAAAGCAGATTTTTACAACGGTATTTATGACCGCTATGAGTATCCGGTGCTGACAAGAGAGTTCGCTCCGGTTCACTGGAGATATGATCTGGATGAGGAGACGAATCCGTACTTTATGGAGCGTCTCGGCATCAACGCTGTGATGAACTCCGGCGCGATTTATCTGAATGGAAAGTATTATCTCGTTGTCCGCGTGGAGGGCAATGACAGAAAATCTTTCTTTGCTGTTGCAGAGAGTGATACTGGTATCGACGGATTCCATTTCTGGGATTACCCGGTTGTGCTGCCGGATACCTGCGCAGAGGAAACCAACGTTTATGACATGCGTCTGACCCAGCACGAGGACGGCTGGATTTACGGAGTGTTCTGCTCTGAGAGCAAGGACAAAAACGATCCGGATCTGTCCGCGGCTGTTGCTGAGGCTGGTATCGTAAGAACGAAAGACCTGAAGACCTGGGAGCGTCTGGACAACCTGAAAACCTTACGTTCTCCGCAGCAGAGAAACGTTGTTCTGCATCCGGAGTTCGTAGACGGAAAATATGCCTTCTACACCCGTCCGATGGATGGTTTCATTGAGACCGGAAGCGGCGGAGGAATCGGCTTCGGACTCTGCGATGATATCACACACGCTGTCATCGACGAGGAGAAGATCATCAGCAAACGTATTTATCATACCCTGACCGAGTCCAAAAACGGTGCTGGAGCAGTGCCGATCCGAGGTAAGAAATGCTGGATCAACATTGCACACGGTGTAAGAAATACAGCAGCAGGCCTTCGCTACGTTCTGTATGTCTTCGGTACCGATCTGAACGATCCGTCCAAAGTCATTGCAGAGCCGTCCGGTGTATTCCTGGTTCCGCTTGGAAAAGAGAGAGTCGGAGACGTTTCCAACGTTGTATTTACAAACGGCGCGATTGCGCGTGAGAACGGAGAGGTTTACATCTACTATGCATCCTGCGATACAAGAATGCATGTAGCAACTACCACAATCGACAAACTCGAGGACTATCTGTTCAACACACCGCAGGATCCGCACAGATCCCCGGACTGCGTAAAACAGAGATGCGAGCTGATCTCCAAAAACCTGGAGCTGCTGAAAAACGAGAAATAAAAGCGTCCGCTGCGGCGCATGAAAAAAGGAGCTGTTCTCTTTACGGAAACGCTCCTTTTTTCATGCATATTATTTGTTTTTGGGTTTCTGATCGTCGATGGAAGTTAAAATTCCATAGAAGAAGCGCGGTGCATCGGGATCTGTAAAGGTCATGAAAACCTGGAAAGTGTTTCGAGAAGAACCGAAACGTCAACGGGTTTCGCGATATGGGCGTTCATGCCGGATTCCAGTGCTTTTCGGCGGTCCTCTTCAAACGCGTTTGCCGTCATGGCGACAATCGGGATTTCCCCGCGTTTTCCCGGGAGTGCACGGATCGCTTCTGCGGCCTGATAGCCGTTCATGTTCGGCATCTGAATATCCATCAGAATAACATTGTAATAATCTTCTGGTGCGTTCTGGACTGCTTTTAAGCAGAGGGCGCCGTCTTTTACGTGCTCGGCGTGAATGCCGTTTTCTTCCAGAACGGTGAGTACAATTTCTGCATTCAGGTCATTATCCTCGGCAAGCAGCACGCGTTTTTCGGAAAGCGTCTGCAGGGACTGCTCGAGAATCTCGTCTTTATGCTGGTGAGCCGCAAGCTGTTCTTCGGTCGGAAGTCCAAACGTGAGGCAGACCGTAGTTATTGTTCCGGCACCGAGTTCGCTTTCCACATCGATCGTTCCGCCCATCAGATTCACGAGGGATTTGACGATCGGAAGGCCGAGGCCGGTTCCGGTGATGTGGCTTTCGGTGGAGGAATGTTCTCTTGTAAATTCTTCAAAAATATGCGGCAGATACTCTTTGCTCATGCCGATGCCGTTGTCCTTCACGGTGATGCGGTAGGAGGCAAAGCCCTTCCTTGGTGCCGGTGTCTCTTCGATTTTTACGGAAATTTTTCCGCCCTCCGGCGTATACTTGATGGAGTTGCTGATGATATTCAGCAGAATCTCCCGTATTTTTGTCCGGTCGCAGAGGATGGCATCGTGTTCCACCGTGTTGTAACAGAGATAGGAAAGATTTTTGCTTTTTAACGAAGGCTCAAACACTGCATTCAGGGAATTGATCAGCTCGCTGTAGCTGCCGAGCTCGATTTTCAGCGAGGCCTTACCGCTCTCAATGCGCGCCATCTCAAGCACGTAGTTGATCAGGGAGAGCAGAAAACTGCTGGAGGACTTGATTTTTGCAATGTAGTCGACCGCGCGGTCCTTCTCGTCGATGTGCTTTTCCAGCAGATCCGAGAAACCGATGATGGCATTCATCGGGGTTCGGATGTCGTGGCTCATGTTGAACAGAAAACGTGTTTTTGCTTCGTTGGCAGACTGTGCTTCCTGTACGGCTTTTTCCAGTTCTGCTGCGTGAATCTCGTCTTTATAGCGGCGCATCTGGAACTGCAGAAAACCAATAGAGGCAAGCAGGGAAAGGATGAGTCCGAGTGCAAAGGAAACAAAAACCTGCAGCGGACTGAGCCAGCCGTTTTTCGGTACAATTTCAAAATGCCAGGTGTCGTTCGGCACGGTGCAGAGAACTTCGATGGCATCGGAACGCCGGGAATTGCCGGAGTGTGCGATGGAAACGTGTTCGCCGGTGGCCGGAGAAATTTTCCAGAGTTCGTAGGTGTAGCCGGCTTCTTCCAGTGTATCCAGTTCAATTTCGTTCAGAAACGATTCCCAGTCGAGAACGAGAATCGAAAAGCCCCAGAAGGTCTGGTCACCGTTGGCATCGGTGGTATAAATCGGGTCAAAGAGCAGTGCTCCGATGTCGCCCTGCTGCAGCTCAAACGGTCCTGCAATCGTGTATTCGCCGCTCTCTTTGGCAAGGCGTGCCTCCTGTTTCCGGGCAGGATGCTCGAGCATGTTAAGTCCGAGTGCGGCTTCGTTTCCGCTCATCGGATAAATCAGTGTGACAATGCCGTCCTTTGCAAGCTCATGTGCTTTGATGACATTCTGGTCGTCCTGCATCAGCGAGGAGAGGACGGAAAACTCTTCGTCATTGACGGTATAACCGGCTTCAATCATGTGTTTCATCAGATTGGATTCGGCAAGATAATGGTTTAACTGCGATTTCACGCGGCCGATGGTCGTCTGTGCGGTATAGTCAGCTTTCAGCTTTGCTTCCTTTAACTGATTCTGATACAGAAAAACGGCGCAGAGCTCGACAAGAAAAAATGTAATAAAAAACAGCAGAAGCGCCTGAAATCGAATCTGTTTTTGCGTTAATTTTGTTTTCATATCGGATGCTCATCTAAATTCGTAATATTTCCGGCTTTTTCAGGTGATTTTTTTGAGTAAAAACGAAGGCCGGAGTTAAAAATATTATATCGGATTTACCCTGGGATTTCAATAAAAGAAGCGTTAAGTTTGAAAGAGAACGGGATGAAATGAATGGGAAATGTAATGCATAAGAAGAAAATTGCCAGAATGGGCGGAGAATGGAATTGCCAGATAGTTGCTCATTATATCAAAATCATTTATAATAGGGACAGACGACACAGAATGAAGGATTGACAATACAATGGACTATGTGATTTTTGACCTGGAATGGAACCAGTGTCCCTATGGAAAAGGAAAAGAGAACCCGAAGCTGCCATTTGAGATTATTGAGATCGGCGCGGTGAAGATGGATGGTGAGCGGAATGTGCTGGGAACGTTTCACCGGATTGTAAAACCGGTGGTCTACCAGCATCTCCATCACCGGACGCGCGAGGTCGTCGGACTGACAGAAGAGGATCTGCAGAACGGAATCCCATTTGCGCAGGCCGTGCAGGAATTTTTTGCATTCTCCGGCGGTGCGTGCATGTTCGGCACCTGGGGACCGGGAGACCTGACGGAGCTCCAGCGGAACATGAAATTTTATAACCTCCTGTCGCTGATCCGCGGGCCGATTCATTTTTACGATGTACAGAAACTGTTCGCGATCCAGTACGAAACGATGAAGAGCCGCCGGGCGCTCGAGTACGCCGCCGACTTCCTCCATCTCCCGAAGGACGAGCATTTTCATCAGGCGCTTTCGGATGCAAAATATACGGCCGACATTTTTGCGCGCATCGATATGGATGTTGTGCTGGCGTACGACTCGATCGACGTATATCAGAACCCGAAATCGAAAAAAGAGGAGATCCACGCCGTCTATAATGGCTACACGAAATTCATCTCCCGCGAATTCGACACAAAAGAAGAAGCCATGCACGACCGCGAGGTCTGCAGCACGCACTGCTGCATCTGCGGGAAAACGGCAAGAAAACGCTTACGCTGGTTTTCGGCCGGCGGGAAAAACTACTACTGCGTAGCCTGGTGCCCGGAGCACGGATATTTGAAAGGCAAAGCCCGCATGAAACATTCGGATGAAGGAAAACTCTTCGTCGTGAAAACCATCCGCATCAGCAGCGAACAGGAGGCGGGGGAAATCCGGCAGAAGAAAGAGAACCTGCGGAAGAAGAGGAATCAGAAGAGGAAAGAAATGTAAGAAAGGCAGAGGAAATGGAAACGGGATAAAAGGTTTCATTTCTTCTGCCTTTTTAATTGGAAAACAGAGCGGGATCGGTTATAATAAAAATTGAAGAAACTATCGATAAAAGCAGGTTTGTCGGTAGTTTTCTGTTATAGAAAAGAAATGGGGGCAGAGCCGGA
Source organism: Blautia sp. OF03-13 (assembly GCF_003460685.1). NCBI lineage: Bacteria > Bacillati > Bacillota > Clostridia > Lachnospirales > Lachnospiraceae > Blautia > Blautia sp. OF03-13. The sequence continues at coordinate 33,297 of NZ_QTVR01000017.1, read as the reverse complement.
GATGATGCATGTGGAAGCGGTGGATCGGGAAGGGCTGCGAAGAAGAGTAAAAGATCCCTTCTATCAGAATACAACATCCATTCTTGCTATGGAGAATGATCAGGTTCTTGGGCGAATTGAGTATCATTTTTACGGATGTATGCAGGACGGTTATCGGATGGCGTATGTGGATTGGGTTTATGTGCTGCCGGAAGCCAGACATAAAGGCGTTGCGCAGGGGCTGTTTCAGGAGATGGAAAAAGACTGCAGGAAACATGGGATTAACCAATATTATCTGATTCGGGCGACAAATCCAAATGCAGATAAATTTTATCACAGCTTTGAAAACGCAGAGCTTGATGAGGAGCCGTTTTTACGGAAAGAACTGAAAGAATAAGAAAAGACAAAAGGACGAAAAACAATGGCAAAATTATATTTCCGCTACGGCGCGATGGGCAGTTCGAAATCTGCTAATATTTTGATGGTTCGCTATAATTATGAGGAGCGCGGGCAGTATGCTGTCCTGTTGAAGCCGCGGACGGACAACCGCGACGGAGAACATGAAATCAAGTCCCGCATCGGGCTGGAGGCACCGGCGGAATATGTGGATGAATTTTTAAAAGAAATTTCAGAGACCTGGAGTACAGACAGCGGGGAATACCGGTATCACGGAAAGAAAGTGGATGCGGTTCTGATCGACGAGGCGCAGTTTCTTTCTCCGGAGGAAGTTGATACGCTTTCGGACATCGTGGATTTTTATGGGATTCCGGTTCTCTGCTACGGTCTGCGTGCGGACTTCCAGACACATCTGTTTCCGGGTTCGAGAAGATTGATGGAAATCGCTGACATCATCGAGGAAGTCCCAACGGTCTGCTGGTGCGGAAGACGGGCGCAGTGCAATACGAGATACGCAGACGGAAAAATCGTTCGGGAAGGCGCGCAGATTTTCCTTGGATCGAACGAGAGTTATGTGGCGCTTTGCAGGAAACATTATAAAGAAGGAAAGCTGTGGAAGGAAGATGAGTAAGATAACAATATATGAAGTACAGGAGAGAATGCCGCGGATGGAAACGCTGGTGGAACTGTGGGAAGCTTCCGTCCGTGCGACACATCATTTTCATCGTTAATAGGAGCTTCTTTTGCAACAACATCCATTCGTATCAGTTTATCAAGAATATCCACAAGAGCAGGTCCGCTGGAAACATTTGATTGCTGCAATATAATCTTTTCTGGGATAATACTCCGTTTTGCACCATGCTTTTTATCGCTGGGGAACATCAGAAAAAGGATATGGAAAAAAGCCGATGGAGATGTTTTTGATTAAAAAACTTTAGGAATAACAGCAGGGGAGAGTGAAATGAAAAAAATATTTTTAATGAGGCATTCCATCCCGGAAAAAGGGGATATGCCGAATGAGCAGATTCCTCTATCGGAAGAGGGAAAAGCGCTTGCTGTATCAAAAAGAAATATATTTTCAAATGTGGACAGATGCTTTTCTTCACCTTATCGGAGAGCAATGGAAACGGCTGAATTCATCGCAGATCACCCGGTCATTGTGAAGGAGCTGCATGAAAGAACGATCGGGGATGCCAGGGAGGATTTCTGGCTGAAACAGTATGAAGATCACGATTTTCGCAATCCGGGCGGGGAATCGTTAAATCAAGTGAAGGTGCGGATGAAAACCGCGATCGATTCTATCGTCGGACAGATGGAAGAAGGAGAAACAGCACTCGTGGTTTCTCATGCGACGGCGATCTGTGCATATTTGCTTTCTTACTGTGAAATTGAAGTGAAAGATGCGGAAAACAAAGTAAGAAAAATATCCTTCCATGGAAAAGAAATCCTGAATGGCAGATTTCAGCCGGCAGATGGATTTGAAATCCTTTTTGAAAACGATATTTTTTCGGATATTCGTGTTATGGGGAGAGAAAAATGAAAACATTATATTTGATCGGCGGAACGATGGGCGTTGGCAAAACGACAGTAAGCCAGCAACTGAAAAAAGAGCTGACGAACAGCGTTTTTCTTGACGGAGACTGGTGCTGGGATGCCGATCCGTTTCAGGTGACGGATGAGACGAAAGCGATGGTGATGGACAACATCTGTTATCTGCTGAATAACTTTCTGCACTGCAGCGCTTATGAAAACGTTATTTTCTGCTGGGTGATGCATGAGCAGAGTATTGTTGATGAAATCGTCAGTAAGCTGGACACGGAAGAATGCAGAGTGATTAAAATTTCGCTGATTGTGGATGAAGCAAATTTGCGGAAGCGGTTATTATCCGACATCGCAAATAAGATTCGTACGGAAGAGATTATGGACAAAAGCATTGCACGAATTCAGATGTATCAGGTACTTGATACGGTAAAAATTGATACGAGTAATAAGAGTGTCTGTGAAATTACAGAGGAAATTGCAGCACTTTAAGATCAAAAAACAAGGAGCCAAACCAAAATGACCGAACGAATCATAGACAATGAACTCCGGCTGATCCCATATTACAGGAATGACGAGGCCTCTCTTCCGTGGTATCAGGATCTGGACGTGTGTAAGCAGGTGGACAACCGGGAGGAGCCGTATGATGTGGAGCTGTTGCATCGGATGTATGATTATCTTACCGCGCACGGTGACTGCTATTATATAGAATATAAGGGCGTGCTGGTGGGAGATGTTTCGCTGAGAGAGAATAGTGAAATCGCTGTCGTTGTCTGTAAAGAATACCAGAATCAGCATATCGGAAGACGGTGCGTTCTGGAGATGCTGAAGCTTGCAAGAGAAAAGGGAATGGAGCGGGTAAAAGCCAATATTTATTCTTTTAATGGACAAAGCCAGCGCATGTTCCAGTCGGTCGGATTTGAGAAAACGGCGGAGGAATGGTATGAGTCTAAGCTGTAAGTGATTGCAGAGAAAGAGAGAAGAAATGAACATAAAATACAATCAGCTGTGCATTAGAAATGCCGAAAAGAAAGATTGTGAACAATTAGCCGTCTGGTGGAACGATGGAACCGTCATGGCCCACGCCGGATTTCCAAACGGGCTTGGGACAAGCGCAGCGGAAATTGAAAAACAGATTGCCGACGACAGCGATGAAACAAGACGAAGACTCATCATAGAATACAACGATGTGCGAATCGGCGAAATGAGTTTCTATGTATTCGAAAATCATCGATATGAAATCGGAATCAAAATCTGCGAATCCGATTACCAGGAAAAAGGCATTGGAAGAGTTGTACTGAGCATGCTCATAGAAGAATTGTTCCGCATGGGAGCCAACGTTATTTTTCTTGATACCAACCTCAAAAACACAAGAGCACAGCATGTCTACGAAAAACTCGGCTTCCGCAAAACCGCAGTCCATTACAATTCCTGGAAAAATCAGCTGGGGGAAATGGAATCTTCTGTCGACTATGAGCTGACGGCGGATGAGTTTTGCAATCTGAAATAGAAATTGTAAAATAAATGAGGGACGAGTGTAAAGAAAGTTCGATGGGAGAAAGAAGTATGGTATCTTTGACATTGTCTAAAAAAGAAATGGGTTTTCACTGGGTAAGGTTTATGCCTGACAGGACTTGCTCGTTTCTTTTTTTGCTTTATAAACGATTATGATTTATCCATTGCGGCAGTGTTAATGTAAAAACAGCAAGTCCTCTTGACAATGTGATTAGCCTGAACTAACATGAAGCTATAAGAAACATAAACGGTAGTCTGAGGAGGAATGTGAGATGCTGTTGTTGCAAAACATATTATACTGTCTTCTGTTTATTCTGATGGTAAAGTGTCTGGTAAGAAATGATGGAATGAACTGTGTTTATTTTTACCCAAAGGAATATATAGAAGAAGCCGATAAACGTGGACTGATCGACAAAGATGCGGTCATGAAAAAAGGAAAGCAGGTTATGATTCCATTTTGCATCATTTTGTTCGTGGTGCTGATCGCGATCATTTTTGTCTGGAATAAAGTCACCGATTTCAAGACGGCATATCTCCAATCCTACCTCTTCCTTGTGGTGATGAACTGGTTCGACGGAATTATGCTTGACCGGGTGTGGGTTGGACACAGTAAAATATGGGAGATCAAAGGAATGGAAGGGATTCCGTACATAAAACCATGGAAAACCGTGCTGACAAAACGAGGCCTGGCGACGATTCTGTATCTGATCATTGCACTTGTGACAGCTGGGATTGTAGTGCTGGTTGGGAAAATCTGTTAAGAGACAGCATTGAAAAAAAGAGAAGAATATTATATACTACTCATGAGTAGTATTTTTGCGTAAGGGACTTTCGGAATATATAGGAAGTTAAATATCTCTGTTACTGGAGCAAATCAGTAAAACAGAGATATTTTTATGCCGCAGGCGTACCAAATTTGATTCGAAAAATTTTTGGCATTGAGAACGAAGGGCGGAGACGGTATAATGGAAGCAGAATTTTAACATCAGTAGACAAGAAGTCCCCCGCTTCTAAAGCGGTGGGATGAATTGTTAAAAGAAACATAACAGCAGTGGCGGGCGGAGAGAAATCGGTATCCTCCACTGACATGAGGTAAGTCACAGTCGAACTATTTTCGACATGTCAGACTCCGTGAAAATACCGACTGTGAGGTTCACACAACAGAAAAGGTATAAAACATGAGATATCAGATCAGAAATGCAAAAGTACAGTTTGGCGCGGATACGATTTTAAACAGTGTGAATTTCGAAATTCACGATACAGAAAAAATTGCAATTGTCGGTAGAAACGGCTGTGGAAAAACGACGCTGCTGCGGCTGATTGCTGGGGATATTGAGATGAGTAATCTGGACAGCGACGAGACCTGCGGGATTACAATGAGCGGAAAACAGAACATCGGTTTTCTGCGCCAGATTAATTTTACCGATGGAGATGTGCCGGTAAAAGAGGAGCTGGAGAAGGCTTTCTCAGAAGTCTTTGCGTGCGAGGCACGAAAAAAGGAAATCGAAAAGCTGCTCGCCGAGACGGAAGATCACAAAAAGCTGCTGGCGGAGTACGATTTTCTGGAGCGGAGAATCGAGAGTCTGCACGGGTACAGCTGGAAAAAAGATATGGAAACGATGTTCCAGAAATTTGGTTTTGCGCTCGAAGATCTGGAAAAACCGATCGGTGAATTTTCGGGCGGACAGCAGACAAAAATTGCCCTAATTCAGCTCCTCTTACAGCGCCCGGACATCCTGCTTCTGGACGAGCCGACCAACCACCTCGACATCGCTGCAGTGGAGTGGTTGGAAAATTATCTGAAAAGCTACGAAAATGCCGTTATCATTGTATCACATGACCGCATGTTTCTGGACCGCGTGATTGATGTGACGTATGAAATCGAATACGGTGACATCAAACGGTATCCGGGAAATTATTCGGCATTTGTGAAACAAAAAGAAGAAGCACAGATCAAACAGGAAAAAGACTATGAAGCGCAGCAGAAGGAAATCGAGCGTCTGACGGCGTGGATTGAAAAATGGAAAAATACACCGACAAAAGTTGCGGCCACCCGTTCGAAACGAATGGCGATCGAGCACATGGTAAAAATTGAGAAACCGCGGCGGTTTGACACGAGGACATTCCACGCCTTATTCCATCCGGTACGCGAAAGCTATACGGATGTGCTCACGATGAAGAAACTGAAAATCGGATACGATACCGTCCTGAGCGAGGTTTCGGCCGTCATCAAAAAAGCAGAACGGATTGTGATCATCGGAGAAAACGGAAAAGGAAAATCGACGCTTCTGAAAACCGTTGTGGGCGAAATCAATCCACTGGGCGGAAGTTATCAATTTGGAAACCGCGTGGATTTTGCCTACTTCGATCAGCACAAAGCAGTCAACCAGAAATTCGACCCGGAGCAGACGGTGCTCGACTATTTCTGGAGTCTTTATCCGAACCTGCTTCGCAACGATGTCCGAAGCGCACTGGGAGCCTTTCTGTTTTCCGGTGAGGATGTCGAAAAGAAAATGGGGCAGCTCTCCGGCGGTGAAAAAGTGCGGCTGGAGCTCTGCCGGATTTTCCATACGAAACCGAATTTCCTGATCCTGGACGAGCCGACGAATCACATGGATCTGGCGGGAAAAGAAGCGCTGGAAAAAATGCTGACCAGCTACGAGGGAACCGTTTTGTTCGTATCGCACGACCGTTATTTCATCAACCAGGTGGCAACCGGTATTCTGGAGTTCGGCGAGAGCGACGTACAATTTTACGAAATGAATTATGCACAGTATCTCGAAGAAATCAAACGGCAGACGCCGGGCAGAGAAACGGGAAATGCGGGAGGAGCTGTACGAAAACCGGCCGACGTTCCGACGCTGGATGATGTGTTTGACAAAAAGAAATATTATAACCCGGGAAAAATTCTGTCCCGCTTAAAACGGCAGCTCGAAAAATACGAGGAGCAGCTTGCGGAGAGTGAGAGCAGAATGTCAGAACTTCAACTGGAAATGATGGACCCGGAACTTTCCGCAGATTACGAACGGCTGATGGAGCTTCAGACGAAAATAGACGAAGAAAATCAGACACAGGAATCCCTGCTGGAACGCATGATGGAAACGGAACTGGAACTCGAAGAGATGGAAACACAGGACGAATAGAGAGGTGAGTACCATAGAAAAGATAGATCAGTCTAAAAATGGACTATCATGAAAATGAAGTTTTTCTCGTTTTAGGATATTCGGTTTGTTATATTTTGTAAAGTATTCTGCACCCATGACTGGTATGCATTCGTAAGCGGGGCTGAAATCTTTCGGATAAAAAAGTCAAATTTTGTTGACAACCCCGAAGACATTTGATAGTATTTATCAAGTAATGTAATATTCCATGAGGGAGTAGTTAGCACGAATGTGTGATTTGTCAACATTCTGATTATAAGAAAAGAGTATAATCTGGCAAATCTTAAATAATGAGACTCATGTATATCGATGAATCACCGGTGTATCGCATATCGGATGTTCCTTGATATACATGAGTCTTTTTTTGCGGATAATGAGTAAAACCTGCTTCTGTTAACGATACTATTTTGGAATATATGCTTGGAAAACAAAGGAGGAAAACATGGAAAATTTCATCAACAACGCCCCGTTTGCTCTTGTGCTTGTCTGTCTCGTCATCGGTTTTGTCCTGCTGATCAAAGGTGCGGACTTTTTCGTAGAAGGAAGCTCAAGCGCAGCAAAGAGACTGCACGTTCCGTCGATCATCATCGGACTGACCATTGTTGCCATGGGAACATCACTTCCGGAGACCGCGGTCAGTGTATCGGCTTCACTTACCGGCAACAACGAGCTTGCCGTCAGTAATGTCATCGGTTCCAATATCTTTAACCTGATGGTTGTCATCGGTGTCTGTGCCGTACTGACTACTGTAGAAGTTGCAAAGGAAACCATCAAAAGAGACATCCCGCTGTCCCTGATCTGCGCCGGACTTTTAATGGTTTTGGGAATCAGCGGACTCGGCGATAAATCCGGTATGATGCTCGGTCACCTGGACGGCGTGATCTTAATTGGATTCTTTGCAGGTTACATTGTCTACATGGTTCAGATTGCATTAAAGGCAAACCGAGAAGGAAAAAAAGTTGAAATTGAAGGCGGTTTGGACGAGGATATTAAGCTGCTTTCCGTTCCGAAGAGTATCGTGTTCATCGTCGGCGGAGCAGTCGCCATTGCAGTCGGCGGAGATGTGACCGTAGATGCCGCAGCGAGAATCGCGGGCGATCTCGGAATGAGCCAGACTCTGATCGGACTGACCATTGTTTCCATCGGAACTTCCCTTCCGGAACTCGTAACTTCTATCGTTGCTGCCAGAAAGAATGAAGTTGATATGGCACTTGGCAACGCGATCGGTTCCAATATCTTCAACATTCTTATGGTACTTGGCATTGCATCCGCAATCAGCCCGATGGCCATTATTACGGAAAATATAATTGATTTGTGTGTATTGATCGTATTCACGGTATGTGTATGGATTTTTGCAGGAACCAAAAAGAAAATCGGAAGAGTTGAAGGTTTCTGTATGGTCGCATTTTATGCCGCATATGCCATTTATATCATTATAAGATAAGGGGAATGGAAAATGGTGTTATTTCTAAAGGTGTTTCTTACCGAGTTCATCGCAGAGATGGGCGATAAGACGCAGCTCATGCTGATTGCGCTTACTTCGAAGTACAAGCTGAAAGACATTATCCTGGGAACCGCAGCCGCGATTCTGGTACTGAATGGAATGGCGGTTCTCGCAGGCGGCCTCGTCAGCGAATTCATTCCGGACTGGCTGATTAAGACGATTGCAGCACTCGCATTTCTTTACTTCGCAGCATCCACCATTTCCGGTGATGATGACGAGGAAGAGGAAGAAGGCGGCAAATCCAAAATTCGGTTCGCACCGCTCGCCGTTTTCTGTACGTTCTTCGTAGCAGAGCTCGGAGACAAAACACAGCTTACCGCAATCACCTTTGGTGCAAATGAAGGTATGGGATCCGCATTCGTTGTATGGATCGGATGTTCTCTCGGACTGTTCGCAGCGGATATTCTCGGAATGCTGGTCGGCTATCTCTTAAAGAGCAAGACACCGGATGGGCTGCTGAATACACTGGCGTTTGTCATCTTTTCAATTTTCGGTGTATACACACTTTACCAGGGACTGAAACTGATCAGCGCAAGCGTCTGTCCACTGCCGGTATGGCCGGTACTGATCGCTGCAACGGCTGTTTTTGTTGTTGCATGTGTCTGTCTTTTTGTGAAAAGAGAGAAGAAAAAAGCAAAATAAAAACTGCGCACCGCATACTCATGATTTTGATGAGAAATGCGGCGCGTATTTTTTATGCGGCAAAATGAAAGTTTACCATTGAAGCATTTATAGGGTATAATATTTTGTAACTATTCAGAGTCCCATCTCGCCATATGAAATTCCAGAAAAATAGCTCATTCATGTAAACATGATTCGCGATTTTTCTTCCATTTCGCATGGCTCTGAATAGTTACAATATTTTCAAATCATTATTTACGAGGATGAAGGATAATAACATGTCTGATTTTAGTATCAACGAAATGCAGGAAATGCAGAAAGCGGGAAAAATGCGGACTGAAAAACAGAAGACCGGAATTGTATGGGATTCTCACAGGAGGACGAAAGTGAAAAACCGGAAGCTGCGTGGGAAAATCCTGTCCTTGTGATAGTCCGAGGGATCAAGTATAATGAGTCATATAAAATGTTGACGGGAGGGATTTGCATGGGAAGTTATCTGAATCCGGGAAATGAAGCATTTGCGGTTGCATTAAATTCTGAGATTTATGTTGATAAAACAGGACTGCTGACTTATACGAATAAAGTCATGAACACTCTGCAGGGATATATCTGCAACAGCCGCCCGCGGCGGTTTGGAAAATCAATTACGGCAAACATGCTCACCGCGTATTACAGCAAGGGCTGCAGTTCGAAAGAAATGTTTTCCGGGCTGGAAATCAGCAGGGCAAAGGATTTTGAAAAACATCTGAATCAGTATGATGTGCTCCACTGGGATATCCAATGGTGTATGGAACCGGCAGGCGGACCGGAGCGGATTGTTTCTTATATCTCAGAAAAAACGATTTCGGAGTTAAAAGAATATTATCCCCATATCCTTCCAGAAGAAATCCGGTCACTGCCGGAGGCGCTGTCGCGGATCAACGCGGCATCCGGGACAAAATTTATTGTGATTATAGACGAATGGGATGTTCTGATTCGTGACGAGGCGGCGGATCTCAAAACACAGGAAGAATATATCAATTTTCTGCGGGCGATGTTCAAAGGGACGGAGCCGACAAAATATATTCAACTGGCATATCTGACAGGTATTTTGCCTGTAAAAAAAGAAAAGACACAGTCGGCGCTGAACAATTTCAAAGATTATTCGATGCTGTATGCCGGGCCGATTGCACCATATGTAGGTTTTACAGAAACAGAAGTTCAAAAACTATGTGAAGTATATGGTCAGAAGTTTGAAGAAGTCAAACGATGGTACGACGGTTATCAGATTGGGAAATATCATGTATACAATCCAAATGCCGTTGTGAACCTGATGCTCGAAGGCGAATTCCAGAGCTACTGGTCCGGAACCGCATCCTATGAGGCGATTGTTCCGCTGATCAATATGGATTTTGATGGCCTGAAAAGTGCCGTAATCGAAATGCTTTCAGGAGATCATGTTCCGGTTGATGTTACCTCTTTTCAGAACGATACCGTTAGCTTCGCCAATAAAGACGATGTGCTGACGTATCTGATTCACCTTGGATATCTGGCCTATGATCGGACATTTAGAACTGCTTTTATTCCGAATGAGGAAATCCGTCAGGAATTGATTCTGGCAACGAAAAGGAAAAAATGGAATGAGTTGATTGTATTTCAAAAAGAATCAGAGCAGCTTCTGAAAGATACAATTCAGATGAATGGAAACGCAGTAGCAAAAGAAATTGAAAAAATTCACAGGGAATATACTTCTGTGATTCAGTATAACAATGAAAACTCACTCAGCAGTGTTCTGTCCATTGCCTATTTGAGTTCCATGCAATACTATTTCAAACCAATCCGCGAATTTCCCGCGGGTCGTGGATTTGCAGACTTTGTGTTTATTCCAAAGCCGGAGTTTCAGAATTATTACCCGGCGCTTGTTGTGGAACTGAAATGGGACAAAAGCGTCAGAGCAGCATTAGATCAGATCAGAGACGGAAAATATCCGGAGTTTGTTGCATGCTATGCAGGGGAGCTTTTGCTGGTGGGAATTAACTACAATGAAAAAACAAAAGAACATGAATGCCGGATTGAAAAGTATGAAAAATAAGGGTATATTTCAATTTCAGTTTACAGAGATAAAAGAGTATGGATAAGATAGAGATATATCATTATTTAAAAAGGCAAAATATAGCGTATGAAATTACGGAACATAAGGCAGTTTTCAATATGGAAGAAGCAGATGCTGTTGATTTGCCGTATCCAGAGTGGGGCGCTAAAAATTTATTTGTTCGCGACGATAAAAAACGTAATTATTATTTGATAACGATGAAAGGGAACAAGCGAGTAGATTTGAAAGCGTTTCGCAGGCAACGTGGTCTGCGTGCACTTTCTTTTGCAGCTGCGGAGGAATTATTTGATATTATGAAACTGATACCCGGTGCCGTTACGCCGCTTGGTATTCTAAACGATGCCGAACACAGAGTTCAAGTCTTCATGGACGTGGAATTTGTCGGAAATAAAATTGGTGTTCATCCAAATGATAATACAGCAACCGTTTGGATGCAGGCTGATGATTTAATGAAAATAATTCAGAAGCATGGAAATACTGTGGAATACGCATGTATATAATCGAAAGGTATTGCTGAAAAGTCTGAAAAAAGAAAAGTTCACAAACAAAAATGGTTCTCATTCTGCACTAAATATATTTACCGAGTATTCCATGACAGATCCCGGTGATCTGGCGGAATATTTTGGCTTCACAGAGCAGGAGATATCTGCCCTCTGTGAAAAATATGAGATGAGTTTTGAAGAAGCAAAAACGTAGTACGATGGTTATCAGTTGATTGCGCATCGGCAGACTGGAGATGAAATTTATTCCATGTATAGCCCGAAATCTGTGGTAGAAGCCATGCTGCGCCACAAATTCGGAACCTATTGGAACCAGACGGAAACGTATGAGGCCTTAAAAATTTATATTCAAATGGATATGGATGGCCTGAAAGATTCTGTGGTTCGAATGCTTGCCGGTATCAATTATAATAAAAAAACGAAGAAACATGAATGTGTTATTGAAGTAATGCAAAAATAAAAACGGAAGTCTCATGTCTGCGCAGTAAGGGTGGTGGATATGGGACTTTTTGGTAAAGATAAATAAAATTTATGGAGGAAACAGAATGATTATTGATTCTTATGATATCAACAGCGAGCCGATTGTAAAGCTGGAGAATTTTTATGGGGAGAAGCAGCATCTGGTAAAAAAATGTATGGTAATTTTTTCAAAAGTAATATATGAATACATGCTTGAAAAATTCCCATGCCGACAGATTGCAGAAGTAAGAGCATGCAATGGAAATATACCGGTTTGGACTCTGCCATATGAGGAAGAAACGATTGCTTTCTACCTGACACCAATTGGTTCCGCTCTTGCAGCAGGAACGATTGCCGAAGTCAATCATTTAACAGGAGCATCCGTCTTTATCATGTTTGGCTCGTGCGGCAGTCTGGACAAAGAAGCAACCGATGGAAAGTTTATTCTCCCAACGGAGGCATACCGGGGAGAAGGACTGTCCTATTATTTTGCAGAACCGCAGGACTACATAAAAATAAAAAACACGGACAAACTGGCGGAATTTTTCAAAGAAAGGAAACTGCCATACGTTCAGGGGCGCGTATGGACGACAGACAGTATGCTTCGGGAAACGGTAAATCTTGTAAGAAAACGAAAAGAAGAAGGATGCATTGCCGTGGAAATGGAACTCGCAGGCGTTCAGGCGATCAGTGATTTTTATGGATTTGAACTGTATGATTTTCTTGTTGCGGGAGATGTGCTGATCGAAGGAAACTATGAAACGGATGGATTATCTGCCGCTAACCACGATCTGGACAAGCTGTTTCTGGCGCTGCAGATAGCGAAAAGTGTATAAAATTACAATGTTTGAGGAAAAAGAAATATTTCAGAGCCGTTTGCAGAAACTTTTAGATAATACGAAAGCGGGAATTATGTATGGAGAATGGAATGACAATGGGCGATTGCTTACGGACGAATAAATTAATCATTTTAAGAGGAAATTCCGGCAGTGGAAAAACAACTATTGCAAAGGAATTACAGCAAGTGTTCGGAAATAATACAATGCTGATCTCGCAGGATGTTATCCGAAGAGATATGCTCAAAGTCAAAGACGGAGAAAATACAAAGGCGCTGCCTCTTCTGGAAGAACTTCTGCGATATGGAAGAAAACACAGCGAGATTGTTATTCTGGAAGGAATACTGAATGCGGAATGGTATCGTGCATTATTTGAGCTGGCAGTAGCTTTATATGGAAAAAATATATACGCATATTACTTCGACATCCCCTTCGAGGAGACCGTGAAGCGCCACAAAACAAAGCCGAACTGCAATGATTTCAGTGCAGAAGATATGCAGAGATGGTGGAACGAAAAAGATTATACATCCGTTCTGTATGAAACCAGAATAACGGCGGATCAGGACAGAGAAAGCATAGTTCGTGACATCTGTCAAAACATAATATCTAATGGAAAATAATTGCTTCGGACAGGGAATGATCTTTGTTCTGCCAGAGAAATATGATAAAATAGAAACAGAAATAAATTTTTGCAAGCCTGTCGGTGGTAAAGGATTTAGGAAGGAGCAGACCCATGAAATCAGTAATTTCCATTGGAAATCAGGATTTTATATCCATCAGAAAGAATAACTGTTTTTATATCGATAAGACGGATTTTATCAGGGAATGGTGGGACAATCAGGACAGTGTTACTCTGATCACACGCCCAAGAAGATTCGGCAAGACCCTGAATATGAGTATGGTCGAATATTTCTTTTCCGTAAATCATTCCGAATGCAGCAAATATTTTGAAGACCTTGTCATCTGGAAAGAGGAAAGATTTCGTAAGCTGCAGGGAACGTATCCGGTGATTTCCCTCAGCTTTGCAGATATCAAGGCAACCACATATGAGACTGCAAGAAGAGCGGTAATTCGTAAGCTGGTAAAATTATATAGTACTTTTGAATTTGTCAAATCCAGCAAAGTATTAAATGAAAAAGACCGCGCCTATTTTGATTCCGTTGAAGAAAATATGTCGGATGATGCGGCAGCAGTAGCTGTCAATTATCTGTCCGATTATCTGAGCCGCTATTACGGAAAAAAGGTGATTATTCTTCTGGATGAGTATGATACTCCTTTGCAGGAATCGTATATTCATGGGTATTGGGAGAATCTTACTGCGTTTATCAGAAGCCTGTTCAATTCCACATTCAAAACGAATCCCTATATGGAACGGGGACTGCTGACAGGAATAACAAGAGTCAGTAAAGAATCTATCTTTTCCGATCTGAATAATCTTGAAGTTGTAACAACAACATCGGAAAAGTACAGCGGCTCGTTTGGCTTTACAGAAGAAGAAGTCTTTCATGCGCTGGAGGAAAATGGGCTGTCCGATGAAAAAGGAACCGTCCGCTATTGGTATGATGGATTTTCCTTTGGAAAACGGAAGGATATTTACAATCCGTGGTCCATTACAAAATATCTGGACACGGGAGAATATGGAACGTACTGGGCAGACACCAGCGGAAATATGCTGATCTCCAATCTGATCCGTCGAAGTCCTGCAAAGATCAAGACGGAAATGGAAGATTTATTAAACGGCAGAGTGATCTGCACAGAATTGGATGAGCAGGTTATTTTTGAACAGCTTGGCAGAAAGCGGGGAGCCATCTGGAGTCTTATGCTTGCGAGCGGATATCTGAAAGTGGATCGGTACGAAATGGATAACCGAACAGGAAAGCGCCAGTATGATTTGAAAGTGACAAATCATGAGACAATGCTGATGTTTGAACAAATGATAGAGGACTGGTTTACAGAAGAAGATTCTGCATATGGCAATTTTAAAGATGCTCTGCTTGCCGGAGATCTGGATTATATGAACCAGTTTATGAATCAGGTAGCACTTCAGACATTCAGCAGTTTCGACACGGGCGGAAAACCATCAGAGGAACTCGAACCAGAAAGATTTTACCATGGATTTGTCCTTGGGCTGATTGTTGATCTGGCCGGAAAATACAGAATCACTTCCAACAGAGAAAGTGGATTCGGAAGGTATGACGTAGTAATGGAGCCATTGAAAGAAAACCTGGATGCGATCGTAATGGAATTTAAGGTTCAGAACACATCAAAAGAAAAGTCGCTGGAAGAGACGGTGGAGCATGCACTTCGTCAGATTCAGGAAAAACAGTATGACACAGAATTGCTTGCCAGAGGAATCGCAAAGGAGCGGATCAGGTATTATGGATTTGCGTTTCGGGGGAAGAAAGTGTTGATTGGAAATTAAAATGAGAGAAAATATGAAAATCAGAAAAGCAGAACTGAAAGACCTGTCCAGAATTGCGGAAATTTTCGTGTTCAACAACCGAATCAATTATTTCCCGATTTTTCACGAGGAGGCCTATTCCTTCGGTGAAATGCAGGTAGTTCCGATGATCGACCAGTACTTTAAGAAAGAAGAAATCTTAAACCGCATCTATGTCTACGATGATGGAATTATAAGAGGTTTTACAGAAATCAACGGAACCGAAATCTGTAAACTATACGTAGATCCATGTCTGCAGAACAACGGAGTCGGCCACGGGCTGATTACCTTTGCAATTGAAAAGTTTGACGCAGACCATCTATGGGCATTGGAGAAAAATACGCGTGCCATTGCGTTTTACAACCGCCACGGATTTCGGTGGGCAGGAACGAAACAGCTGGAAGCAGGAACGACAGAATATCTGCTGGAATTAAGACGATGAGAGCGCGGCGTGCTTTCTGTCCTTCCTGCAAAAATTAAAGCAGGAGAAAACGGTCTTGTGTTTTAACCGAATCAAGCAAGTAGCGAAGCGGATTGCGAATATCCGCTTTACTGAAGCAAAAATAGCCGAAAAGCTTGTTCTACCGTATCGGCCATATTTTCTGCCGCATTTTTCACATCCATAGCTTCTTCGAGTGAAACGACGCTCCGCATAATAGGGAAAAAGGCATCAATTCCGGCGGCGTTGCATGTGGATGCATCTTTTGTAACACAGCCTGAGAATGCAAGGACAGGTTTGCCGTATTCTTTTGACAGTTTTGCAACTCCGATCGGCG
The DNA here is from genome assembly GCF_003460685.1 of Blautia sp. OF03-13. Classification (NCBI taxonomy): domain Bacteria; kingdom Bacillati; phylum Bacillota; class Clostridia; order Lachnospirales; family Lachnospiraceae; genus Blautia; species Blautia sp. OF03-13. The sequence goes on along the minus strand of NZ_QTVR01000017.1, from coordinate 17,479 downwards.
CTTTTCCCATCACGGTTTGCCCATCGAGCTGTCCCTCACCGGTGATGACAAGATCAGCGTCTCTCACATCATCACGAAGTCGGGTTTCATCCAGTATGATCTGAATGCCGGGTTCCAGTGAAGCAGAAAGAAACGTCTGAAAAGCAAATCCAAGTCCGCCTGCAGCACCCGTTCCGGGAAATTCCGCGTCAACGTTCGGGAATGTTTTCCGGCAGAGTGCGGCGTAGGAGGCAAGCGATGTGTCCATACGTTTGATCATGACAGCATCCGCGCCCTTCTGCGGTCCGAAAACGGCGCTGCAGCCGTTGGAACCGCAGAGCGGATTCGTTACATCGCAGGCAATACGGAAGGTGCATTCCGAAAGTTCCGGCAGAACGTGATCTGCCGTAATCGCGGTAAGAGATTCCAGTCCGACAGCACCAAAAGGAACCTGTTTTCCTTCTGCATCGAGCAGTCCGAAACCGAGTGCCTGTAGCATACCAATACCGCCGTCATTTGTGGCACTTCCGCCGATTCCAATGATAAAGCGGTGGCAGCCATTGCGGATGGCATCGCAGATAACCTCACCGACACCGTACGTTGTGGCGTACAGCGGATTTTTCTCATCGCCGTGTACCTGCGTAATACCGGCAGCCCCCGACATCTCGATAATGGCGGTCTGCGTTCGGTCGATGATGCCATACGGGCAGATAACCTGCTTTCCGGCAGGACCGGTCACCGAAACGGAGACAAGCCGTCCGCCAAGACCTTCGGTCAGTGCCTGAACGGTACCTTCACCGCCATCGGCAAGCGGGCGCACAACCGTCTCCACCTTCGGATCGACACGATAAATCCCGGTGGCGGCCGCTGTTCCTGCCTGCAGAGAGGAAAGGCTTCCTTTAAAAGAATCAATTGCAATCACAACTTTCATCATTTTTCTCCTGATTTCAAATATTTTTCAATCCGACACTCATGCACCTTCGTCTTCTTATCATAATTAACACCAACCAGCAGAATATCCCCTGTATAAGATGCAATGGAAGCCGGGTAATGCTGTCTTTTAATCTGATCCAGTGCCGTTTCCGCATTCTTGTTCCATTTCAGTTCTACTACAAGCGCCGGAAAATCGTATCGGTATTCCGGCTTTGGCAGAAAGACAAAATCGGAAAAACCGCGCCCGGTCGGAAGTTCACGAATGGGTTTGAAGTAATATTGTATGGAACTTAAATAAGCAATCGTGAGCACACAACTGAGTGAATTTTCATTATGATACTGAATCACAGAAGTATATTCCTCATGGATCTTTCCAATTCCTGCAGCAACCGCATTTTCATCCATAGCAAGTGTAGCATCCAGAAGCTCTGCAGATTCCTGCTGAAAGGTAAGAAGTTCATTCCAGCGGTTGGAAGTAACCGCCGTCAGAAATTCCCGGCGGATTTCTTCATTTGGAATGTATGCCATCTGCGTCTGCTGATTATAGGCAAGATACCCTAGATGAATCAGCAGCGTCAGAACATCATCTTTATTCACAAAGCTGACCATATCATTTTTAAAGGAAGTAACCAGTACGGGAACTGCGGCGCCGGAAAGCATCTCCAGAATTGCTGTTTTCAATCCGTCAAAATCCATATTGATAAAAGGAACCATCGAGTCGTATGTGCTCGTCTCCGACCAATAGCTTTGGAATGTCCCATCCAGAAGCAGACTTGTTACCGCGTTTGGATTGTATACATGGTAATTTCCAAGCAGATAGCCGTCGTACCATCGTCTGACTTCCTCAAAATTTTGTCCGTATTTCTGACAGAGAGCGGAAACTTCATCTTCTGTGAATCCAATATAGGAAGCCAGCGGGCCTGGATTCAGCATGGAATACTGATGAAAATTATTTAAGGCAGACTGCGTTTTCAATTTTTTGATCGGAAGAATACCCGTGAGAAACGCAAGCTGGATATATTTCGTCGGTTCCGTCCCTTTGAACATTCCACGAAGAAAATTAATGTAATCATCCTGAATTTTCTGGTTGGAGGCCTCATCACGAATCAGGACATCCCATTCATCAATAATAATCACAAATTTCTGTCCGGTCGCCTCTTTGATCCGGGACAGAGCGTCGGGAACGGTGGAAACTTCCGGCGGAAGCTGATCTGCATAGATGGTACGCAGCTCGGCCAGTGTACATTCTGTAATGTAGGCCACAATCTGTTCCGGATCGCTGACATTCGAAAGAAACCACTGGATGTCCAGATGAATCACATCGTACTGGTTCAGATGCTTCTCAAAGTCTGCCGTCTGGCTGATCGCAAGGCCAGAAAACATCTTTCTGGAATCACAGCCCTTGCTGTAATAGGCCGCCAGCATATTTGCAGCAAATGATTTTCCAAACCGCCGCGGGCGGCTGTTGCAGATATAGCCCTGCATGGTGTCCAGAACTTTGTTGGTATACGATAAAAGTCCTGTTTTGTCCACATAGATTTCGGAATTGAGAGCAACCTGAAATGCACTGTTGTCCGGATTCACAAATCTTCCCATGATTTCACTTCCCTTCCGTTTTTTGATTATACCCCGATTTTACCATTCCCCCATCCAAATAGCAACGCACACCCCCGAAAATCCCGTAAAATCGCGGAAAAGAACCGATAAAATATGCTTTCCACTCTTGACAACGCTTACAGCCCCTAGTTATAATAAGGCATGAAAAACGATGACGAAGACAGTAGTCTGCGCGTGAACGGTCTGTGGAAAGCGAGCCGGGGATGGTGGGAGTCCGGTACAAGTAGCGGCAGGTGAACATCACTTCCAAGTTGCAGTTCTGAATCTGCGCGTCCGGCGCATAAAATATAGAAAGCCGGAGAGCAGTGGTAAGAAGTTGCCGGTTGTTCCCCGTTACAGGAAATGCATATGATAGTATGTAACAGGTGGTTACGATAAGTACAGCTTTCGTCCTATTACAGGGCGGGAGCTTTTTCTTATTTTACGCGAACAAATAAAACGAGAAACTTAAGTTTCAGGAGGTACAAGCATGTACAAGAAAGTTTCAACCGACATGAACTTTGTCGAGAGAGAAAAACAGGTTGAGAAGTTCTGGGAAGACAATCAGATCTTCGAGAAAAGTATGAAAGTGCGTGAAGGAAATCCGTCCTACGTATTCTATGACGGACCGCCGACCGCAAACGGAAAACCGCACATCGGCCACGTAGAGACCCGTGTTATCAAGGATATGATTCCGAGATACCGTACTATGAAAGGCTATCAGGTACCGAGAAAAGCAGGCTGGGATACCCACGGACTGCCGGTAGAGCTGGAAGTTGAGAAAAAGCTCGGTCTGGACGGAAAAGACCAGATCGAAAAATACGGCGTAGAGCCATTCATCGAGCAGTGTAAAGAGAGCGTATGGAAATACGAGGGAATGTGGGAAGACTTCTCCCATACCGTTGGCTTCTGGGCTGATATGAAAAACCCATACGTTACGTATCATAACGATTACATCGAGTCCGAGTGGTGGGCATTAAAAGAGATCTGGAAGAAAGGTCTTCTGTACGAAGGACACAAAATCGTTCCTTACTGCCCGCGCTGCGGTACCCCGCTTTCTTCTCACGAAGTAGCGCAGGGATACAAAGATGTCAAAGAACGTTCTGCCGTTGTCCGCTTTAAAGTAAAAGGCGAGGACGCTTACATCCTGGCATGGACCACCACACCGTGGACCCTTCCGTCCAACGTTGCGCTCTGCGTCAACCCGGATGAGGATTATGTAAAAGTAACAAGCAAAGGATATACCTATTATATGGCAGCCGCTCTGGTAGACACCGTTCTCGGTGAGGGCGCTGAAATCCTGGAGCATTATCAGGGCAAAGATCTTGAGTTCAAAGAGTACGAGCCGCTGTTCCCGTACGCTGAGAAGAGAATCGGAAACAAAAAAGCATACTATGTAGTCTGCGATACCTACGTAACACTGACCGATGGTACCGGTGTTGTTCATATCGCCCCTGCATTTGGTGAGGACGACTCCAAGGTCGGTCACAGATACGATCTTCCTTTCGTACAGTTAGTAAACGAAAAAGGTGAGATGACCGAGGAAACTCCGTGGGCAGGTACTTTCTGCAAGAAAGCAGATATGGCCGTTCTGCAGGCACTCGAGGATAAAGACCTTCTGTTTGATGCGCCGCTGTTCGAGCACAGCTACCCGCACTGCTGGAGATGCGATACTCCGCTGATCTACTATGCACGTGAAACCTGGTTCATCCGCATGACTGCAGTAAAAGAGGATCTGATCCGCAACAACAACACCATTAACTGGATTCCGGAAAGCATCGGAAAAGGACGCTTTGGCGACTGGCTGGAAAATGTTCAGGACTGGGGACTTTCCAGAAACCGTTACTGGGGAACTCCGCTTCCGGTATGGCAGTGTGAATGTGGCCATCAGGACTGCATCGGCAGTATCGAAGAGCTGAAAGAAAAAGCCGACAACTGCCCGGATGACATCGAGCTTCACCGCCCATACATCGACGCAGTGACCATCAAGTGCCCGAAATGCGGTAAAGAGATGCACCGTGTACCGGAGGTTATCGACTGCTGGTTCGATTCCGGCTCCATGCCGTTCGCACAGCATCACTATCCATTCGAGAACAAAGAAACCTTCGAGAAACAGTTCCCGGCACAGTTTATTTCCGAGGCTGTAGACCAGACACGTGGATGGTTCTACTCCCTGCTTGCAATTTCCACTCTGCTGTTCAACAAAGCACCGTACGAGAACGTTATCGTTCTTGGTCTGGTACAGGATGAGAACGGACAGAAGATGAGTAAATCCAAAGGAAATGCGGTAGATCCGTTTGACGCACTGCAGACCTACGGTGCCGATGCGATCCGCTGGTACTTCTACACCAGCAGTGCTCCGTGGCTGCCGAGCCGTTTCGCAGGCAAGACGGTCGTGGAAGGACAGAGAAAGTTCATGGGAACCCTGTGGAACACCTACGCGTTCTTTGTCCTGTATGCAAACATCGACAACTTCGATGCAACAAAATACAGTCTGGAATATGACAAACTGGCTGTTATGGATAAATGGCTGCTGTCCCGTCTGGAATCCACTGTAAAAGCAGTAGACGACAACCTGGCAAATTACCGTATCCCGGAGGCAGCAAAAGCACTGCAGTCCTTCGTGATGATATGAGTAACTGGTATGTACGCCGCTCCCGTGAGCGTTTCTGGGCAAAAGGCATGGAGCAGGATAAGATCAATGCTTACATGACTCTGTACACCGCACTGGTGACCGTTGCAAAAGCAGCAGCTCCGATGATTCCGTTCATGACAGAGGATATTTATCAGAACCTCGTAAAGAGCATCGATGCAAGTGCACCGGAAAGTATCCATCTGTGCGACTTCCCGGAGGTACATGAGAACTGGATCGATCCGAAGATGGAAGAGGATATGGCAGACCTGCTGGAGATCGTCGTTATGGGACGTGCCGCAAGAAATACTGCCAATATCAAAAACCGTCAGCCGATCGGAACCATGTACGTGAAGAGCGAGTTCCAGCTTTCCGAATTCTACAAAGAGATCATCGAGGACGAGCTGAATGTCAAAGAAGTTGTATTTAAAGATGACATCGCAGATTTCATCAGCTACAGCTTCAAACCGCAGATGCGTACCGTAGGACCAAAATACGGAAAACTCCTGAACAAGATCAAAACAACCCTGTCTGAGCTGGATGGAAACAAGGCTATGGCAGAGCTCAAGAGCACCGGCGAACTTAAACTTGACATCGATGGACAGGAAATTGTATTATTAGAGGAGGATTTGTTAATTGACATGGCACAGATGGAAGGCTATGTATCCGAATCCGACCATACAATCACCGTTGTTCTGGATACCAATCTGACTCCGGAACTGATCGAGGAAGGTTTTGTTCGTGAGCTGGTAAGTAAAATCCAGACCATGCGTAAAGAGGCCGGCTTTGAGGTTATGGACAAGATCAGAGTATATGCAAAAGACAACGACAAGATTGTAAGCATCATGAAAAACCATGGTGATGAAATTAAATCTGAAGTTCTGGCAGAAGAAATCGTGACTGGAGAGACAAAGGGCTATGAGAAGGAGTGGAATATCAACTCCGAAAAGGTTACCATGGCAGTAGAGCGTATCTAAGAATACTTCTGGATGCGTTTCCACGACGATCGTTAATATAAAAATCAGCCTGCGAGCGGGGATGCAGACAAGCTCTCCGCTCGCAGACTGCTATTGAGGAGGACGCAGATGTTAAACGCCGAGTTCAACAAAGAAACTTTTAAGAACAGTGTCAAAGAAAACGTAAAAATGCTGTACAGAAAAAATCTGGAAGAGGCTTCCCAGCAGGAAATTTACCAGGCAGTCTGCTACGCAGTAAAAGACGTTATTATTGACAACTGGCTGAAAACCCAGAAAGCAATGGATGAGCAGGATCCGAAGATTCTGTACTATATGTCCATGGAGTTCCTGATGGGACGTGCGCTGGGAAATAACCTGATTAACCTGACTGCATACAAACAGGTACAGGAAGCTCTCGAGGAAATGGGACTGAACCTGAACCTTCTGGAGGATCAGGAGAGAGATCCGGCTCTTGGAAACGGCGGTCTTGGCCGTCTGGCAGCATGCTTTCTGGATTCTCTGGCTACCCTTGGATATCCGGCGTACGGCTGCGGTATCCGTTACAAATACGGTATGTTTAAACAGCAGATCCGCGACGGTTATCAGGTAGAAGTACCGGATAACTGGCTGAAAAACGGCTATCCATTTGAGCTGAAACGCCCGGAGTATGCAAAAGAGGTAAAATTTGGCGGATATGTGGCACAGGAGTACGATGAAGCTACCGGACGCGTAAACTTTGTACAGAAGGATTACCAGTCTGTCAATGCAATTCCTTACGACATGCCGATCGTAGGATATGACAACGACGTTGTAAACACACTGACTATCTGGGATGCAGAGGCCATTCAGGACTTCTCACTGGATTCCTTCGACAAGGGTGATTACCACAAAGCTGTTGAGCAGGAAAACCTTGCAAAAACCATCGTAGAGGTTCTGTATCCGAACGATAACCATTACGAAGGAAAAGAGCTGCGTCTGAAACAGCAGTATTTCTTTATTTCTGCAAGCGTACAGAGAGCAGTTGCAAAATATAAAAAACATCACGATGATATCACGAAGCTGTATGAGAAGGTTACCTTCCAGCTGAATGATACCCACCCAACCGTAGCTGTTCCGGAACTGATGCGAATCCTGATGGATGTGGAAGGCCTTGGATGGGATGAGGCATGGGAGATTACGACCAAGACCTGCGCATACACCAACCATACGATTATGGCAGAGGCACTTGAGAAATGGCCGGTTGACCTGTTCTCCAGACTTCTTCCGCGTATCTATCAGATCGTAGAAGAGATCAACCGCCGCTTCCTGATCCAGGTAAGAGAGCAGTACCCGGGTGATGAAGAGAAAGTCCGCCAGATGGCAGTGATCTACGACGGACAGGTTCATATGGCTCGCCTGGCTATCGTAGGCGGATATTCTGTCAACGGTGTTGCAAAGCTTCATACCGAGATCCTGAAAAAACAGACCTTAAAAGACTTCTACGAAATGACTCCGGAGAAGTTCAACAATAAGACGAACGGTATCACACAGCGTCGTTTCCTGCTTCACGGAAATCCGCTCCTGGCTGACTGGGTAACTGAGTATGCAGGAAATGGCTGGATTACCGATCTTCCGAAGATCAAAAAGATCGCTGAGCTTGCAGATGATACACAGGCACAGAAGGAATTTATGGAGATTAAACACAAAAATAAAGTTCGCCTGGCAAAATACATCAAAGAGCATAACGGCATTGATGTAGATCCGAACTCTATTTTTGACGTTCAGGTAAAGCGTCTGCATGAGTACAAACGCCAGTTTATGAACATTCTTCATATTATGTACCTGTATGACCGTCTGAAAAAGAACCCGGATATGCCGTTCTACCCAAGAACCTCATCTTTGGAGCGAAAGCTTCCGCAGGCTATGAGCGTGCAAAAGCAATCATCAAACTGATCAATTCCGTTGGGGATGTCGTAAATAACGATCCGACCATCAAAGGAAAGATCAAAGTTGTATTTATCGAGGATTATCGTGTCAGCAACGCAGAGCTGATCTTTGCCGCTGCTGATGTTTCCGAGCAGATTTCCACCGCAAGTAAAGAGGCTTCCGGTACCGGTAACATGAAGTTCATGCTGAACGGTGCCCTGACTCTTGGAACCATGGACGGTGCAAACGTAGAGATCGTTGAGGAAGTTGGAAAAGAGAACGCCTTCATCTTCGGACTTTCCGCAGATCAGGTTATCGAATATGAGAACAACTACACCTACGATCCGATGAGCTACTTCATCCACGATCAGGACATCCACAACGTAGTGATGGATCTGATCAGCGGAAGATACTCAAACGGCGACACCATGATGTTCCGTGATCTGTATGACTCCCTGCTCACACCGAAGAATGCTCCGCGCCCGGATATGTACTTTACCCTGGCAGACTTCAAGTCCTATGCGGCAGCACAGGAGTGTGTTGAGGATAAATACAGAAATACTTCTGCATGGGCAAGAAGCGCGATCCTGAATACCGCACACAGCGGCAAATTCACATCCGACCGTACCATCCAGCAGTATGTAGATGATATCTGGCATCTGGACAAGATTACTGTCAGAAAGTAATCGGAATCAAATATAAGTAGTTAGGGGACACCTGCTTTTCCGGGAAAAACCGGAGGGGCGGGTGTTCTTTTTTGATGCCCGCTGGAAGGATTTGCATCCCGAAAAATGCCTGCAAAACAGGCATTCTTTTGACATTCTACGGGGAGTGTGGTACACTGTTCGTGTCTATGAACTAAAACAATCTGAAATGTATTGAGGTGAAAAGATTGGATAAAGCTGAATATCAAAGCCGGCTGGAAGAGCTGAACAGTCTGGTAAAAAAAGAGGACTATGAGGGGGCACTTGCAGTTGTAGAAGCCGTTGACTGGCGGCGTGTCAAGAGTCTGCGCACGCTCGGCATGGTAGCGGATGTCTATGAGGCGAACAAACGATATCCGGAGGCGAAGAAGATTCTGCTGATGGCGTATGACCGTTCCTCCATCGGAAAGGGCATTCTGTATCGCCTGGTAGAGGTCTCCATAAAAATGAAAGACTTTGATGAGGCGATTGACTTTTACAACGAGTTTGAAGCAGTCGCACGTCACGATAATTCCCGGTATCTGCTGAAATACAAGATTTTAAGAGGACAGAAAGCGCCGCTTGAGGAGCAGATTTCCCTTCTGGAGGAATACAAAGAGCGGGAATTTACCGAGAGATGGGCATATGAACTGGCAAACCTTTACAGCAAAGCCGGAGAGACGCAGAAATGCATCGATGCCTGTGATGAGCTGATCCTGTGGTTCAGCGAGGGCAAATATGTAACAAAGGCAATGGATCTGAAAATGAAGTACGAGCCGCTGTCACCGTCCCAGCAGATCAAATACGAGCATCGTTTTGACTACAAAAAGAATGAAGAGCCGTCCGAGGATCCGGAAGCACTTAAAGTGCGGTTAGCCGGAGAGAGCGGAGCCGGTGAAATGGCTGCGACGAAAGAGCCGGCAGAGACGCCGGAAGTAAAACCGGTAAACGGCGGTGTGATGAGCCAGTATGTGGCCGGTGAAGAAGAAAAAGAAGCCGGTTCGCCGTACGAAGCATATGAGAAAACACAGCAGGCCGAGGCAGATGCAGAGCAGGTGCAGGAGTACGAAGCACTGCAGCAGACAGAGGAGCCGATCGAGGAGATTCCGGAAGAGCAGGCGTATGCAGACAGCACGCCGACGTACCTTGGAAATACGATCGATCTTCACGCAGAGCTTGCAAAGAGCATCCGCGATGTCTTCTCCTTCCGCGGAAAGAAACAGGAAGAGACGGCAGTCGAGGAAGAGACAAGCGAAGAGCCGGTACAGTACGAAGTAAAAGATCTGGAGCCGGAGCAGCTTGATGTAAACGTAGAGGTATCCCCGGATGCCAACACGACAATCAAGACAAGACCGCAGCCAAAACCGAAGGAAAAAGCCGAGCCGGTAATGCCGAAAGCACCGAAGCCGGAGAAGAAATACGAAGAGCCGGACCTCGAAGCACTGTTCCAGGAGACCGCAGCAAACCTGTCGGAGGAAGTTGCGGAGGAAGAAGCAGAAGAGCCAGTGGAACCGGCAGCAGAAGCCGAAACCGCAGAGCAGCCGATGGATCCGGAGTCCGAGACAGAGGCACGGGAAACGGCAGAGGAGCCGCAGGCGGAAGCTGAGCCGGAAGAAGATGCAGAACCGGCAGATGAAGCGGAAACCGAAGAGATCACAGAACCGGCGGATGAGGCTGAAACCGAAGAAGCTACAGAGCCGATGGATGAAGCTGAGATCGAAGAGATTATAGAACCGGCAGCCGAGGCTGAAATCGAAGAAGCAGAAGTTACAGAACCAGCAGTGGAAGCTGAAACAGAAGCAGCCGAGAAGGCTCAGGCGGAAGCCGAAATTGAGGAAACCGTAGAACCGGCGGAGACACCGTCCATGGATGCAACGGTTGTCATCGCGGATCTGAAACCGGCAGAGGAGACACGGCCGACCATCGATTTTAGTGAGCTTCAGGCAGCGCTGAACGCAGAAGTGCAGGAAGCTGAAAAAGCATCGGAAATCGAACTGCCGGATGAGCCGGAAACTGCGGAAGCAGAACCTGCTGACGAGCCGGAAAGCGAAACAGAGCCGGAAACTCCGGCCGAGACTGAGCCAGCCGATCCGTTTGAGCCGGCAGGAACCCAGCCGATCGAGATTACCCCGGAGGAAATCGAAATCGAAGTTCCGACCGAGCCAAAGCGTGAGCGCGTATCCGATGCGACGATCAACATGAGCATCGAAAAAACAACGGATGCCACCGTTCAGCTGATCCGCGACAACATTCCGGAAGGAACTGTTGCGAAATCGATTGAAGAGGTGCTCCGCGAGGAGACGCCGGAGGAGGCAAGACTCCGCATCCTGAACGACACCCAGCCGGATAAGCTGAGTGATGAGCAGAAAGCGCTGTTTACTTACTTTGCGAAAGTTCCAGGCATGGATATCCAGATTCTGGATGCAATGCATGGTGTTTATCATTACGCAGGCGACCGTACTTCCCGTCATGGAAACATTGCCATTATGGGCGGATACGGTACTGGAAAAACGAAGCTGTCGGAGGATCTCGTCCGTGCAATCTGTGCTGACTTAAAACTTCCGGCAACGAAGATGGCCCGTCTGGATGCATCTGTTCTGAACAAAAAGGACTGTGCGCAGATTGTTTCAAAGCTGGCGGGAGGTTTCCTCCTGATCGAGCGTGCCGGTCTGATGTACCCGGAGACGATCGAGAAGCTGTCGCAGGCAATGGATTTCCGTACCGACAGTCTGGTTCTGATCATCGAGGATGAGAAGGTCAGCATGAGAGGTCTTCTGCGGAATTACCCTGATTTTGCGAAGAAGTTTGAGACGGTCATTTCGATTCCTGTTTTCACGAACGACGAGCTTGTTACGTTTGCCCGCACGTATGCGCGTGAGAATGGATACAAGATGGACGAGATGGGTGTGCTTGCTCTGTATACACAAATTGGCAATAATCAGAAGGAGGGCGAGCCGATGACGATTTCACAGGTCAAAGATATGGTGGATCGTGCCATCGCCCATGCAGAAAAGGGAACCCGTAAATTCGGAAGACGCATGTCCAGAAAGCATACCGATGCGGACGACCGCGTGATTCTTTACGAGAAAGACTTTGAGTTCTAAATACATGGAGAATTTATGGAGAAAGTAAAACCGTGGCTCGGGGAGCCGCAGAATACAATAGCCGTACTGCAGAAGTACGGCTTTGTATTTCAGAAAAAGTATGGTCAGAATTTTCTGATCGATCCACATGTGCTGGATAAGATTGTAGCCGCTGCAGGTATCGGGCCGGACGATTTTGTTGTGGAAATCGGACCTGGTATCGGTACGCTGACGCAGTATCTTGCGTATGCTGCGCGGAGTGTGTGTGCGGTGGAAATTGACAAGAATCTGATCCCGATTCTGGAGGATACGCTGTCGGATTATGATAATGTTGAGGTTATCAACAATGATGTTTTGAAGGTGGATCTGGCGGCGCTGGCGAAGGAGAAGAACAACGGACGGCCGATCAAGGTTGTGGCGAATCTTCCGTATTATATTACGACGCCGATTATTATGGGATTATTTGAGAATCATGTGCCGGTGGATTCGATTACGGTTATGGTTCAGAAGGAGGTTGCGGACCGGATGCAGACGGGGCCGGGATCGAAGGATTACGGGGCGCTGTCGCTGGCGGTGCAGTATTATGCGGAGCCGTATATTGTGGCGAATGTGCCGCCGAACTGTTTTATGCCGCGGCCGAAGGTTGGAAGTGCGGTGATCCGGCTGACGCGTCATGAGGTGATGCCGGTGGAGACGAAGGATGAGAAGTTGATGTTCTCCATTATTCGGGCGTCGTTTAATCAGAGACGGAAGACGCTGGCGAACGGACTGAAAAATTCGGAGCTGCTGCATTTTTCGAAAGAGGAGATTGAGGCTGCAATCACAGCCTGCGGCTGGCCGCTTACGATTCGTGGGGAGGCATTGAATTTACAGGAGTTTGCGCGGTTGACGGATGAATTGTGTAAATAGAGGGGACGCCTCGCCGTCGCCCGTCCGCCCTTGCGTGATGCGCATGGCAGCGGTGGAAAAGCGGGGGAAAAACGTAGAAAAAATGGAGGTCTTTCGACAGACACCGGCATTATTCGCCAGGAAAGCCTGATGCTTTCCCAGCTCAGAATGCCTTGAATCTGGTGTTGAGCACCAGATTTCAGTCTCTCGAAAGGCCTCCATTTTTTCTGGTTTTTCCTGCCCGCTTTTCCAATGCTGCCATGCCGCATCACGCAAGGACGGACGAGCGGCGGCGAGGCTGGTAGTGGGGGCGGGAGGGGAGGTCTGGATCCGCCCGGATGGGCGGATCGGCGTGAGATTGTTGTGAGGAAGATGGGAGAAAATGAGAAAAAGGCATGAAAAAAAGCACCGTTGGCGAAACAGTGCTTTCTTTCATTTTTATTTTTAAAGGAAGGAGAGCCGATTTTCTAATCGGCAATATGAAAAAGAAAATTGTGTAAATAATGTTGGCATTCATTATTTATGCTTTTAGTATACGGGTAAATTATGTTGAAAGCGTGTTCATGTTGTAAAAAAATCATGAACAAATTGTGACTATTCAGAGCCATGCGAAATTTCAGAACAAATTGCGAATCATGCTTGCATGAATGAGCACTTTTTTCTGAAATTTCATATGGCGAGAAGCCACATCAAGATGCAGCGCAGCGGAATCGAGATGGGGCTCTGAACAGGGACTTATTTCTGAGTTACAGGTCCAGCAGCTTAAAGGTGGAAATTCCGAGGAAGTTCCGGGAGCAGAGGCTGATTCCGCCCATGAGGACGGAGACATCCTGCAGGTGAGCCGGGAGGACGTGGAGGTACCAGCGGAGGCGGTTCTGGATTCCGGAGGTGATTTCGTCGATCAGACCTGGGATGTAGTTGGTGAAGGAGCTGTTGATGACGATGACGTCCGGGTTGAAGGTGTGGAGAACCGTGTTCAGGCTGATTCCGATGTAGTGGGTGAAATCCTGCATTACTTTGCGGGCGTTGGGGTTGCCTTCCTGGTAATACTGGATGAAGCGTTCGACGGAGACGTTTTCTAAGCCTTCGGCGGCGGCAAAATCGTTCAGGACGGCGGCTTCGGAGATGTACTGTTCGAGGCAGCCGTGGTTGCCGCAGGGGCAGGGCCGGCCATCGGGGAAGAGGATGGTGTGGCCGAATTCGCCGGCGTAGCCGTTCTGGCCGGTGTAGAGTTCGCCGTCAATGAGGATTCCCATGCCGACGCCTTCGTGGATGTTCAGGAAGATCATATTTTTAAAGTGCTCTGCGCAGGCGGCTTCGCCGATGACGGAGAGGTTGGCTTCATTTTCTACGATGACAGGAACCTGAAATTCTTCTTCGAGGTAGTTTTTCAGGTTGGAGTGTTTCAGATCGTAGTAGGGTGTGAATAAAACGAGGTCGTCGCAGACGACGCCGTAGATTCCGATGGAGATTCCGACGAGGCCGCACGGAGTCTTGTGGAGGTCGGATTTGGTTTTGTGGAGGAGGGAAATCAGGTATTCCTCCAGTGAGAGGGATGGATCAATCGGGTATTCTTTTACAGTACATGATTTTCCCTTCAGATCTCCGGTGAGAATGGTGATCTTTTTTACGCCGAGATCGACGGCGATGATGGAACCGCAGCGATTATTAAAAGTAAGCAGAATCGGTTTTCGACCCATGGAAGTTTTTTCGGCGCTGCCGAGTTCTATGACGAGCTGGCGGTCGAGCAGTTCCTGGACGATGGTGGATACGGTTGCTTTTGTCAGATGCAGCATTTTCGCCAGATCTGCGCGGGAAAGCGGCGGATGGTTGGCGATTGCCTCGAGAACCAGGGCGCGGTTCATGTCTCGTATATATTCCTGATTTCCGGTACTCATAAAAAATCCTCCATTCTGCCGCATTGGCTGTACATCAATCTTAACATAAATGAGAGAGAAATGACAGGGAAAATCGGGGATGGGCAATACGAATAGAAAAATTAACGGAGAAAAACGATTTCTAGACAGAGTAGAGAGTAAGGGACAGAATTAGAAATAAAATATGTGATAAATACACAAAGAAAGTATAAAATAATTCTAAAAAATGTACAGATTCACAGAAGATTCACTGCACGTTCATAATCTGTTCATAATTAATTGGTATAGTTATCTCAGTTCCAAAGGAACAGCGTGTATGCAATCACTACACAATTAAGATTTTTTCATAATAATAGCCCAGGCACCGAGAGGTTCCTGGGCACTCCTCGTTTTTGGGGAATTTTTGATCTTGGGACAGACGGAAATCTGTGTAGACAGGGTAGTGATCTTTTTCTTGACTTTTGCGAGAAGCAGCCTTATAGTATAAATATAATAACAATTACTGTTATCGAAAGATACGAAAGGAAAAAAACTATGTCAACACTCAAGTATAGCAGACAAAGAGAAAGCATCAAAGTCTGCCTTCAGGGGCGAAAGGATCACCCGACCGCAGATATGCTCTATACCGATGTACGGAAAGAATTTCCCAATATCAGTCTTGGCACAGTATACCGGAACCTGTCTCTTCTTTCTGAATTAGGAGAGATCAAGCGTCTTACAACAGGAGATGGCCCGGACCGGTTCGATGGAGATACTTCCACGCATCACCATTTCATTTGCAGAAAATGTCACTGCGTGACAGACCTTACAATGCGTGACATCAGCGAAATCAAGAACGTAGCAGCGGAAAATTTCAGAGGTACGATCGAAGATTACTCTGTGAATTTTTACGGCATCTGCGAGAACTGCAGAAATCACCCGGGGAACGTATAGCATCCCCAGGAAGAAAGAAAAAATTAAAAATAGGCATTGACAAAAATGGAAGCTTATGTTAAAGTAATATCAGTAACAGTTACTAATATCAAAAATAAAAAACTGTTATAAACCACAAAATTGGAAATGATAAAATTAAATACACAACAAAAAGAAAGGAAAGAAAGACTATGAAAAAATTTGTATGCAGCGTATGTGGATATGTTTATGAAGGAGCAGAAGCACCGGAAGTCTGTCCGATCTGTAAAGCACCGAAAGAGAAATTTATCGAGCAGGGCGAGGATCTGACCTGGGCAGCAGAGCATGTAGTTGGCGTAGCATCCGATGTTCCGGAAGATATCAAAAAAGACCTGAGAGCCAATTTCGAGGGCGAGTGCTCCGAGGTTGGTATGTACTTGGCAATGTCCAGAGTAGCATTCCGCGAGGGATATCCGGAAGTAGGTCTGTACTATGAAAAAGCAGCTTACGAAGAGGCAGAGCACGCAGCAAAATTCGCAGAGCTTCTCGGCGAAGTTGTAACCGACAGCACCAAGAAAAACCTGCAGATGCGTGTAGAAGCAGAGAACGGCGCAACCGCTGGTAAAACAGATCTTGCAAAACGTGCCAAAGCCTGAATCTTGATGCAATCCATGACACCGTGCATGAGATGGCAAGAGACGAAGCTAGACACGGAAAAGCATTCGCTGGTCTGCTGGCTAGATATTTCGGTAAATAAAAAATTTTTAGTAAAATAAATTTATTGAAGAGAGAATGGAGAAATCTGTTCTCTCTTTTTGTGCGTTTTTTCTGCATTTCCTATGTCTTTTTCGTGTACAGCTGTCTTTTTGATAAATTCCAAGGAAGAAAATGTGCTTTTAATTTTAAATGAAGAGCAGTGCGAACAGGATGTTTGCAACACAAAATGTCGGCAAATAATACCGATTTAATGCCGGAAATAATACGGTGCATGGGACATTAAGTAAAGAAAAGCTGATAAGCTGGGATTTTTATGATTTATTCACAGCTTATCAGCTAATACACATCAATTATTGAGACAGTTGTATATTGAACAGTGTTGAAAAAACATAATAGAGTAATCTGATTTTATTCTTCTATTCGTTTTTTGTCATAGCAGATAAAGGTATAAGTTCCATTATCTGCGAGAGGATGTGTTTCACCAGAAAAAACAAAATTGCGATCCGTAACATTTCCAGAACGAATATCCTGACATACTTTGAGCACATCTTCTAAAGTGGTTGGCTTGGCATCTCCATTTCCATGTGAGATCAGGACTCGGTCATATTTTCCGGCAATTTTTTTCTGTAGCGCTCGTAAATTTTTTTCATAGGAAGCAAGTCCCGTGGAAAATTTGTCAAACAGGAATAAAAATGGATTGCAGGCATCACCGAGAAGAATTGTCCGCTCTTCCGGAATCAGCATGACAACACTGCCCAGGGTATGACCGGGTAATTCATAAATAACAACATGAATTCCACCAAGCTCAAAAACATCACTTTCCTGCAGGTTATGAAATTTTTCAAATGGAGCAGATGGTATCATATCTGTTTCTTTGATAAGCCCTTTTTCAGGACACAATCCTTTCGCGCCTTCCAGACGGAAGCCTTTTTCAGAATGAAGCTGATATACGGATTTATCCTTATGATTCAGATAAATTTCTTCAAATTCATTGGCGCCCATGGCGTGATCTACATGACCGTGGGTTATCAGGACTTTTAATGGCTTGTTAGTCAGGTTATGGATACAGTTTTTTAAACTATAGAATCCGCATCCAGTGTCGATTAGGACAGCTGCTTTGCTGCCTTCAATCAGATACATAAATTCTGTGCAGAATCCATGAATTCTTGTAATGTGTTCTGAAATTTTTTCAGTTTTAAATTGCATAGTAGAACCCCCATTCTTTTTGCTTTAAATCTAAGTATAGCATAGAAATTAGTTGAAAAGTTGTTGAAAAACAGCAAAAACATAGGAATAAATTTATAAAAACACAGTATAGAAAATGTGTATGTGTCAAAAA
>NZ_QTVR01000016.1:0-73635 GCF_003460685.1 Blautia sp. OF03-13 | reverse complement strand
AAGCAGTTTTTGCAACCCGCGGCAGCCACCCGGCTCCGAACTAGGTTTTTCTGTTTCAAAAGAACTCATTCGCATCAGCTCTCGCTGACAGCTTAGTTATAATAACACCGCCCAAAGCAAAAGTCAACACCTTTTTTCGAATTTTCTTATTTTTAGAAAAATATAGTTAATTCTGCATATTTTATATTTTATCTGACTATTTGCAATCTATTCGAAACCGTCCAAAAGAAAAGGCGCCTTCCGGCGCCCTTTCCCTTTCAACTCTTATTTCTCACGTTTACGATAAACAACTGCTCCGACCACTGCTGCTGCAGAAACGCCGAGCAGGATCACCCACAGCATCACCTGTGTGCGGTCTCCCGTGTCCGGACTTTTTGTTGCTTTCTTCAGATAGAATACGGTATCCGCCTGGCCCTTGCTTGAAACGATCGAAATCGTATGCTTGCCTTCTGCCAGACTCTTTGTATACTCGGCCTTCAGCGTAACCTGCGTATTCTCTTTTCCAGCCGTCACATAATTCTTCGCATCAATCTCTTTCTGGTCGATGAGAACCTTTTTAAGATCCTTTGCTTCAAAATCTGCGGTGAAGGAAAGCTCCTTGCCATGCATACCTGACTGATTGACTCCTTTGGTAATCTTCGGAAGATTCTGCGCAGTCATCGGTTTCTGTTTCAGGCTGGCAATCGCTTTTTCCAGCGCTGCCGCATAACCATCCACCGTCTTCTGCTCCGTGATATTCTTTCCGCGTACAATCGCTGCTTTTGCATCATTGACTGCTTTTACGCTCTCGTCCGTGTATTTCTTCAGATCGTTTGGAATCTTCTTCACTGCGGCATCTACTTTGCTGTAGTCCGCATCTTTATACGTAAGGCCGGCAATCGCTGCCTCGATCTTTTTTGCGTAACCGTCTACGCTCTCCTGCTCTGTGACCGGCCGCTCGGTTACGACGCTGTTCTTTGCATCTTCCAGTGCTTTTACAGACGCATCGGTATACAGACTGAGGTCCGCCGGAATCTTTTTGATGGCTTCCTCTACTTTGGAATAATCTGCTTTCCGAACCTGCAGTCCTGCCAGTGCATTTTCAATTGCTGCTGCCCAGCCGTCTACTTCTGCCTGATCCAGAATGGTTTTTCCGCTTTCTACGCTGTTGATCGCTGTCTGAAGCGGCTGAATGCTTTCTTCCGTATAAATACTCAGATCATTCGAAACTTTGGCAAGAGCCGCGTCTACGGAGCTGTAGTCCGCCGGTTTCAGGGTCAGTCCGTCAAGAGCTGCTTTCAGGTTTTCTGCAGACTGATCGACTTCCTCCTGTCTGCTGTCATCCAGATCCCATACAATGGCTTCTTTTGCCGCATTCAGTGCTTTTACACTCTTTTCGGTATAAATGGATAAGTCTTTCGGAATCTTTCCCAGGAGTTCTTCCACTCCCTGATAATCTGCCGGAACCGGTTTGCGTACCAGTGCTGCAATTGCATTCTCCAGTGCTTCCGCATAAGCATCAACTGCCTGCTGCTCTTCTACCGTTTTGGTGCGGTCGATGGATGCGATGACTGCATTCAGTGCTTCCACGCTTTCTTCCGTATAGATAGAAAGATCTCCCGGAACTTTGGCAAGTACTGCATCAACTTCTGTGTAATCTGCGCCAAGAAGCGTCAGTGCGTTTACTGCTGTCTGAATGGCTGCCGCATAACCATTTACGGTTTCCTGTTCAGCTGATGGCAGGTTCTCTTTTACCGCATCTTTTGCTTTCTGAACAGCTGCCGCGCTTTCTTCTGTATACCGGCCCATGTCCTCCGGGATCAGCGCCAGCGCTTCTGTTACTTTGGTGTAATCTGCGGCTTTTACAATCACAGTGAATTCCTGTGTGAAGTCAACGCCGGTTTTCTTTCCGTCTTTGATTGTCGCCAGAAGTTTTACGGTTCCGGCATTCGTTACTTTCAGGTTTGTGCCGTCTAAAACAGCACCTGTCATTCCGGCATCCGTGATTTCCCATGTGATCTGTTTCTGATCTGCATTTTCTGGAACTGCTTTGCCCGTCAGTGCGGTGATTCCCGGGATTTCTTTCGGTATGCCCTGGATTTCTGTTACAGCTACGTACTCATAGGTTCTTATCTGGATTTCAATGGCATCTTTTGTTTCCGTTTCTGCGATCTTTGTTACAATCCAGCTTCCGTTCCAGCTGTCTGCCTTTTTAAGCAGATAATCTGCCGGAGCCTTTTTGGCCTTTTCCGTAAGATCCTTCAGATTCCAGGAAGCCGCCGCTGCGATCACAGCCTCTTTTTCTGTTTTTATTCTTTCTTTGTCATCTTTCTTTTCATCCAGATTTGTTTTTTCTGAAAGTATTCGGATTTCTCTGTTCTCTGCATCATTTTTAATCTCCGTATCTTTGCCGAGAACGTCGCCTGCTTTCAGCGAAAGCTCTCCGAACTTCCACGTTTTGGCTTCCTCTTTTGCGAATGCCATGGTTGGGAACATCGTCACGATCAGAAGCATGGACAGTACAAACGAAAGCATTTTTTTCGTTTTCTTCATAACACAAATCCTCCTTTCCTTTTGATTGTTTTGCAGCCGCCAGGGGCCGCAGTTTCTCTTGTTACTTTCATTATACGTGTGTCAGAAAAAGAGTCAACGGGCCGTAAAAATTCGTAAGAATTCTTGTGCATTTCCGCTAAAATACTTTCAACGTTTTTTCACAATACTTCCATGAATTTTTACGGCCCGTCAGATTTTCTTAAGATATTCCTTTATTTGTGATGAAGCACATATTTCACATACGCAATTCTACGGCTGTCCGGTGCCCAGGAGTTGACGTTGATACTGCCCTGGCCGCCGAAAAGATCCAGCAGTTTTTTCTTTTTCTGTCCGTCATAATCCATCATTCCAAGCGATACATACATGTTCGGCAGATGCTCATTCGGTTCCAGCTCACCTTTAGCGAAGGTCAGGTAAATGACGTGTTTTCCATCCGGCGAAACGTGGCCGAACCAGTTGTTGGCATCGGAATCGGTCATCTGGGTGAGACCGCTGCCGTCACGATTCATCCGCCATACCTGCATCAGACCGCTTCTGGTGCTGTTGAACCAGATGTGCTTTCCGTCCGGTGAATACTCCGGACCGTCGTTGTAGCCTTTGCCGTCCGTCAGGCAGGTTTCCTCGCCGCCGTCTGATGGAATCGTACAGATCTCAATGCGCATGGTCTCCTCCTCCGGCTTTTTGCGGAAGGCACAGTACGCAAGCTCTTTTCCGTCCGGCGACCAGCCGTGCAGATAGCTGAGACCCGGTCCGGTGAGGTCTTTTGGTTCACCGCCTGTCATCGGGAGCACGTAGATGTGGGATTCATACGTTCCATCTGTGAGTTCCGGCGGCATGCAGCTTACCGCCAGCAGCTGGTTGTCCGGTGACGGAACGTGGTCATTGTTGCACTGCACGCAGAAACCGGTATCAACCTGCTCCACATGGTCTTTGTCGATCTCATAGCGGTAGATTTTTCCATCCGCATTATAAAGCAGGGTGTTTCCATCGTTCAGCCAGTTCGGTGCCTCGATGATTCCCGGAAACTCATGCAGCACGGTTTCTTCTCCGGTCTCCACATCCATCGTGCAGAGAATGCTGTCGGTGTTGTCTCTGTCCCCTGTCCATCCGGAGAGCATTTTTCCGGCGCGGCAGGTATCCTCCAGTGTTGCCGCATCCATATCCACAATCTGCAGTGCACCGTTTGCACGGGCGAACTGGAAGCAGGCTTTCAGATCAACCATGCCTTTTCCAAGCAGCGCTTCCTGGCCGGTGATTTTCATATCTTTATAATGAACGGCTTTGACTCGGTCCGCATGCGCCCAGAGGAACTCTTCCGGGTCGACGCCGCCGCAATACATCCAGCCGGCATCTACTTCTGCTCCGACTTTTTCACCGCAGGCTTCCAGTAGATATTCGTACGCTGTTTTTCCATTCACGCGGATACAGATATCTTCTTTTTCGTTGTGGATCAGAAGACCTGCTCCGGCTTTTTCCAGTTCTTCTGCCAGTTCGCGGTATCTTGCAGCGGTTTCGTCCAGAACATCTTTTGTCAGGCGTGCCGGGCTCTTTACGACAAACCAGGAAATGTGGTATTTCTGCGCCAGTTCTGTAAGAATGGCAAGTTCTCTTTCATAGTGGTATTCATCCAGGAAAATGTGGACCGCATGAACCTCAATGTGGTATTTCGCAAGCAGCGGCATTGCCTGCTCCAGATCCTCCGGGATCCAGAAACCGTAGTCCCTGGCATCAACACGGAATCCGAGACACGGCTCGATCTGGCGGTAGCCTGCCTCATAGATTTTCTTTAAAAATCCTTCGGGATCCTGTTTCCATTCTTTGGATACCCCATACATCTGTACACCAAAATACATATTTGTTTCCTCCTTCTCCAGATCCGCTGTTTCCCCATTTTCAGCGGATTTTCTTTTCCTCCATTTTACCACATTTCTTCTATTATAGATATGATTTTTCCTGTCAGTTATAAGAAACACGCTTTGCGTAAAAAAGGCGCCCCGTATGTGTTTTTTCCACATACGGAACGCCTTTTTCCGCCATTTTTTCAGGGCCTGGTTATTCTTATACAAACTGGTTCGTTTTCTCATCGTACTCATAGTCGATGAGCGCCAGTTTTTCCCGCAGATCGGATTCCTCTGTCTGCATGGCCACGCAGAATTCTGCGAGCGACGGGTAAAAATCTCTTAACTGCGTATTGACATAGCTCAGCAGCATTACGGGATCTTTCGGCATCATTCGTCTACTACCTCCACACCTGGTTTGATCATTGCCTTCAGGCCGCCGTTTTCCACATCCAGAAGGATCGTATCGCCCTCGCTGACCTGACCGCCAAGGATCAGTTTTGCGGTGCTGGTTTCTACCTCTTTCTGCACGAAACGTTTCAATGGACGGGCGCCGTAAACAGGGTCGTAGCCGCCCTCGATGACAAACTGTTTTGCAGCCGGGCTCAGTTCGACGGTAAGCTCCTGGTCTGCCAGACGTTTGTTCAGTCCTTTCAGCAACAGATCTACGATATGACCAATGTTGTCTTTTGTCAATGGTTTGAACATAATCGTTTCATCCAGACGGTTCAGGAACTCCGGACGGAAGTGTGCACGCAGATCCTGCATGACCAGGTTTCTCGCCTCTTCGGAGATGCTGCCGTCATCCTGAATGCCGTCCAGCAGATACTGGGATCCGATATTGGAGGTCATGATCAGGATCGTATTTTTAAAGTCTACGGTACGGCCCTGGGAGTCGGTGATACGGCCGTCATCGAGTACCTGCAGCAGAACGTTGAAGACGTCCGGATGCGCTTTCTCGATCTCATCGAACAGAACAACAGAATATGGTTTTCTGCGCACTGCCTCAGTCAGCTGGCCGCCCTCCTCGTAGCCTACATATCCCGGAGGCGCTCCGATCAGACGGGAGACGGAGTATTTCTCCATGTATTCACTCATATCGATTCGAACCATGTTGTTCTCATCATCAAACAGCTTTTCTGCCAACGTTTTCGCAAGCTCTGTTTTACCGACACCGGTAGGTCCAAGGAACAGGAACGAACCGATCGGTTTTGTCGGATCCTTGATTCCGGCTTTAGAACGGATGATCGCATCCGAAACCTTGGTGACTGCCTCATTCTGGCCGATAACTCTCGTGTGAAGTTCATCTTCCAGGCCGAGGATCTTAGTTCTCTCGCCTTCGGTCAGTTTTGCAACCGGGATTCCAGTCCAGCGGGAGACAATTCTGGCAATCTCTTCATCCGTTACACTCTCGTGTACCAGGGAGAGATCTTCATTTTTAACTTTTTTCTCTTCTGCTTCCAGCATCTGCTGTAATTTCGGGAGTTCACCGTACTGCAGTTCAGCGGCGCGGTTCAGATCGTAATCATTCTTTGCTTTCTGGATCTGGCGGTTCATGTCCTCGATCTGCTCACGCAGTTTGGACAGTTTCTCAACGGAACTCTTTTCATTTTCCCACTGTGCCTTTGCAGAATTGAAGGTATCCTTTAACTCAGCCAGCTCTTTCTGCAGTGTTTCCAGACGCTCGCGGCTCAGATTGTCGGTCTCTTTTTTCAGTGCGGCTTCCTCGATCTGCATCTGCAGAATCTTACGGCGCTGCTCATCCAGCTCGGCCGGCATGGAATCCAGTTCTGTCTTGATCAGAGCGCATGCCTCGTCGACCAGGTCGATTGCTTTATCCGGCAGGAAACGGTCGCTGATGTAACGGTTCGAAAGGGTTGCGGCTGCAACGAGGGCACCGTCGGTGATTTTTACGCCGTGGTAAACTTCGTAGCGCTCTTTTAAGCCACGCAGGATGGAAATCGTATCCTCTACGGTCGGCTCATCAACCTGAACCGGCTGGAAACGGCGCTCCAGGGCGGCATCTTTTTCGATGTACTGGCGGTACTCATCCAGCGTTGTGGCACCGATGCAGTGCAGTTCGCCTCGTGCCAGCATAGGTTTCAGCATGTTTCCGGCATCCATCGCGCCGTCGGTCTTTCCGGCGCCGACGATCAGGTGCAGCTCATCGATGAACAGAATGATTTTTCCGTCGCTCTTTCTGACTTCCTCCAGAACGGCTTTCAGACGCTCCTCGAATTCGCCGCGGTATTTTGCTCCGGCTACCAGGGCTCCCATATCGAGAGAGAAAATGGTTTTATCTTTCAGGCTCTCCGGTACATCGCCGTTGGCGATTCGCTGGGCCAGGCCTTCTACGACTGCGGTTTTACCAACACCAGGCTCACCGATCAGAACCGGATTGTTTTTTGTCTTACGGGACAGGATACGGACAACGTTCCGAATTTCGGTATCACGGCCGATAACCGGGTCCATTTTCTGGTTTCTGGCTTTTTCTACGATATCCTGGCCATATTTTTCCAGGGTGTCGTATGTTGCCTCCGGGTTGTCGGTGGTAACTCTCTGGTTTCCGCGCACGGTGCTTAATGCCTGCAGGAAACGTTCTCTTGTGATGCCGTACTCCTGAAACAGTTTTTTCATGGACGAGCTTGGGTTTTTCAGCATTGCCAGGAAGAGGTGTTCTACGGAAACATACTCGTCTCCCATGGCTTTCGCCTCATCCTCAGCATTTATCAATGCTTTATTCAGATACTGACCGATATACGGCTGACCGCCGGATACTTTGACGCGGTCGTTCAGCGCCGTCTCGACACGGTTCAGAAAATGATCTTTGTTGATTTCCATCTTTTCGATCATTTTCAGAATCAGGCTGTCGTCCTGATGCAGGAGGTTATACAACAGATGCTCCTGCTCTATTTCCTGGTTGCCGAAATCGTATGCGGTCTTTTCCAGGTCCTGTACAGCCTGCAGCGATTTTTGTGTGAATTTACTAATATTCATAATCGGCTTCCTCCTTATCTATTTGGGTGCTAACATTCGCTCCGAACAAAAAGAGCGTTGATGTGAATTTTCTTTTCTTTCTTTGTTCTAGTCGTACTATAACACTAGTTGTTAGCACTGTCAAGAGGAGAGTGCTAATTTTTATTTTTTCCCGACGCTCCTTTTCTCCCTCCCCCCCTAAAAGATTTTTATTCATCGCCGTACACAGCAATAAAATGAATCAGTGCCTCTGTTTCGGAACTGGCATACTTTTTGGCAGATGCTTCCAGCGGCTGTGATTGATATGCTTCAAACGAATCGCCCTCGTCGCGTCCAGATATGTAGCGATTATCATTTAGTTTCCACTTCCTCATTTCTTCAAAATAAGCAGTATTCGCCATTTCCGAATTCCAGTCCATTCGCTCCAGCAGATAATACTCCATTCCATGATAACATTCTTCGCAAATTCCCGTAAAAAATTCTTCTGCTGTCTGAGATGTTAAATGCTCTGGAGCATACCATATTTCGTTCTCTTCATTATTATATAATGCAACGCAATTCGATGATCCTGTCTCTTTCACATACAGCGGAATTTCGGGAATTCCAAGTCGTTCTGTTTCAAGCCGTACCATCTTCTGCGCTGCAATTGTTCTTTCTTCCAGTGTTTTTTGCCTCCATTCGCTCTCCTTTAAGCTCAGCAGAAATTCTTTATTTTCCTGAAAAATGTTCTCCTGATTCTGGACGAGATTATAGTCCTTTTTTCGTTCGTAAAGTTCTGCCACTCCGGACGGAGACTCAAGCTTCCAATATATCATCATACAAGTCGGTACCATACTCACGCATACTGAAACAAACAGAAATGCGTTTAAGTCACTTCTTTTTAATCTCCAGAATTTTTTCGGAGAATATTTTCGTTTTTTTCTATGTAAATCTCTTAAAACCGTAACAAGAAATATCCCATCCAGCACTGCAAGAAACAACACAATTTTCAGTGAATATTGGGCAAATAAAAACAGCATCAGTATGCTCGGCGGAAATGCATAGAATAAAACTTCATTTGCAGTTCCATCTGCGCAGTAGCTTCGAATGGGTGAGGCCAGCCACAAAATCAGGCACAGCGCATAGGCAAAAAGCATTGTCCCCGACGAAATATGGACGGAACATTCTGTAATATATACCTCAACCTGTTTCACATACATCACATACAAGATACAGATCGGATATAAAATCGAGCTTTTGCTCAACCAGTATGCCGCTGATTTTCTTTCCCGTCTTCTTTTCTGTTCCTCCATATCAGATCCCCCCTGATTTTTCTTTTGTTTTATTTGGAATACTTGTATGTTTATTTTAGCGTAATTTTTCGTTTTTGCCTATCCTTCGTTTTTCAGTTGAATCTTTCTGTAAAAACCAAAATTGCGAAACCCTGTTTTGGCAGGACTCCGCAATCTCTTTTTCCTATTTACTTTATGATACATGACGGGCAGCATATTTCATTTTCTGGTTTCCGGCGCATTTCTTAAAATACTGCCGGATCGCATCTTCGTTCATATCGTTTCCGATAAACACAGCCTGGCCGGCGTTTTTCTGTTCTGTGCCGGTGATGCTGTAGCGGTGATCGGCGACATCAAATTGGAGAAACTGGTCTCCGGCTGCGAACTGTCCTTTTGCACGGATGATATTTCCAAACGCTCCGCGAATGATCTGTTCCAGAAAACACCACAGGGTTTCCGGTGCCTCCATTCGGATATTTTCGAAGGAGAAGGTCTCCGGCATCTTTTCGCCGCTCTGCGTATCCTGTACTTTTTTCTCATACCGGCTGCCCAGCAGCAAGCTCTGGTAATCTTCCCGTGTCATCGTGGATGCATAATCCGTGATGATTTTTGCCTGCGAGTTAATTTCCTGCAGAAATTTCTGGATGCGCTGTTTTTCTTCCGCCTGGCATGCTTCTGTTTTGGAAACAATGATCGTATCCGCGCTTCGGATCTGATCCTGATACAGCTCGGGATATTCCGCCATATAGCGGCGGTAACTGTAAACATCCACAATAGTGACCGGCGAGAGAAGCTGAATTCTCTCGTACTCGATCTGACGCAGATTTTCTATAATCCGGGCGAGACTTCCGACGCCTGTCGGTTCTACGATCAGGTATTCCGGGTCTACCACATTGGCAATGGTCAGCACGGATGCTGCAAAATCCTTTTTCCCGATGCAGCAGATGCACTGCTCTGTCATTTCCCATACATTTTTCTGCGTTCCCTGCCGGTTCTGGCCAAGACGTGCGCCGTCGATTCCTGCGGCTCCATATTCATTTTCCAGTATGGCAAACCGCTGATCGACGTTCCTGGCCAGCCGTTTGATAAATGTTGTTTTTCCCGCGCCCAAAAAGCCGGATACGATCAATATTTTCATACGTTTCCTTTTTCAGTCAAATTTTCAAATCATCAGTCAGCCAATTTAACGACTGGTTTGATTAAATCCTTCGGTTTATCTCTCATCAGGAACAATGCTTCTTCCAGATGATCCCATCCATCAAACACATGCGTGGACAGCGGGCTGACATCCAGCTTGCCTGCCGAAACAAGAGCTCCCAGTTTTTCCATGCGGAGTCTTCCGCCAGGCATCAGGCCTCCGTTAATCTGTTTGTGACCCATTCCAACGCCCCACTCTACACGCGGAATATCAATGTTGTCACCGGATCCAAGATAGTTTACATTTCCGATCTTTCCGCCCGGTTTCAGGCATTTTACTGCTTCTGCAAAGGTTTCTACACCACCGCCGGCGATGACTACTTTATCAACACCTTTTCCATCTGTCATATCAAGTACCTGCTGGAAAATCGGTCCGTTCTTGTAGCTGACAAAATCCGTTGCGCCGTATTTTTTTGCCGCTTCTACGCAGACCGGTCTCGTTCCGACAGCAATGATTCTCGATGCGCCGCGCATATTCGTTCCGGCTACCGACATCAGACCAACTGGTCCGATTCCGATGACAAGAACTGTATCACCAAACTGTACATCGGCAAGCTCTACGCCGTGGAATCCGGTCGGCACCATATCGGAAAGCATGCACGCGTCGACAACATTGATATTTTTCGGAAGCAGCGCAAGGTTTCCATCGGCATCATTTACATGAAAGAATTCAGAAAAGACACCATCTTTGAAGTTGGAGAATTTCCAGCCTGCCAGCATTCCGCCGGAGTGCATGGAATAACCAGCCTGTGCTTCCAGAGAATTCCAGTCCGGAGTGATGGCCGGCACAAGAACCCGGTCTCCCGGTTTGAAATCTTTTACGAGCTCTCCGACTTCCACAACCTCTGCACAGCACTCATGGCCCAGAATCATGTTATGACGGTCACCGATGGCCCCTTCCCATAAAGTGTGGACATCTGATGTGCAGATGGCAACTGCCAGTGGACGGCAAATGGCATCCATCGGCCCGCATTTCGGGCGTTCTTTCTCGATCCATCCGGATTCACCGATTTTCAGCATTGCATAACCTTTCATATCTTTTGCTCTCCTTTCAGATTGTTAATGATTTATCGATTCCTATGGTTCGAATATATCACTAATAGGTTACTAATTCAACAGAAAAGTCACGGAATGCCGTAGAATATTCCGTGACTTTTTTATAGCTTTTGCACAATAGATTACTTATAGATACTTTTTATCAAATTCTGCACCGACCGCATTCCCATACCGAAACGGCTGCAGCCGGCTTTCTGCATTTCCTGTATAGTTTCCAGACTGCGGATTCCACCGGCGGCCTTGATCTGAATGCGACCGGCGGCTTCACGGCTCATGATTCGAACCTGCTCCACGGTGGAAGGACAGCCGGGATACCATCCGGTGCTCGTCTTTACATAATCCGCACGGCCTTTCACACACAGATCCACTGCCTGGCAGATTTCCTGCTCCGTCAGCTGCGGTGCCTCGATAATCACCTTAAAAATCGCCGAAGGCACCTGCTCCCGGATGGCCAGAAGTTCTTCTTTTACATAAGAAAATTCGTGGCTTCTGAATGCCGTAAGATTCATCACCATGTCGATTTCCCGGCAGCCAGCCTCCCACAGTTCTTTTGCCTGCCGCTTCTTCTGTCCGGTCGTATCTCCGCCGCCCGGAAAGCTTACCACGCCTCCCGCATGGATTTCTCTGGTGTCCTGCAGCCGTTCTGCCACATGGGCGCTGAACGCCGGCAAGGTAAACACAGCAGCCAGACGATATTTCTTTGCCAGCTCCACCATCGCATCAATTTCATCCATTGTATGAAATGCCTGTACACAGCTGATATCAATCTGCCGCATCAGTTTCTTCTGTTCTTCTGTCTCATCGCTCATTTACTCCGTCCTTTTCCCGAAATCTCCACCTCGTACTTGCTTCCGATGATCCGCACATGGTCAATGCTCACCGGCCGGTTCTGCCAGTAGGTGACTCTGTGCACCACAAGAAGCGCATCCTTCGGCTCCGTTTTCAGAACCTGGGCTTCCATAAAGGTCGCGGATTTCGCTGAAATTCTGTCTCGTGTCTCATCAATCTGCAAGCCGAATTTCTCCTCCAGAAACTGATACAGCGCTAAAACTGATTCTCATACGCTTCGATGCCAGGGACTTTCGCATATTCGATATAATTTTCCATCAGCGTAACAGGCTCTTCATCCGCAAGCTGCAGCCGCTGAATCCTCGCCACGCTGGTTCCCTCCGGAATTTCCAGTTCATCGGCGAGCTGTTTGTCCGCCGAAATGATGTCGATCATCATATCTGACGTCGTTACCCGATATCCTTTTTTCATCAGGGATTCCGTGACCGATGTGACCTTGTTATAATTCTGAATTGCCTTATGATTCAGCACCCTCGTTCCAGAACCCTGGCGAACCTCAACCAGTCCCTCCTGCACCAGTATCTTTACTGCATTCCGTACCGTAGTACGGCTGACCTGATAGATTTTCTCCAGTTCACACTCCTTCGGCAGAAATCCCCCGACAGGATATGTTCCCTTATTGATCTCGTTTTTCAGTCTGCTGTAAACCTTCACATAAGCCGGTGCATTTTTCATCTTCTTCCCCTCCCGTGAAATATCAATATCCGCTTTTTGATCCTTTTTGCAGTATACCATATTTTGACGGCACAATCGAGTCCCAAAGAAGAGTTCCTGTTTTCTGCTTTGTCACCGACACATACTCTGCCAGACGCACAGAAAAAAGGCAGACGCATGTCATTTCTTTATGACTCACGTCTGCTCTGCATGAATCTTCTTTTTTCTGCTGTCTGCGAAATACTTCCATTCTCCAGAAGCAAATCTCTCTTTCTGCGGTGTAAATTTTTGTTACAAATTTTTTATTGTTCTTTTCTATTTTTTCGTATCAAACCGCATCACCGCCATGTGCACCACGTACGGCACCAAGATGACCGGGATTGCCAGGTATGCCAGGATGCTGTACGCCTTCTGGATCAGCGTCAGCAGACCAAACTGTGCGATGAGGAAGTCTGCGATGCAGCAAGCGAGGGCGGCGAGGATCTGGGTGCGGCTGATTTTGCCTGCGGTTTCTGTTCTGCTGCTTCGTTCAGCGAGACCAGCGTGGATTCGTTTGACCATGGCGGCAACCATGTTGACGGCTGTGGATACGGCACCGAGGATGATCAGTACGGAAATCAGCGGTGTCATGAATTTACTGCCGACGCCCTGCTGAACCATAAATAATGTCGGGACGCTCTGCTGGCTCATTTCCGGGTTCTGGTATACGGTCATGATTCCGAGGACGACCATGATCATCAGAAGGGCATTTAATACGGCACCGACTGCCATGCTCTTTCCGGCATCCTGCGGTTTTTCGAAGGATTTGGCATGCTGGACGAAGACTGCGACATTAGCAAGCTGGAAGGTTCCGTAGAGGAATGCGGCGTACAGGGCTTTGCCGAATGGGAGGTCTGCGGTTTTCATGGCGTTTACAGTATCGCCGATCTTTCCGGCTCCGGCGATGATGTTCGGGACGTAGACGATCAGCAGACCGGCGATAATGCAGATGGACAGCACTGACGCTACTTTCCGCACCAGATCCGTTCCGAATACCGAAACGACGAAAATAATTTTCCAGTTTCATAACGATTCTCCCTTCTTCCTAACAAGCAAAAGGGCGTACTGACCTTCTGTTGGTCAATACGCCCTTGTATCTCCGATGTGCTTTAGTATATCACAGTTTTAACGCGAATGCACTCAATTTTAAGCAAAACGCAAAAGATCCCGGGATTTTTCTCTCCCGGGATCTGAAAATTCTTACTATGTAATTCCTTTTTAAACCACACGTCTTACCGCAAGAATCGTGGTATACGCTGCGTTGCTGCTGATCTTGATACCGTCGCGCTCATTGCTTGCGTGTACGATTGCACCGCCGCCGATGTAGATGGCTACGTGGCCGCTGTAGCAGATAATATCGCCCGGCTGAGCCTCGGCATAAGATACACCGCGTCCTACACCACGCAGTGCACTGGAGGAATGCGGAAGGTCGTATCCGAAGTGTGCGTAAACGCTCATGATAAAACCAGAGCAGTCAGCTCCGTTGGTAAGGCTTGTGCCGCCCCATACGTATGGATTTCCAATAAACTGTGTTGCATAGGATACGATGGCACTTCCGGTTGCGCTTCCGGTGCTGCTGGAGCTGCTGGAATCATCCGAGCTGCTGGTATCGCTGGACGAAGAATCATCGTAAGAGCTTCCTCCGTTAGACGGTGTTGTTGTCGTGGTGGAGCTTCCTGTGCTGGACGGTGTGTTGTCTGCCGTTGTTGCATTATTTGCAGCACTGCTTGCGGCTGCTTCTGCCTGTCTTGCAGCTTCTGCCTGGCGCGCTGCCTCGGCTGCTTCTGCTGCCTGACGTGCCTCTTCTGCTTTTCTTGCTTCCTCAGCGGCTTTCGCTGCTTCTTCGGCTGCAATCTCTTCCTGAATCTGCTGGATCTTTGCGTTCTGTTCTGCCAGGACTGCGTTGTACTGTGCAGCCATGTCATTCAGGTCTGCAATCTGGTTCTCGTAGTCATCGGAAACGGCTTTCTTCTGCTCGAGCATTTCCTCGAGGGACTGCTGCTGTGCTTCCTGCTCTGCCTCGCTGGCTTCCAGGTCTGCTTTCTCGTCTGCGAGCTGATTGCTGTAATCCGTTACCTGCTGTACCAGATCCATGTACTCCTGCAGGCACTCTCTGTCGTATTTGTATAATTTCTGGGTGTACTCAGCCTGGTTCAGGATGCTGCTTAAATCTTTTCCTTCCAGAATCAGTGCTGCCCAGCCGTTGTCTCCGCCGCTTTCATAGAGGAATTTGATACGTTTTTTCATCTGCTCGTACTGCTCGTCCTCTTCTGCCTGTGCGTCACTTAATTTTTTCTGAGTATCTTCAATCTCAGTCTGTTTCTCTGCAATTTCATTTTTCAGATTTTCAACGGATGCCATGGTTACGACAAGCTGTGCGTCCAGGTCATCAATCTCGCCGGTAATCTGATTCTTTTTAGTTTCCAGATCGTCGATTTCTGCTTTTGCGTTGTCAAGCTGTGCGCTGGTCTCGGCCTGTGCTGCCTGCTGCTGCTGTAACTTCTCCTGTTTGGAGGCGCTTACTGTCATTACCTGAGCTGCACTTACGATCACTGCTAAACTTAAGGCAAGAAATTTTTTTCTCATTCTTTCACTCCCAAATTGATTCGTTGTATGTAGGATTTCTGTTTCCAGTTTTACCTGTTTCTTAGAAATTCAATTATTCTGTAACAATTTTGAAATATTTTTCCCAATTCTTTTACATAATATCACAATTCACAAATGGATGCAAGGAAAAATATCCCGCCTTTTTGTAAACAATTCGTGAACAGTAACGATACATGTTATTTTACCTTCTGTACACTCACACAACTCAATTTGTATTGATCCGGCGAGGAAAGCGCATCGCCGTCGGGGATTGAAAAGTCCTCTGCGGAGAATTTCGCACAGAGTGCCCGGTACTGATCCTCTGTAAAAGACGGCACCGCATCCTGATTCCATTCCAGACTGATTTCCTGATCGGTCACGCCGCGCGTTACAATTTTCCCGCCTTCAAAATCCTTTTGTTTCATTCCTTTTAACGCATTGTAAACTGCAGTTCCATAATCCAGACGTACTTTCAACACGGCATTGGCGTACTCCTCCACGCCGCCGTTTGCGATCAGTGCTCCGCCTGCCGCAGATGCTGCTGCGCCAAGTACATTCTGATACGATGCACCGTCCGAGAAGAGAATCTGTCCGCTCTCACCGTACCAGCTTTTGATTTTTTCCAAATACGACGGTGATACGCTGCTGCTTTTCCGATACGTATAATCCAGCGTGATGCTGTTTTCTCCAAGTCCCAGATCCGCAGCGGCCGCCTCTGCACCGAGTGCATAACCTGTCCCATACTTTGTTCCGTTCTCTTCGTTTTTCTGTCCGATATAGCCCAGGTGCGTGTAGCCGGCCTGTACTGCCGCATAGCCTGCCAGGTAGCCGGCCTCTGATGCATCAATTTCCAGGCTTTCTGTATTTCCGCGGAGACGGCTGCGGCCGCTCTCACTGACCGGTTCTGCCTCCAGCAGCAGAAAACGGACATCCTTCCAGTCGCGCTGTGCATCGTAAACGGCGCGGCTCATGCTCGTTCCGGCACAGACGATAACGGATGCTCCCTTCTGCGCCGCCTCTTTGATGGTGTTTTCATAGTCCTCTGTTGTCCGTCCTGCCGGAACACTTGCTTCATATTTCAGACCGCTCTCGTCTCCATACTGCGCAAGACCGTTCCATGCTGACTGATACACGGCATCGGAAGCTACCTCACTGCCGTCGGTTACCAGCACCAGATCCACTGGTTCCGTCTTTTCTTTTCCGCAGCCGCCCAGCAGCAGCAACGACACTACGCCAAGACAGAGCGCCCATTTCCAGCTCTTTCGCATGTTTACTCCCCTTGTATTTTTATTTTCCAGATTTTTTCTTTTGTATTTCTGATCTGCGTCTTTCACGCACCTTCTAGTATAGACAATTCCAGCGCAAAAAGAAAGAGAGAATACACGAACTACAAAGTTTTTTTGTATTCTCTCTTATTTTTTATAGAAGATATTTTACTGGAACAGATCGTTCAGGATTTCTGCCGGTTTCTTCCTGCGGTAGCCTTCACTGTCACTTAAGATACTGCTGCTCCAGGTGAAATGATTCACACCGGTCAGATAGGACCGGTCAAGAACTTTTACACCATACCGCTCATACGCAACCGGATAATACATTTTCATGTATTCATTTGCCAGCTCAATAGCTTCACTGTTAATACTTCCTGTTGAAGAAACGGTTCCGCCAAGCTGAATATACGGCGGTGTCGCATGAATGACAACCACGCTGCCGTCCGAGCACTGGCCAATGACAATCCAGACATGACCGCTCTTGCTGACCACATCACCCGGCGTAAATTTCTGGGACGTATCGCCTGTCACGCAGGTTCCCCAGCCTTTTCTTGCAAAGTAGGCCGGCATTCCAGTGGAGGTTGTCGTTGCATACTCTTTCGTCACCTGATGTGCGGTCCATCCGACATAGCCGGAACAGTCAAGACCTTTTCCGTACTCATACAGATGATCGGAATAGTTGTAGGTGGAATTCTGTGTATTGAAGAATTGTTTCCACTGCGCATTGACGCCGTAACTCTCTGCCTCTGCGTCTGTGTGGCCGCCTCCCCAGATATACAGGGTATTTCCAAGCGGAAGCAGTGCATTTTTCAGAAAGTTCCGTACGGTGCGGACACCGATCTGCGCGGACGGTTCAAATCCGTCCGGACTCTGTACCAGCTTGCCGTCCTCATCGAACACATACGTTTTTCCGTCGATCACCTGTTTTCCGGTTATCATGCCGCCCCAGTTTCGGAAATAGTATGTATTTCCGCCAATCGACTGCCAGCCGATTGCCATTTTCGAGTCAGATCCAAGGTAATAGAGGTTATTATCATAGGTAATAAACGCATTCTTGTACATGCCGCCCCAGCTTCTCGGATAATAATAGTTATAATCCCAGTATACCCAGCCGCTTGTCGCCATAACGCCGTTTTTGTCTACATAATAATAGTTTCCGTCGTACTGAAACAGCTCGTCATCTCTTCTGGTTCCATTGGCGTTGATCCAGTAATGCGTTCCGTCCAGAAGCAGCCAGCCCGTATGGCTTGTGCCGTCCTTATCGAAATAATACGTTTTTCCGCCGTTCTGCACCCAGCCGGTGGCAAATGTTCCATCTGAATTGGCATAGTATGTTTTACCGCCGATGGTAAATGTCTGATCATGGTACAGACCGCCCCAGCTCTGGAATGCGTATTTTGTTCCGCCGATGGTATGAATTCCGGTGTACATGCCGCCCCAGCTTCGGAAATAGTAGCGGTTTTTGTCGTAGGTGATCCATTCAGACGATGCCATCGTACCGTCTTCTTTCATCCAGTACCAGTTGTTGTCATATTTCACCCAGCCGGTCTGAAGCGACGTATCCTTGTTGATCCAGTAATACGTTCCGTTGGTCAGATACCAGCCCTCTTTTGTAATCTGCTCGCCGTCTTCCAGAAAATAGTATTTCTTTCCATTGATATCGCAGACACCTGTATAGAAGGTTCCGTCATCCTTTGCCCAGTATTTCTTTCCCTGCCAGGTAAAAGATTCGTTATGGTAAACGCCGCCCCAGCTGTGGAAATAATATCTTGTTCCGTCAACCTCTTTCATTCCGGTGTACATCACACCGTCACCGTCGAAATAATATCGGTTGTTGTCATACGTGATCCATTCAGATGCAGCACGTGTGCCGTCCGCTTTCAGCCAGTACCATTTGCCTTCCAGCTTCAGCCAGCCGGTCTGAACAGAACCATCCTGATTGATCCAGTAAGTCTGATCTCCCAGCTGAACCCAGCCGGTCTGGCTGGCATGATAGATCGATCCGTCATTCTGCGCTATGTAGGTTTTTCCTTTTACGGTAAAGAAGGTGTTTCGATATACACCACCCCAGCTCCTGAAATAATACTCGTTTCCTCCGATGCTCTGGAAACCGTTTTTATAAATGCCGCCCCAGCTCTGGAAGTAATACAGATTGTTGTTGATTTCTTTCCAGCCGGATGCCATCATGACACCATTATCATCAAACCAGTACCAGTTATCATCGTACAGCAGCCAGCCGGTCTGCAGGACGCCGTCTTCTCTTACCCAATAATATGATGTGCCTTTTTTCAGCCAGCCTTTTTGTGTGATCTGCGCTCCCGTAGTATCATCAAATGCGCAGAGATCACCATGTCCATTCATTGTTCTGACTATTCCACGGGCAACGATACCATTTTCCTGTACATAGTACATTTTTCCGCTGATGCTGAGATACACATTTCTCTGAATGCCGCCCCAGCTCTGGAAATAATAGAGGTTTCCATCTACTTCCTGAAAACCATTTTTATAGATTGCTCCGTCTCCCTTGGCATAATAAAGATTATTATCGTATGTGAACCAGCTGTTTTCTGCCATGCGGCCGTTCCGGTCCGGATCCAGCCAGTACCAGTTTCCATTCCGGTAAAGCCATCCTGTTTTCAGCTGTCCGTTCTCATAAAAATACCAGCCGCCGTCGCCTGCCTTAACCCAGCCATTCTGACTGGCCCGCACAGCAGCAACGCTGTCCTGTGAAGCCTGTGTCTGCGTTTCACTCTGTATCCCGCTCTGCTGATCCTCTGTCTCCACAGACTGGTCCATCACCGTGCTGCTCCCCACAGCACTCGCGGAAACAGTCGTCGGATGTACGCTGAGCATCAGCACCATAAAAAGTGTACCGCCCAGAAGACTTCTCAATTTTTTCTTCGATGTCATTGGTAAGTAACTCCCTTACTATATTATATCTGCTTTTCTCTCCATGTTATCATTAGAAATTATATTATCTTTTGTAATATTTTGCAATAAAAACGTAAAAAAAGAGACATTCACGAAGGAATGTCTCTTTTTTCTGTGTTTTATTTCATGCTCTATTCTGTCTTTTCAAGACAATATCCTGTGTTATTAGAACAGTCCTGTAATCTTTCCAGTAGCGTCTACATCGATACGCTCTGCTGCCGGAACTTTCGGCAGACCTGGCATGGTCATGATGTCACCGGTCAGGGCTACGATGAAGCCTGCACCTGCGGAGATTTTCAGGTTACGTACGGTAACTTCGAATCCGGTCGGTGCGCCGAGTTTGGTCTGATCATCGGTCAGGCTGTACTGGGTTTTTGCCATACAGATCGGGCAGTTGCCAAATCCGAGAGCCTCTAACTGTTTTGCCTGTTTCTGTGCATTTGCGGTCAGGACAACTCTGCTTCCGCCGTAGATCTTCTGAACGATGGCGTTCAGTTTCTCTTCGATGGAGCCTTCCAGATCGTATGCATAGGTGAAATCGTTCGGCTGCTCGCAAAGACGGACAACTTCTTCTGCCAGGGCTACGCCGCCCTCGCCGCCTTTTGCCCATACCTCGGACAGAACAACGTTAACGCCGAGCTCTTTACATTTCTCCTCAACCAGCTTCAGTTCTGCTTCGGTATCGGTCGGGAATGCATTGATTGCAACAACGCAAGGCAGTTTGTATACGTTTGTGATATTGCTTACATGTTTCAGAAGGTTCGGCATACCTTTCTCCAGAGCTTCCAGGTTCTCGCCGTTCAGTTCTGCTTTCGGAACGCCGCCGTTGTATTTCAGGGCACGAACAGTTGCTACGACTACAACTGCATTCGGTTTCAGGCCCGCCATACGGCATTTGATGTCGAGGAATTTCTCAGCACCAAGGTCAGCACCGAAGCCTGCCTCTGTGATAGTGTAATCTGCTAATTTCAGGCACATTTTGGTTGCTGTTACAGAGTTGCAGCCGTGTGCGATGTTTGCGAATGGTCCGCCGTGAACGATAGCCGGAGTTCCTTCCAGAGTCTGTACCAGGTTTGGTTTCAGGGCATCCTTCAAGAGTGCTGCCATAGCGCCCTGCGCATGCAGATCTCCTGCTGTTACCGGTTTCTGCTCTGCTACTTTTCCGTAGGTATATCCGATGATGATCTTGGAAAGTCTTTCTTTCAGATCTGAGATGTCGCTTGCCAGACACAGAACTGCCATGATCTCAGATGCTACGGTGATATCGTAGCCGTCTTCTCTCGGCATTCCGTTTGTTTTTCCGCCAAGGCCGTCTACAACGCTTCGAAGCTGACGGTCATTCATATCTACGCATCGTTTCCAGGTGATCTTTCTCGGATCGATATTCAGAGCGTTGCCCTGGAAAATGTGGTTGTCGATCATAGCTGCCAGCAGGTTGTTTGCTGCACCGATTGCATGGAAGTCACCGGTGAAGTGAAGGTTGATATCTTCCATTGGAACAACCTGTGCGTATCCGCCGCCTGCTGCTCCGCCTTTTACACCGAAGACCGGTCCAAGAGATGGCTCGCGAAGTGCAACCATTGCTTTTTTACCGATTCTGGAAAGTCCGTCTACCAGACCTACAGAAGTTGTTGTTTTTCCTTCTCCTGCCGGTGTCGGGTTGATGGCTGTAACGAGGATCAGTTTTCCATCCTCCGCATTGGTGTCTTTTAACAGGTTGTAATCAATTTTTGCTTTGTACTTTCCGTACTGCTCCAGATATTTGTCATCAATACCTGCTTTTTCTGCGATCGCTGTGATCGGCTGCATGGTACATTCCTGTGCAATTTCAATGTCTGATTTGTAACCCATTGTTTTAAAATCCCCTTTCTTTTTCCGCTTTGTCCGCCGATTGATAGCCATATTTTACCATGTTTTGTAAGATGATTCAATTGATAATTATTTATTTCACAATCTTTATACGTTTTGTACCAAAAAATGCAGAAAATTCCGCCAAAAGGCGGAGCGGCACAATTCTGCATTAAAAAAAGAAGGATTCCCGGCTTTTTGCTGCCGAAAATCCTTCTCTTTTTTATTTTTTAAGAATACTGCGATTCATCCACCTCAAACGGTTCGTCGCACGGTCCTTCGAGGAGGCGGTAGCTGCCCTGTGTGGAGAAGTAATACCATTTTCCGTCGATCAGTTTCCATCCTTTTACGGCGTAGCCGTTTGCGTCAATGTAGTATCTCTGCTCGGTGTCGTTTGCATAGCGGTGCGGGTTCAGGGAAACCCATTCGCTTTTGGCCCAGCGGTCTTCGTCTTCGATGTAGAACTTCCAGCCCTCATCGGTTTTGGTCCAGATGGAGGTTACCTGCTCTTCCATTTTTTCGAAGAATTTGGATTTCTGGGAGAGATCATCATTGAGCTGGTCGAAAGTCAGCTTCTCTGCAAGCGTCTGTTCACCTGAAAACAGGTTTGTTCCAAGACCGAGGCGGTCACCCTCAATGGTAGCTCCGAGACTTGCGATGGTGGTCGGGAACATGTCCATGGTGGTGAAACTTCTGTTTTTCTCCTGCTGCGGCTGGATCGGAGAGTTGATGATCACGTTGTATACGGTTCTGGTGTAGTCCGGATCAATGTTCTCACAGAAATCGGAATCCATCGTCAGATGGTCGCCAGAAATTACGATCGTTGTGTTCTCGTAGAAATCCTGCTGCTGAATCCAGGAAACGAACTCGGTGACCTGCTTGCTGGAGCAGTGCAGAACCATTCCGTACTGGTTGTCACCGTCGTTTTCTTCATCGCAGAGCTCACACGGATATCCATCCTCAAAATGGGTGTCTGCGGTCAGCATGGTGAAGTTGAACGGCTCTCCCTCTGCTGCGATTTCGGTCAGGCGGTCTTTGGCAAAGGAAAAGAGTTTTTCATCCTCATAGCCCCACCATTCGTAATATCCTTCCGGGATCAGGCCTTTTTCCATAGCCCAGTTGTAATCGTCTACTTCGTAGTCGCCGTGCTCTTTAAAGTACTCTTCCCGGCCGCCGAACTGTCCGATTGAACCGATGAAGAAATACTGCTTGTAGCCTTCATCCGCCAGGACATCACCCAGGGTATTGATTTCCGGGAAGAAGCTGGCCTGATATGCCATCTCATTTCGCTGGATTCCGATGCTGAGAGGCAGACCGGAGGTCTGTGCGAAAATTCCGGCAATGGTCCAGGTTGCGTTTACGGTAGGCTGGCCGCCGCCGAGCAGCTCCGAATTGGAAAAACTGATGTTGTCTGCGGCAAGCTGGGTCAGCTCTGGGATATAGTTTTTATCGAATGCTCCGCCGGAGGCTTTGTCTGCGTAGGTGCTCTCCATGGATTCCAGATAGAGATAGATCAGATTTCGTTTCTGTTCCGGGAACGTGATATTCACGCGGTCCGGATCTACGTAGTTGTCTTCTACCACGGTATTGTACGTGCTCTGATTTTTCAGATAATCTTTTACGTCCAGTGCTGCCCACACGTCATTGATGGAATAGACGATGCTGGCGGCTCCTGCCGCGATACAGATCATCCCGAACGCCACATGGGCTTTGCGTTTTTCCCGAAGAAAAATGCTGACCAGAATCAGAAGGATGAGTGCTGCCGCTGCGATCAGCGCACTTGAGCAGACATAACTCATCAGAAGATCATGGCTGGTTCCGGCAATCGGGGCCTTTAACTGGTAAACAAGCTCTTCCATGCTCAGATTCGGCCATGTTTTCCGCATCCAGCGCTCGGACGTAAACAGCAGCACGCCAAGCGTTCCGATCACCACTGCAAACACAGCCAGCAGAATGCGCCCTGCTTTTTTCGTTTTTTTCTGTTTCTTGTGTTTCATCTTCCTGCCTCCAAAAAGCATTACAGCTTACAAAATTTTAACTTTTCTTTACAATCGCCTTACGTATTATAACAAAGACCGTTTTAAAAAGATAGAAAATTTTTATAAAATTTTTGCACAAAAAGTACAGCCAAAAACATATTTTTTGTATGACACATAAAAACCCGCCCGGCACCGCAAATCTCTTCGCGGCCCAAGCGGGTTTTTCATCTCTATTCCGGGAAAGCCTTATCAGCTTGCCTTGTTCTTTCTCTGTTTGATGACCTTCAGTCGTGTGAACTCCTCGCGCTCCTTCTCCTCCAGTGCGTCCGCGATATCCTTGGACAGCTGGGTGTAATGCGGAATCGTGATGTTCTTCAGCGCGTTGGCGCGCTTCTGTGTTTTCTTGATTGCCGCAGCAAGGCGGTATGCCGAGTTCTCAATCATGGAAAGGTTTAAGGTCAGGTCTTTTACTTTTTCAAAGGCCTGTCTTGCCTGATCCAGGGACTCCTTCGTGCTGTAGTAAGCATACGTTGGGGCCTGTCCGGACGGATCAGCCTCTACCAGCGGAATTTCCACGCCCATGATACTCCTTGTCTTGATCCGGATGGATTCCTCCACCGGAACGGTATAGGACACGGTCTGTACGTTGGTGATACCGATTTCCATGTTCGCAATCTGCAGTGCCGCATAAGCCTCGCGGAATGTCACATCGATCTGACGCTGAATGTCTTTTGCCTCATCGATCAGGCCCATGAGCTCGCGGATCAGAATATTCCGCTTCTTGTCCATCAGCTCGTAACCCATGTGGGCAAGTTTCAGAGAGTTCTTTGCAAGAATCAGGTTTCCCTTGGTAGGAAAGGTATTCGGGTCCATTCCGATCTCACTCCTCTCGCTTACTCATTCATGGCATCGGCTTCTGCCTTTGCTTTTGCTACTGCATCAATGGTGGTCGGATGATAATACTGATCCAGAACCTTGGTGTTGACACGGTCGAGCTCTTCTCTCGGAAGCAGTCCAAGAAGCTCCCATGCCTTGTTCAGTGTATCTTCCATGGAACGGTTTTCATCCATTCCCTGGCCGATGAATTCATGCTCGAATTCATTACCGAATACCAGGTACTGTTTATCGATCGGAGAAAGCTCATCCTCACCGATAACGGATGCCAGGGAACGCGCATCTCCTACCTTTGCATAGCAGGAGAACAGCTGGTTCGCTACGTCCTGATGATCGGCTCTTGTGTAGCCCTCACCGATACCGTCCTTCATCAGACGGGAAAGACTCGGCAGTACGCTGATTGGCGGGTAAATAGACTGGCCGTGAAGCTGGCGGTCCAGTACGATCTGACCCTCGGTGATGTAACCGGTCAGGTCAGGGATCGGGTGCGTGATATCATCGTTTGGCATGGTCAGGATCGGAATCTGTGTTACGGATCCCTCTACGCCCTGTACGATTCCGGCGCGCTCATACAGCGTAGCCAGCTCACTGTACAGGTATCCAGGATAACCTTTACGGGAAGGAATCTCTCCACGGGAGGAGGAAACCTCACGCATAGCCTCGCAGAAGGATGTGATATCGGTCAGGATAACCAGGATATGCATGCCTTTCTCGAATGCAAGGTACTCGGCAGCTGTCAGTGCTACCTTCGGGGTGATCAGACGCTCTACAACCGGGTCGTTTGCCAGGTTCAGGAACATAACAACGTGGTCAGATACACCGCTTTCCTCAAAGGTCCGGCGGAAGAACTCTGCTACGTCGTATTTAACACCCATAGCGGCAAATACGATTGCAAACTTCTCATCGGAATCTCCAAGGGATGCCTGCTGTACGATCTGTGCTGCCAGCTGGTCGTGCGGAAGTCCGTTTCCGGAGAAGATCGGCAGCTTCTGGCCACGAATCAGGGTGGTCAGACCGTCGATTGCAGAAATACCGGTATGGATATAGTTTCTTGGGTATTTACGGGTAACCGGGTTCAGCGGCAGGCCGTTGACGTTTCTTCTTACCTCTGCGTCAATCGGTCCCATGCGGTCGATCGGTTTTCCGATACCGTCAAAGGTACGTCCCAGAATTTCCTCGGAAAGTCCGATCTCCATCGGATGTCCGGTCAGACGGGTATGGGTATTGGTAAGAGACATGCTCGAAGTTCCCTCAAATACCTGAATAACGGCTTTATCTTCGTATACAGCAACGATACGTCCCAGTTTTTTCTCATTGCCGTCTACGGTAAATTCTACGATTTCCTCGTAGGAAGCATTTTTTACACCTTCCAGAACAACCAGAGGGCCATTGACCTCACTAAGGCCTAAATATTCAATTGCCATGATGAATTCCCTCCTTAACCATTCTTCTCGAGTACCTTATCGTAGAAGGTGTCGATATCTTTTTTGTATGTGTCAAACAGATCCAGACGGTCATTCGGTACATCGTATTTAATAGAAACGACGCGGTCGAAGATCTTGTCCTCTTTCAGTACGGACATTGGCATGCCCATCGTCACGAGCGCTTTGGATTTCTTGTACAGATAAAGAATAACTTCCATCATCTTGTACTGTTTTTCCAGAGATACGCAGGTGTCATCCGGATGGAATGCGTTCTGCTGCAGGAAGCCCAGTCGAATAACTCTGGCGATTTCCAGGGTCAGCTTCTGGTCATCCGGAAGAACATCGCTACCGATCAGTTTTACAATTTCCATCAGGGAGCTCTCGGAGTTCAGGATTCCCATTAACTGGTTCCGCATATCTACAAAGTTTTTGTTTACGTGATCTTTGTACCACGGCGACAGATCCTGCAGGTATTCACTGTAACTCGTCAGCCAGTGGATCGCCGGGAAATGACGGGCGTAAGCCAGAGATTTGTCCAGTCCCCAGAAGCAGCGGACGAAACGTTTGGTGTTCATGGTAACAGGCTCGGAGAAGTCACCACCCTGCGGAGATACAGCTCCGATGATGGATACGCTTCCCTCTGCGCCGCAAAGGGTCTGCATCATGCCGGCACGCTCATAGAAAGCGGACAGACGGGATGCCAGATATGCCGGGAAACCTTCCTCGGCAGGCATTTCCTCCAGACGGCCGGACAGCTCACGGAGTGCCTCTGCCCAACGGGATGTGGAGTCTGCCATGATTGCTACATCATAGCCCATATCGCGGTAATACTCAGCCAGTGTCAGGCCGGAATACAGAGATGCCTCACGGGCTGCAACAGGCATGTTGGATGTGTTGGCGATCAGGGTGGTACGGTCCATCAGCGGGTTGCCGCTCTTCGGGTCGATCAGTTCCTGGAACTCCTCCAGAACCTGTGTCATCTCGTTTCCACGCTCTCCACATCCGATATAGATGATGATATCGGCATCAGACCATTTTGCGATCTGGTGCTGGGTCATGGTTTTTCCGGTACCGAATCCGCCAGGGATGGCTGCTGTGCCGCCTTTTGCGATCGGGAACA
Organism: Blautia sp. OF03-13; assembly: GCF_003460685.1. NCBI lineage: Bacteria > Bacillati > Bacillota > Clostridia > Lachnospirales > Lachnospiraceae > Blautia > Blautia sp. OF03-13. The sequence continues at coordinate 47,173 of NZ_QTVR01000016.1, read as the reverse complement.
TCGTATCCAGGATACGCTGTCCTGTGATCAGCGGAACGGATGCCGGATATCTTTTCAGGGTTGGACGCGGTACACGGATCGGCCATTTCTGTGCCAGTGTGATCTCTTTTTCGGTGCCGTCTTCCAGTTTCAGTTTTACAATCGGGTCAAGGATGGTGTACTTTCCGTCTTTGGCAGCCCAGATAACCGTGCCGTTGACATCCGGCGGAACCATCGATTTGTGAACGATGGAACGGGTTTCCTGTGTTTCTGCAATAATTGCGCCGCCCATCAGCTCTTCGCCTTCCGAAACAGTTACATGGACATCCCATTTTTTCTCTGTATCCAGAGAATCTACGGTAAGGCCGCGGCTGATGTATTTACCGGACTGCTTTGCAATCTCGGACAGCGGACGCTCAATACCGTCAAAAATGTTGTTCAGGATTCCAGGTCCCAATGTAACAGAGAGGGCATCTCCGGATGCGGTAACTGTTTCGCCTGGTTTCAGTCCTGTGGTTTCCTCGAAAACCTGTACTGTGGTAGTATCCTTTGTCAGGGCAATAACCTCGCCGACCAGACGTTCTTTACCAACGTAAACCATCTCGGACATTTTAAATCCGGTGTTTCCTTTCAGATATACGACCGGACCGTTGATTCCATAGATAACTCCGGTTTTATTCATGCTCTACACCTCCGTGAAAGATGAAATTCTCCCGCTCTTCGTTCAGAAGGGTCTCGAAGGAATTATCGATCAGAATATTTTTCTCCGGAATGACCGCGCGCACGCCGCCAAGGAACGGCATGGCCGAAATGGTAAGGGTTACGGAGAGTTTCTGCTCCAGGGAAGCCTTATGAGCTTCGTCTGACGGATCCAGATATAAGGTCAGTTTGTCGTTTCCGGCAAATGTAACGGCTTCGCGGATTTTGCGCTCCAGATACTCCTCATAGGATGGATCCTTTTTATAAGCGGTAAGTTTTTCACGAACTTCTTTAAACAGTTTTTCTTTTAATTCCAGATTTTTACGGGACAGCTTCCGTCTGATATGAAGCTGATCCGCAGACAGTGTCTTGTTGACATCACGTTTTGCTTTCTCGGTCTCGGCAGCAACTTCTTCTTCTGCCTGACGTCTTGCGGTTGCTTTATGCTCCTCGAAGATCTTATCCAGAGCTTTCTGGTGATCGCCGATCACACGTTCTGCTTCACGGTTTGCACTGTCCAGGGAATGATTATAAAAATTCTGAAGTTTTTCCTCAGTAGTCAATGTGTGTCACCTCCAGGGCATTCTTACAGTTTTAATCCAATAGATTCATTTACAAAGGAAGTGATAAAGTCCGGCGCTCTTCCGGTACCGTGACGGTCCGGAATTTCAATGAGCAGCGGAAGCTTATGGTTGAGGCGGACATCCTCCAGAATGTCCGGGAATTCCTTCCCGAACTTTTCTGTAAGGAGAATAATTCCGATCTCTTTGTCTGCCAGTGTTTTCTGCAGTGTATCATAAAGCTCCTCGCGCTCATGAACGACAACGCCTTCCACTCCGGCCAGGCGCATGCCCGTCTGAGTGTCTACGTTATCACTGATCAAGAACATTTTCATTTATGATTCCTCCAACTTAAGGTGAAGATCAATACCTTCCGGTTTTGGAATCAAAGTTTACCAAGAATCATGAAGGAGATGATCAGACCATACAGAGCGATACCTTCGGCCATAGCTACGAAGATCATGGATTTACCAAAGATGCTGCCGTCTTCGCTGATTGCTCCAAGAGCTGCGCTTGCGGAAGATGCAACGGCGATACCGGAACCAATACCGGAAAGACCTGTAACAAGAGCTGCACCGATGTAACCAAGACCGGTTGCAAGACCAGCGCCTGCTTCTGTTGCAGCAGATGCAGTTGTTGCGCCTGCGAAGGAAACAACGGTTGCGATCAGCAGAAGGCCGAAGAAGCCGCTTACATTGGCTGCCAGAGATTTTTTGTAACGATTTTTGTTGTGCTCACCTTTGAAGTAATAAGTCATAGGAACAACGATGGTTAATACCATTGCGATTGCAGTAAGTACCTGTACAAATGCTGAGTTCATAATAGTTTTCCTCCTGAAGTTAATTCATTAAATTTACTCTTTGCTGCGATCCGGAGCCATTTTCACTTTTTCCCGATACAGCTTCCCGCCATATTCACTTCCATTTCGCATGGCTCTGAATCCTCTTTTATTTCTCGCCTTTTTTCAAAAACGGAACAAACGGTTTTCCGTCTCCTTCATAGAACCGGCTGAACATCTCGTAATATTCCAGACGCAGTACCTGGATCGCTACCAGCAGTGCCTCAAGGCAGGCAACGAAGACGTTTCCGAGAACAATAACCGGCCAGCTGATGCTGCCGCCGCCTGTTGCTCCGCCGAGCATCAGGACAACCTCCATCATAGCCGCATGGCTGACTGCATATGCGCCGACACGGACAAAGGAAATTGTGTTGGAGAAGTAGCTCAAAAGCACATCGAAGAGTTCGAAGAATGCCTGTACAAAGAACATTCCCTTTCCGGTCTCCGGAAATGCATTGCCCTTCTTCTCTACCATACGCTCCAGTGGCTCTTTTAAGAAGATCGCAAGAAGCGGAATACCGAACATGACTACCATCACGCCGACAGCCGGAGCTTTATGGCCGCTGAACAGGAGAACGAGTGTAACGGCAAGGGCTCCGTAGAAAATGAAGCCTGCCAGGGAGTTCTGGCTGAACAGAAGCTCGCCGAGCTTATGGTTTCTTGCTGCATTGATCATATGCAGAACCATTCCTGTCAGAATCATGAACATACCAAATGCAACCGCTGCGACAAATACGGTGTTCATCGAACCGATGAACGGAAGCGTTGTCATCGCTTCCTTCGGATGCAGCCAGAGGGCCGGTATGACATTCTCAAATCCGAAGAAGCTGCCGAACAGGAATCCGAAGATCACAGAGAATACCGCGCAGGTACTCATGATCGCTGCCAGATCCATCTTCTTGTAGTGGTACAGCAGTGCGCCGCCAATCAGCAGACACAGTCCCTGTCCTACATCGGCAAACATGATTCCGAAAATAAATGCATAGGTAAGTCCTACGATAATCGTAGGGTCAATTTCATTGTAATTTGGCAGTCCGTACATCTTCACGTACATCTCAAACGGACGGAAGATTTTCGGATTTTTCAGCTTTGTCGGCGGCTGACGCAGAACGTTGTTTGCATCATCCTCGATGAAGCAGAAGAGATTTGTGTCGTTTTCGATGTCCTTCTGGAAGGAAGCGGCATCTTTTTCCGACATCCAGCCGCACAGAATATAGAAGGTTTCCTTCTTGGATTTTGTGCAGGCTGCCAGGCGACGGACATCAAAGTTGCCGGAGAGCTGCTCTAACTGCTCTTTTGCTGCAACCAGATCCTCTGCGGAATCCGAAAGGCATTTTGCCAGTTTCCGTGAGCACTCGCTGAGTGCATCGTCTGTCTTTTTGATTTCTGCCTGAAGTGCTGCGTAAGCATCCTCCGGCGTTCCGCTGTACTCGTCCGGAACGTAGATTCTTTCGAAGTGCAGGGATGAGAATACGGCGTCCACTTTCGTGACCTGATCTCTCGGGCAGAAGTAAATGCCCCATACATACTGCTCATCGGAATGGCAGCGGTAGAATACCGTATCGCTGTTCTCATAGCAGTAGCTCTCAAACTTGTTGTAATACTCTTTGTGATCTTTCCGAATCTGAATTTGATAAAGTGGAAATCCAGAATGGAGGAAAGATTGCAGTGCAGATCCTGGAACGGCTCGATTTTCTGTGCTTTTTCCATCAAGTCTTTCTTTTTTGCTTCCAGTTCTGTACGCTCCTGGTTCAACTGGCCAAGGGTGTGATCCAATCCGTGGACGCAGTTGATGGCATCTTCCAGGGAAAGTCTTTTCGTGGTGGTACGCTTCTCTTCCGGCAGAAGTGCTGTAAAATCTTCCGCCTGTTTTAAGGTCTCTTTGTATGGGTTGATCTGGATATACGGTGTGATATTCTGCATCGTAGACAGCTCCGTCAGAGCGTTTTCCAGATGTATCTCATATTTTGAGAGATAAGTGTTGACCACACGGTCAATGTCGGCTTTCGGCCCGGTGATGCTCAAAAATTTCATCTTGACAATCAATGAGTACACCTCCCCGTGTATTAAGTTTTTGCGATATGCTGCATTGCCTCGTCAGCGCTGATACGGTAACGTACGCACTCGAGTGCAATAATAAGCCGGTTTACCTCGTGCTCTTTGTGATAGAGGTATGAGTATATGGTGGCAACGGAATAAGGATCCTGTCTGGATTCACTGGAAAGTATGTGCTTCATAATGGCTGCATACATGGATTCCAGCGTATCGACTTTGAAGGAATCATACCGTTTCGCATAATAGGTTTGTTCCAGCAGCTGGGAAAATGCACTCATATTCTCGGCTTCTACCAGTGCCTTTACCACATCCTTTTTCAGCCGGTGATGAACCGGAATCAGCAGGGCGTAGATTTGTGCGCTGGTCATGTGATAATAGCGTTTGGAACGGTAGATCCACTGAAGGTTCAGCATGTCAAACTTGCTTCCCCATGCAGCGGTCAGCTCTTCCAGATCCCGCTTTGTCACTACTTTTGATCTGTCCTTCCACATCTGTGCAAAGTAATACAGATCCAGGGTCATCTCATAGTCGAACAGGGTCGGACGCTCGATATCCGCGAGCTGCGACAACGGGGCATAATATTCTGTCCCTTTCAGGTTCGCAATCAGTTCTTCGATCGTCCTGGAGGACGCCAGAAGATTGATGTCCAGCTGGGAATGCTTGTTAAAGAACTCGTCGAATATGGACAGGTTCAATACCACATCACGGTGATCAAATACCGTGTTCAGGCATTCTTTGATAACGGACACTTCGTATCGTTTGAAGTAGAGCGCAAGGAACTTTCTCTGCTCTACATTTGCAAAACGGTACAGCTTGGAAAAATCCCGGTATACCGTCAGGCGCAGCATTTTCTCGATCTGACCTCGGTGAAGGTCAGCTTCGTTGTAGCCCTCAAACAGATCCTCATAGCCTTTATGCTGCTTGAGGTAAGAAACTGCCTGCGGTACACTCTCCAGTTCCACGATTTCCCGAAAATTCTGGTCGTTTAAAAGATGGCTCTGCATGGCTCTTATCTTTGTGGTAAGGCCGCTGTAGGATAATAGACCGCTCATCGTTTCACTTCCTTATAATGTTTTCGTAAATCTGCGTGGACAGTGCTCCGTGATTCTGCTCGTAATAAGCGTCCAGTGAAGATAGAAGTTCGGCGGCAGAGTCCCGCTGCTTTTTCTGATCCGCATCTGTAGTAGAATGAAGTTTTGTTGTGATCTCTTCAATCCGCTTTGCCGTTTCCGCTTCCAGATCTGCATCGAATTTTGCAATCCGCTCTTCCTGCTGCTCGTCCTGGAGCTTCTTCTGATTCTCGGCAGCCTGCATAATCTTAGTAGCAGCCGTTTCGATCTCTGCAAGTTTGTTAATTACAGATTCCATAGCATCGCTTTCCCTCCTTATGATATTTGCATAACAATCAAATCTGGTCCACTGACCAATTTTGATATACAGGGCAAAAAGTACAGGAGAAACTCCTGCATCTTTGCTGTTAGTATTCTACACCTTTTTTTCCAAAGTTGACATATTGAAATCGTAAAAAAAAGTGGGATTTCGATCGACTTTTTGATTAAAAATAGACAATGGGTCATATTTTTTCTTCCAATATCAATAGCCAAAAGATGGTCCCTCATATGATTTCGATATGGATCCAATCCGATTGTCATATTGCTGATAAGAAATGCTATGTGCAGGTTGATATTGTATACAGTATTTTGAAAACTCTGAAAATTTGAAAACGGGATTTTTCTGTTTTGCTTTTTCGGGAGCTATGATATACTGGATATGATTGGCTTTTATTCTAATATTTATCACTTAAGAAAGGAATTTTACGCATATGCGCCTTAGAAATATCAGAGGATCAAAAGATGTGATTGCTTCCTGTCCGTTCGTTGTGCAGGAGCCGGAGAGCTGCCGGGGACGGTGGGCTGAGGTTTTTGGAAATGAAAATCCGATTCATATTGAGGTTGGAATGGGAAAAGGACGCTTCCTGATGGATATGGCGGTTCTGCATCCGGAGATCAACTACATTGGTATTGAGATGTACGACAGCGTACTGCTCCGCGCGGTACAGAAACGTGAAAAATTAGAAACAGAACTTAAAAACCTGTTTTTCATCCGCATGGACGCGCGCCAGCTTCCGGAAGTATTCGCAGAAGGCGAAGTTGACCGCATTTACCTCAACTTCTCCGATCCGTGGCCGAAGGACCGCCATGCGAAGCGGAGACTGACGTCGCATGAGTTTCTTGCACGGTACGAGAAGATTTTAAAGAAGGACGGAACACTGGAATTCAAAACCGATAATAAAGATCTGTTTGACTTCTCTCTTGAAGAGATGAAAAATGCAGAGGGATGGGAACTCACTGCATTCACATACGATCTGCACCACGATGTGGTTCTCTCAGAAGGAAATGTAATGACGGAATATGAGGAGAAGTTTTCCTCAATCGGAAACCCGATCTGTAAGATGGAGGCACGGTTTCTGTAAAAAACATTTCTGCATGTAAGGGGGATTTGAAAATGAAAAGAAAAGTTCTGGCGGCACCAGTGCGACAGTGGCCATGGTAACGAAAGATGCGGACGGCACCTGGAACGAGGATCTTTGTACAAGCGGCTATGTCGGATACGGCGGTGTAGGCGAAACTACCGAATGGAACCGCAAAACACCGCGCGGACAGTTCAGCTTTACGTATGCCTTCGGCATTCTCCCGAATCCCGGAACGGAACTTTCCTATACCCAGGTGGATGATACGTATTACTGGGTCGATGATGTAAATTCCAGATACTACAATCAGTTCGTCACGACGAAGACAACGCCGAAAGCCTGGAATTCCGCGGAGCACATCATCGAGATCAATCCAGCCTATCATTACGTTCTGTCTCTCGACTACAACCCAAGCTGCACCCCGGGTGTCGGTTCCGCCATTTCCTGCACTGCAGTGCAAACCGTCCGACCGGCGGATGCATTTCTGTCCCAGAAGACCAGATGATCACGATTCTGAAAAATGTTCAGCCGGGCTGCCAGATCATTATTGATTCGGCGAACGGGCTGAAGAACTACTAAATTTTTTGCTCTGAAAGACAAAACCGGCAGCGGAAAGATCCATGTCAGAAAGGATCCCTCTGCTGCCGGTTTTTCTCATTTGGAGATGCTATGATGATAGGAAAAGTTGATACGTAGATTTTCGGTATTCCGCCCGTAAAACAAGAAAAACACCGTCCCCGCAGCTCTCAGGTCTGCAAAAACAGTGCTTTCGATGCGCCTTCAGGGACTCGAACCCTGGACAAATAGATTAAGAGTCTACTGCTCTACCAACTGAGCTAAAGGCGCTTACTTTTGTTTTTCTGTGTTTCATTGGATGATCCACTCGCTGAACACAAATAAGATTATAAAGGATTCTGCCGAAAAAAGCAACCTTTTTTTCACTGTTTCTTTACTTTTGTTAAAAACAGCGAAAACAGGTCTTATAATTCTATTAAATTTCACAATTTTTTCGTATATTTCCGTTTGTTTCGACGACGGCTCCAATGGCAGCCGAACCTACTTCCGTTTCTTATCTTTCTTTTTCAAAAGCTTCTCCAGCTCCTGCATGGATTTCTGGATTTTATAAAGACAGCCGCTGCCGGCATATTTATTCTGATAGCAGAAATCCTGGAGTTTCTGCTGAAGGAAACCTGATTTTCTGATCAAACTTCTTCTCCGCTTTCCGGCGTACCGGACACGGGCACCGGAAAAGTTCTTTTTCTTCTATATTATACAGGGAATGTCAACATTGACCAGAAAATAGCTTGTTTTAGCCATTGTTTTTCCATTTTCTTTCCGCTATAATACAGCAAAAACTACTATTTATACTTTGGGGGAATTTTTATGAAAACACGAATGAATTTTAAGGACGAATTTTACCAGAAACTAAAACTCCTCGTCCTTCCGATTGCGATCCAGAATTTTATGCTGGCTCTCGTCAGCGCAACGGATGCGATCATGCTGGGCTGGATTGATCAGACTTCGTTGTCTGCTGTTTCACTGGCCGGACAGGTGCAGTTTGTTTTGAGCCTTTTTATCTCAGGCATCGCGGCGGGCGCCGGTATTATGGCAGCGCAGTACTGGGGGAAACAGGATGCCGCTTCGATCGAAAAAGTGATTCCGATCGCACTTCGCACCAACCTGCTGTTCTCCGGCCTGTTTACCATCCTTGCCGGTTTCTGTCCCGAAATGCTGATGCGCATCTTTACAAATGATGCGGCCCTGGTTGCAAGCGGAAGCCAGTATTTACGCGCTGTTGCACTCTCCTACGTACTCTGCGGTATCTCGCAGGTCTATCTGATCCTGCTGAAAAACACCGGTCATGCAGCAGTCAGCTCCCGCATCAGTTCCACTGCGGTTGTACTGAACATCATTTTAAATGCCATCCTCATCTACGGTCTTTGCGGTGCTCCGGCACTTGGGATCCGCGGAGCAGCTTATGCAACGGTAGCTGCCCGCGTTGTGGAACTGATCTGGGCTTATCTCGAGACAAAGAAACCGGAGCGTGTACGGATTCTCTGGAACCGCCTCTTCTCTTCCGCAGGGAAAATACTTTCAGAAGACTTCTGGCGCTACACGCTTCCCGTGCTTGCGGCCTCCCTCGTCTGGGGAATTGCCTACGTTCTGTACTCCGTTATCATGGGACATATGGGAAGCGATGCCGTTGCGGCAAACTCCATCACCTCGATTGCCAAGAGCCTCCTCTCCTGCCTGATCCGCGGTGTGAGCGGTGGTGCCGGGGTTCTGATCGGAAATCTGCTCGGCGCGAACGAGCTGGAAAAAGCCCGCGAGTATGGAGGACGTTTAAGCCATCTCTCCATTGCCATCGGCATTGTGACCGGCGGCCTGCTGATGCTCATTTCCCCAGCCATCGTTCATTTTGCCCCACTTTCCGATACCGCAGCCGAGTACCTGCAGTACATGCTTCTCTTCTGCGGTCTGAACCTGATGGCACAATCGGTCAACACCACCGTTCTCGACGGTATCTTTTGTGCCGGAGGCGATGCGAAATTTGATATGCAGGGAAACATCGGCGCTATGTGGTGCTTTTCTGTACCGCTTGGCTTTCTTGCCGCCTTCTGGCTGAAGCTTCCGGTTATGGTGGTTTACTGCATTGTAAATCTCGATGAAATTGTAAAGCTTCCTGCCGTTTATCATCATTATAAAAAGTACATCTGGGTTCGCAATATTACCCGCGATATCGAAGATTAATTCTCACATTATCTGCAGTCCCTGCCGCCGGCAGCTTCCACCGGATGCAATACCCAAAAAGCCTCTGAGGAAAGTCACATTCACACCGGACTTTTCTCAGAGGCTTTTGATTATTCCATTGATTGTTCCATTGATTATTTCATGGATGATTACATGGATTTTCTTTCCGCAATTTCTGCCATCTTCGCCTCGTTCAGACGGGTGTCGCCATGGACACGGCTGTAGGAAAGATAGCCGTTCATACGGTCAATCTTCGTCAGGTTCTTGGAACCGCAGACCGGGCAGACATCCATGTCGAGTTCCTGGTGGCCGCAGTCATCGCAGTAAGCCAGGGACAGGTTGACGCCCTCGTAGTAGCCAAGCTCCATCGCACGCTCGATCAGTGTCTTGATCGCGCCTTTGTTGTAGCCGACCGGATAGCGCACGTACTGGATTTTTCCGCCGTTGCAGAGCTCCCAGAAACGTCCCTCGAGATCCTGTTTCTGGATCGGGGTAATGTCCTCGGTTACGTGGCAGTGGAAACTGTTGCTCACATACGGGCGGTCCGAAACGTTGCGGACGATACCGTACTGTTTGCGGAACTGCTCTATCTGCAGGCCGCACAGGGATTCTGCCGGTGTGCCGTAGATCGCATAGAGGATGCCGTCCTCTTTCTTAAACTCGGCAACCTTGTCGTTGATATATTTCAGCGTGTCGAGTGCGAACTGTCCGTCCTCAACAAGAGATTTTCCGTTGTAAAGCTCCTGCAGCTCGTTCAGCGCCGTGATACCGAACGATGCGGTCATCGGCTTTAACAGCGGGCGGATCTTGTCGGACGGTTTTAAGTGGCCGCCGTAGAAACCTCCCTCGCAGTAAGCCAGCGGGTTCGTGGATGCACGCATCTCGCCGAGGTAATCGTAGGTCCGTTTGTGCAGATCGCGGATCATCTCGAGGTAGAAGTCGAGCACTTCGTGGAAATCGCGGTTCTCGGAACGGGATTTTGCCAGGATCATCGGAAGATGAAGGGAAACGGCTCCGATGTTGAAACGTCCGACAAAGACCGGTTTGTCGTTCTCATCTGCCGGCTCCATGCCTCCGCGCTCGTACCACGGGCTAAGGAAAGCACGGCATCCCATCGGGCTGATGACTCTCTTGTATTTCTTGTACATCTCGGCGATGTAGCCCTCGCCGCTCATCGACAGCCAGTCCGGATACATGGTTTTAGAGGAACAGTCAAGTCCTGCCTCAAAGACATCTTCTGCGATGCCGCCCTCTCCGTGAATTGCCTTGTCATATAAGAAGACGATTTTCGGGAAGAGCACCGGCTTTTTGTGGCCTTTCTTGCCCTGTCCGTTTTTGTGGACCTCGAGAAGGGAGATGGAAATCATCTTCTCGAACATGCTCGTTCCAAGGCCGAGGGTCACGGTAACGAACGGATAATCACCGCGGGAAGATCCAACAGTGTTCAGTTTATACTCAATTCCCTGCCATCCCTGATCGCACTCTCTTCTTACTTTGTCGATCGCATACTCGATGGCTTTCTCCTGTGCACCCTCCCAGGATGCGTCGGTATATTTCAGGAACTCTTTTACGTAGTAATCGTAGCTCTTCTGTGCGTACGGAGCAAGGATCTTGTCCACCTCCGGCACGGTAAAGCCGCCGTACTGCTGTGCAGCGGTGCTGAGGACGATATCGCCCATGACATCAAATGCGGTGTCGAGTGTCTTCGGCTCGTTGTACCAGACATTTCCCATCTCGAAACCGCCTTTTAAAACGTTTCCGACATCGAACAGACAGCAGTTCATGGTATCGAGACGTGCGGACTGGTCGTGGATGTAGATGTAACCGTCCTTACAGGCCTGCAGCTCGTTGCGGTTCATGAAGAACTTGCGGTACAGCTCTTTGTTCAGCTCGTTGAAAATCAGGCTTCGCTTCGTTGCAACGAGGGCGCTGTCGGTGTTGGCATTGCTCTTGTCGCCGATGTAGCGGATGGACTGGCTCTTCGTGTAGACCTCGTCCATCATATGGATAAAATCAGTTTTGTAATTGCGGTAATCGCGGTAGCTTTTTGCCACAGCCGGGTTTACTTTTTCGAGTGCTCCCTCCACGATATTGTGCATATCGCTGATCGGAATTTCGGTCTTTCCAAGGGAATATACGTGCTCGGTTGCGAACTTACAGATAAAGTCAATCTCCTGCTGTGAGAAGGTATACAGGATTCTCTGTGCGGATTTATTTACGGCACGGACGATCTTCTGCGCGTCGAATTCTTCTTTGGTGCCGTCCTTTTTGATAATATAAACCATTGTGGTGTCCTCCAAATCAAACACTATATCTTGTGTGTCCCCCACCCTTTTCTTGTAGCGGGCACCACATATTGTAGCATGTTTCTTTTGAAAAGAAAAGGCATTTCCTGTAAGTTTTTATTTTCAGAATATTGCATACTGCTCTTTCGTGCAGACAGAAATCTGCATTTTTCAAATTCATTCTGCAAGCGTTCCTTCAAAAACGGTCTCGGCCGGGCCGGTCAGAAGGACCTTATTTTTCGTCCGGTCCCATGTAACGAAAAGCCTGCCGCCGCGCAGTTCTACGGCAGTTTCTCCCTCCGAAACACAGCCGGAAACCATCGCCGCGACGGCTGCCGCACACGCTCCCGTTCCGCAGGACAGCGTTTCACCGCTCCCACGTTCCCAGACTCTCATTTTTATTGTGTGTTGATCTAAAATCTGGATAAACTCTGTATTGATACGGTCCGGGAAGCAGGAAAGGTGTTCAAAAGCGGAACCGGTCTTTGCAATGGATATTTTTTCCACATCTTCCACCGGAATCACCGCATGCGGATTTCCCATCGAAAGGCAGGTCATCGTATAATTTTCCCCGCACACGGTAATTTTATGCTCCAGCACATATTCCCCCAGAGAAACAACGGGGATCTGTGCGGCGCGGAATTCCGGCGTTCCCATCTCCACTGTCACCTGACAGATCTCATTCGGATTCTCCCCCGTCTGCAGATGAATCACACGGTTTCCGCTGACGGTTTCGATAGTCAGCGTCGTTTTTCTCGTCATCCCATGCTCGTACACGTATTTTCCCACACAGCGGATGCCGTTGCCGCACATCGCGCCCTTCGAGCCGTCGGCGTTGTACATTTCCATCGAAAAATCTGCTGTTTTGGATGCCCCGATCAGAATCAGCCCGTCCGCGCCGATGCCGAAATGGCGGTCACTTACCGCTTTTGCCAGCCGTCCCGGACTCTCCACCCGCTCCTCCATGGCATTTACATAGATATAATCATTTCCGCAGCCCTGCATTTTTGTAAAACGCATACACAGCCTCCTCCCAGACTTCTGCCCTTTCCAGTTCCTTACTAAATATGTATTCCGTACCGCGCTTTTGAAAAACCATTTTTCTCAAATCCGCTTCAGACATTGGAAAACGAAGCGGAATGTGATAGAATAGGGGGAACTGATATCGTTACTTACATGAAGTAACTTTCAAATATTTTTAACCATTTATTATGAGGAGGTTTGGATGAAAAAATACCGTTGGGTTTTAACAGCAGTATTTGCCGCTTTCCTCGTGGGAACGAGCGGCTGCGGAAAGAAAACAGAAACGATTCCGATCACAACCATCAGTCAGAGTACCGACGATGACGACCCCAAAGACAATCTGGCGGCCTCCGGCGATTCCGATGAGATTCCGGAATACGATGTGGATCTCTCGAAGAACCTGAACAGTTTTCAGCTTGCCATCTGGGGCGATACATACGAAATTCCGGAATCCTACGCGGATTTTACAGCGCTTGGCTGGGTCTACAGCGGCGACGACACAAAGGAAATCCAGCCGGAATCCTTCTCAGAGGGCGAAAGCTTTGAAAAGGACGGAAACCAGATTACCGTCGATATTGCCAATCCGGACACCACGGCAAAGCCAGTGGCGGAATGCCTGATCGGAGGCATTCACATCGATACCTCGACCGCTGAGGGCCAGAATATCTATGTCGGCCTGCCGAACGGCGTCACCCTGCAGCAGTCGCTGATGGAGGATGTGGAAAGCATCTACGGTGCGCCAAAGGACCGTTATGAGGCCGATACCTCTGTGCAGTTCACGTATGAGTACGGGCTGTACCAGACGATCACGCTCGGCTTCGATAACGAAACGGGAATTCTGTATTCCCTCGATATGCAGAACTTTACGACCACGGCTGATGCAGAAGCGCTCGATGGTGTCAGCGATGCCACAACACCGGAAGTGGAGGCCTACCAGGCACCGGAAGCCGACAGCAGTGAAATCAACGACTGGACCGTCCGCTTTGACGATGTACTCTATCATCTTCCCGTTCCGGTCAGTGAACTTCTGGACCACGACTGGACCGTCAATACGAAAGAGTCCGATACGGCCGTTTTAAACGGAAAATACGGCTACGTCACGCTGGAAAAGGGCGGTCAGAAACTTTACTGCACCGTACATAATTACGGCGCGGAGGCGACGACAGTGCGCAACTGTTTCGTTACTTCGCTGTACGGCGATCTCGATACGACAAAGATTCCGATTTCAATCACAAACGGCATCACGCTCGGCACTTCCGAGAGCGATTTTCTGACGAAGGCAGGGGATGCCAAATCAGAAAAAACGGAAAAAGAGGATAGTAACCTGACACTCTACACATTCTATAGTGATGACGAAAAGCTGGACTACACGGAAGTCGGCATCGACAACGATCTGAAGCTGGTACGCAGCATCAAGGTGGTTCACAACCAGCCGGAAGCGCCGGAAGAAGAAGCCAAAAAAACTTCCGCGGAAGATTCATCTTCCGTTTCCGACAGTCAGGAACCGTCCGAAACACCGGCTCCGTAACGATACTTTCAGAAAAATGGCTGCATGGCAGCTTACTACAGACGAAAACGAGGATTTTTATGGAAAACTTATACGACGTTATCATCATCGGCTCCGGCCCGGCGGGTCTTTCTGCCGCGATTTATGCGAAACGCGCAAAGCTCTCCTCTCTTACGATTGAGGCAAACTTTGCAAGCGGCGGCCAGGTGCTGAATACCTATGAAGTAGACAACTATCCCGGCCTTCCGGGCATCAGCGGCATGGATCTCGGAAGCACGCTGCGCGCACACGCTGAAAAAATGGACGCGGAATTTTCCCGCGAGCGTGTGAAGGAGCTTGTTCTTGACGAAGAGATCAAGATTGTCCGCACAAGAAAAAATGAGTATCATGCCAGAACGGTCATTCTTGCAACCGGTGCGGAGCACCGCGCGTTAAATGTACCTGGTGAAAAGGAACTCTCCGGCATGGGCGTCTCTTACTGTGCAACGTGTGACGGCGCATTTTTCAAAGACAAAACCGTTGCCGTTATCGGCGGCGGCGATGTCGCCGTGGAGGATGCGATTTTCCTTGCCAGAACGTGCAAAAAGGTTTACGTGATCCACCGCCGCGATGAACTGCGGGCAGCCGGTGTTCTCCAGGATGCACTGCTGGCACTGCCGAATGTGGAAATGGTGTGGGATACGGTTGTGGATTCCATCGAGGGAAACGAGATGGTGTCCGGCGTGAAGGTAACGAACAAAAAGGCAGGGGAAGCCGGTATGATCACGGTAGACGGCGTGTTTATTGCCGTCGGCATCGTTCCGGTCTCCGCACTGATCGCAGGCACCGTAGAAACCGATGAGGCTGGCTACATCAAAGCCGGCGAAGACGGTGTGACGAGCGTGCCGGGCGTGTTCGCCGCAGGCGATGTCCGCACGAAGCAGCTCCGTCAGATCATCACGGCAGCCGCCGACGGCGCGAACTGTGTGACTTCGGTAGAGAAATATCTGATCAGCCACTGATGGCTTCTTTCGAATAGAATACAGCAAAAGCAGGCATTCTTCGTATTGTACGGAGAACTGCCTGCTTTTTTCTGTTTTTCCGTAGTTTCTGAAATCTGAAAAACCTTTCATGTCAGTCGTATAAAACTTTAAAACCTCTTTTGTCGAAATTGCACAAAGAAACCGGGGTTTTTCCACACGGGCCAATTTTATAAACATACCGTCCACAAGTTATCCACATAGTTAACCACCGAAAACATGCCTAAAAACAAGTTATACACCGAGTTATCCACATTATCCACGAAAAACGGTGTGGAAAGCATGTGTTTAAATCTCGCGAAATCAGAACGCGTGTTTTGGTCATAACAGAGAAAACCGTTATTTCGCCAAAAGATTTTACAAAGCACTTGACTTTTTAAGTGTCAATCTCTGTTGGTTTTTGACTTGAATTGTGTGAATTTTTCGTACAATTTAATATTACATTTTTCGTGTTCTTTTGCTGTTTTTACAATGGCTGCAAAAAGAAAATCTCCTGTTCGGAAAACGATTGTTTCGTTCCCAGACAGGAGATTTTGATTGGATTTTTCTTTGTTTTACTCTGCCAGCTTTCCAAGCCGCTTTGCTTCTGCCCTCAGCTCTTCGATCCGGCGGTTGCACATGCCCACCGGGACGCCGGTGTCGATGACACGTTCACAGCTCTTCATCAGCTCGCAGGCGCGGGCAAATGCCTCGTCGCTGATCTCCTGGAACGGTGCTTCGGTTACCGTCTCCATCGCCAGAATGCGGGCGAGCTGGTAATCGATATCGTTCGTATACAGGACGCCTGCCGCAAACGGGACATTTTCCTTCTGCAGTTTCCGGAACACCGGGATTCCCGTTCCGCCGCCTGCGAGGACAAAGACGCGCGGTGTTCCCTCCGGCCGCGGCAGCTCGATGCTTCCGAAGCACGGGTCAAACGAACCATTGTCAATCTCGTACAGTTCGCGGATGATATCCTCGCGGAAAATTGTCTCCGGTGCGCCGAAATGGGAAATAGCATCGCCCTTGACGCAGATGATCTTATCTGAAATTTTCTGTGCCAGATCGATCTCATGCAGCGACATGATGACGGTGATGCCCTTCTCCTTTGCCATGCGGCGCAGAATCGCGAGCAGTTCCAGCTTGTGGCGGATATCGAGGAAAGAAGTCGGCTCGTCGAGGATGATGACCTCCGGCTCCTGACAGATCGCACGCGCAAGAAGCACTCTCTGGCGCTGGCCGTCGCTGATGGCGTTGAAATCGCGGCCGCCGAGCTCTTCGGCATGAACGGCGCGCATCGCCTTCTCGACCTTCTCCTCATCCTCGCGGGTCAGCATGCCGAGCCGTCCGGTGTACGGATAGCGGCCCGTTGCCACGATATCGTGGCAGGTCATCAGCTCCGGCTTCATGCGCTCCGTCAGCACAACGGCCATCTTCGTGGACAACTCACGGAACGAAAGCTCATGCAGGTTTTTCCCGTCAAACTCCACATTTCCGCCGACCAGCTTTAACTGGCGGGTGATGCTTTTCAGAATCGTTGATTTACCGGAACCGTTCGGTCCGATCAGCGTAACGATCTCGCCTTTTTCGATGCCGATGCAGATATCTTTGATCAGCGGCTTCTTATCATAGCCGACCGTCAGGTGGTCCAGATGAAAATAATATTCATTCATATTCTCTTACCCCCTTTTCCGGCGCAGCATCATGAAAATGACGACCGGCGCACCAAAGATCGATGTGACCGTACTGATGGACAGCTCCAGCGGTGCAAACGCCATACGCGCGATCAGGTCGCACATCATACAGAAGACGGCTCCGCCGAGGAACGTTCCCGGGATTACGACGAGCGGACGCGATGTGCCGAGGCTCTGTTTGACGAGGAACGGGACGGCAATGCCGACAAACGAAATCGGACCGGCAAATGCGGTGACGCATGCGGAGAGAATACTCGAAAGCAGAATCAGCGCGATGCGGAATACTTTGATGTTGACACCCATGCTCTGCGCATACGCCTCACCGAGCTGATATGCACCGATCGGTTTTGCCATCAGGAACGTGATGACAAAGGTGATGCCGATCACAGCCGCAGAGATCGCTACGTTGCTCCAGCTCATGCCGGAGAAGCTTCCCTGTGACCAGCCGTGGAGGTTGACGATATCGGAATCCTCCGCGAAGGTGACAACAAAATCCGTGACCGCCGAGCAGATGTAACCGATCATAATACCGCCGACGAGAAGTCCTGCCATATTTTGATCCGTCGGGACATCAGCAGAATGAAGCCGACGGAGAGAAGGGATCCTAAGAATGCTGCAACAATCATCGTGTAAGATGTGATATTGCGCGCCCACTCCAGATAAAAGATCATGGTCAGCGCCACGACCATTTTGGCTCCCGAGGAAATTCCAAGAACAAACGGACCGGCAATCGGGTTTTCAAAGAAAGTCTGTAAAAGGAAGCCCGACAGGGACAGAGCACCGCCCAGGATTGCCGCCATCAGAATACGCGGAAGGCGGATTTTCCAGATAATATTGTACTCTTTCCCCTCTCCGGTCCGCCGCAGCAGAATCCGGAAAATTTCCGGAATCGAAATATTTACGTTTCCGGAATTAATATTCAGCACGGTGATGGCAGCGAACGCCAGAATCAGCACCAGAAACACAGCGGCATACCGCGAACGGCGCCGGAAGTTTTCCATATGGAAACTGTTCTCTTTTCCTGTCATATTTTTTTTCTCTGACATACGTTCCTCCATCAGGATAATTTTCTTAAGAATACCATCTGATCCGGATCGCCGCCCGTTACCAGAAGGTTAATGTCGTTGGTAAACTGTGCAATTTTATCGGTTGCCTGATACATCGATTTCTCGGTTGTCCAGACATTGCCCTCTTTGACTGCTTTGTAATCGGCAAACATAGAATCCTTTGCCAGCAGGTCGTCCAGGGTTTTGACGGTGGAATCGATGCTTGCGTTGTAGATCAGGTAGTCCGCATCTTCGGCCGTATCGTAGAACTGCTCCATCGTGATCGGCACGGATGTTTTTCCGCTGTCGTCCTGGAGATCACGGAAGGCGTTGCGCGCACCGCCAAGCTCGATCATGTTGGAAATATAGTCCTCCGGGTTCCGCACAACGGCAGCTCCGCTCGTATTAATATAGAAGAAAGCGACCGTTTTTTCGGTATTCTGGAAATCCTTCAGATTTTCCACAACACTTGCCTGACTTGCAAAGAAGTCGGCTGCCTCCTCCTCTTTGTCCAGCATGGCACCGTAGAGTTTGATCCATTCGGTTCTGCCAAGAGGCTGGGATTCGTAGCTGGAACGGTCGATGAAGACCGGAATATCGAGCATCTCGATCATCTCCTGTACCTCGGGGAATGGAGGATCATCGTGGATTCAATGGCCAGATCACAGTTCTCACTGACCAGAAGTTCGTAATCCGGCTCACTGTATTTTCCGGCGAAGATCATCGTTCCGGCATTCATCGCGTCAACGGCATCCTGTACGTACCAGTTGTCTGCGGTTTCACCGGAGAGACGAATCGTATCGAGGGAGTCGATGGCATCGAACAGCGCCATCGGAGAGGTTGCTGCCATGTAGATGCGTTCCAGCGGCTGATGGATTACAATTACGTCGGAATCGAGGTCATCCGGCGCCTCTTTTCCGTCCGGGACGAGCAGATACTGCGCGCCGTCTTTGACATCGATCAGTTTATAGCCGTCTGTGCAGTAGTATACGTTAAAGCACTCGGCGTAATTCAGGACCATCTTGCTCTCGATGGTGATTCCGGTGATGTCCGGTGCGTCGCTGACATCGTCTGTCGTTGCGAAACCATCCGCGGATGCGGTATCACTCCCGGAGGTGCTGCTCGCAGCAGTGGCTTCGGAGGTGCTTTCACTTTCAGCCGTACTTTCCGAGACGGATGTGCTCTCCGTCTGGCTTTCGGAAACATCTGCTGCGGATGCTGTGGATGTGCTGCTCTGAGAAACTGCCGAAGTGCCCGACGCGGACGATGTGCTGCTTCCCGTTGATGCGGTGCTGCCGCAGGCCGTCAGTGACATCGCTGCTGCAAGAAAAAGTGCAGCCCATTTTTTCAGCTTTCTTTCGTTTTTTCCTGTCATTTGATATTCCTTTCTTAAAGAAAAAGCCGCTGCCATACGGCAGCAGCCCTTTCTCATTTTTTGCTGCAAATTATTGTACTTATTTATTCTCTTCTGCCTTTACCATCTGCTGGAACAGCTCGTTTGCCTGATCCTCGCATCCGAAGATCACGCCGTAGACTTTCAGCCACTCTGCTTTCGCAAGATCGGTCTTCTCGTCTGCGGAACGGTCAACCAGCATCGGAATGGTCAGGGTTGCCAGACGCTCTGCGGTGTCGGACAGACGCTCATTTTCCTCTTTCAGAAGTTCTTCCGGAGTCTTGTCTTCGTCTGCTTTCTCATCCGTTGTCTTATCGTCTTTATCGTCCTTCTGATCCTCAGCTTTGGTATCTGCGGTCTCGTCGGCTGCATCAGCATCTTCCTCATCTTTTGCATTTCCCGGAAGGAACTCAGACGGAAGAATTGCAAAATCGATTTCGTCTTTTACCAGAGCTTTGTAGTCCAGATCATCGAATGCTCCGTCGAAGGAGATTTTTTTGTCTTCCATTGCTTTTGCAATGTTTTCGATCTGGCAGTCTTTCT
Organism: Blautia sp. OF03-13; assembly: GCF_003460685.1. NCBI lineage: Bacteria > Bacillati > Bacillota > Clostridia > Lachnospirales > Lachnospiraceae > Blautia > Blautia sp. OF03-13. The sequence goes on along the minus strand of NZ_QTVR01000016.1, from coordinate 27,332 downwards.
GCTCCATGCCGACTGCTTTGATGCTCTCTGCTGCGTCTAACTGCTCATCGAGAAGTTTCAGGGCATCCTCAGATGCTACGTATGTTTTCTCAACCGGAAGCTGGATCACGATCATATCTTTGTCCAGTCCTGCCGGAATCTCAACATCTTTCGGAACGATCAGATATTTGACAACATTGCCTTCGTACAGCTCTTTTGTCTTTTCGGTCAGATCTTTCGCTTTCTCAGTGCTGGTCTTTTTGGAATCGGATGCTGCTGCCGCTTCTTCCTCGTCGGTTGCTGCTGCGGTATCCTCCGCTGCTGCGGTATCGGTATCTTCTGCTTTCTTGTCGTCCTCGTTCTGTTTCTCCGGATCACGCTCGGTATCTTTTGTCATATCGATCTCCAGCAGGGTGATGCCTTCGTCGTAATGATACATCTTGAAGTACTCTGCGTAAGCAAGTTTTGTCTCTGCTTTGTATTCCAGTCCCATGATCTCTGGAGCGGTGGTATCCAGCTTGGAGTTATCGGTGCTGATCGTGGAGATTGTTCCGTCTGCTTTTACAAATCCTGTGCTGGAAGAAGTGCTGCCGCCCTTCTTTGCTGCTGCCAAGGAGATGAAGATGTTGTAGGAAATCTCATGGGCAACGGACATTCTGGTGGTCATACCGATGATGGTATTGTTCTTATTCAGCTCAACCGGAATGGTGAAGATGCTGCTTCCGCCGCTGACATTTGCCATGTATTTATTTCCGTTTGCTTTTACATATCCGTAGTACGGACTGCTGAATGCGATCGTTGCATAAGCCTGTCCGTTCGTTACAGTAATCTTGCTGCAGGAGATGGTTACCTTTCCGGATCCGCCGGAGAAGGAGAATCCGTCTGGTGTGTAAACGCCGTCTGCCAGTGTGGTTGCACTGTCTACTTTGGATGTGCCGCCGCTTAAGTCAGACTCATATTTGGATTCCTGCTCCGGTTTGGTATCTGCCGGTTTCTGGGTCGGTGCCGGAGTCGGGGTGCTGGTGGGTTTTACAACCGGTGTCTCAGATGGAGATACGGTTGGGATATTGGTCGGAACGAGGGTTGGTTTCGGAGTATCGCCCTTGTTGTCATCCGACGGAAGGTCTCCGGTCTTTTTCAGGCTGGAAGATGCAATCGTGATGGCTCTGTCGTACCATTTGCCGCTCTTTACTGCATGAGCTGCTACAGCAAATTCCTGATCAAGTGCCTCTACCGGGATTTCAAACTGCATTCCGGTTTTGGTTTCACCGTCTAAGGTGTAGTCCACTTTTCCGGTGGAAGCGATCCATGCGCCGCTCTCTGCTGCCGCATCTTTTCCGGTTCCCATATACAGATAATCATAGCCGCTTCCGCTTAAGGTGATAACTGCTGTCATTTTTCCGTTTTTCGCGGTCAGTTTTACGCCGACTACCTTGAACATTGCTGCATTAGTTGTTGCCTCTGCACTGTAAATACCATCTGCTACTTTATTGGTCTCATCTGCCGGAAGATCTGCGGTCTTTTTCAGACTGGAAGATGCAATAGTAATGGTTCTTGCATACCATTTATCCCGTTTTGCAGAATGGGAAGAAACAACAAGTGCCTGATCGAGTGCTGCTACCGGAATATCATACTGCATTCCTGTTTTCGTCTCGCCGTCTGCTGTTGTGTAATCAACGGTGCCGACGCCTGCAATCCATGCACTCTTGTCTGTGGCAGCTGCCTCTTCCGGTGTTCCCATGTACAGATAATCGTAGGCAACACCACTTAACGTGATGCGTGCTTTCATGTCGCCGTCTTTTACGGTCAGCTCTACGCCGACTACTTTGAACATAGCTGCGCCGGTCTCCGCGGTTCCGCTGTAGATACCGTTTTCTACTTTCGCCGGTTCCGGAGTTGGAGTTGCGGTTGGAACCGGAGTCTCACTCGGAGTCGGGGTTGCAGTCGGGACCGGAGTCTCGGTCGGCTCCGGTATCGGAGTTACTTCCGGTGTTTTGCTTCCCGGAACTGCAAGATAAAGCTGCTGTTTGGTGTACCAGGTTCCGTCTTTCTTTCCAAGAACGATCGGAACGGTTGTGCCGGCTTTGTCCGCATCTACTTCAAATGTAAAGGAATAACCGCCGTTTGCTTCCTGCATTCCCTGGATAGCCGGTGTTTTTGCAAGGTCATCGTTCTTTCCAAGATACAGTTTATCAAATGATACGTTGTTTGTTTTCAGTGTAAGAACGAGTTTATCGCCCTTGTTGATCATTGTTGCCTCGGAGATGACGAACATTTTGAATACGCTGCCGTCCTCTTTGGTAACCGGTGCTTCTACACTGGCTGGCTTATTCGAGGAATCCTCACCTGGATTTTCGCTTGGAGTCTCGGTTGGTTCCGGTGTTACCGTCGGGATTGCATCGGTGCTGTGGATCGTAACGGTTTTATCAGCCCATGTTTTTTTCTTGGCTGAGCGAACGGCAACATCCATCTGTTTGTCAAGCTCTTCCACCGGAATTTCAAAACGATATCCGGTCTTTTCTGCACCAGTCTTCGTATCCGTATAGGTTTCGCTTCCTGTCGGAGCAATCCAGCTCTTTTCATCTGCTGCGGCAGCTTCTGCTGCTGTTCCCATATACAGGTAATCATAGCCGGTTCCACTCAGCAGAATGGATGCTTTCAGTTTTCCATCTTTTACGATGAGTCTGGAAGAAATCACACGGAACATGCTTCCGGTTGCTTCTGCAGAAGTCTCATACTCACCATCTGCCGGTTTTGCTGCTTCCGCTGCTTTTGTTTCTTTCTCCTCGGCTGTATTGGATGCCTCATTTTTGGTTGTTTCTTTTACTTCCGTTTTCGGCTGTTCTGCCGCCGGACTGGTATTCTCTTTTACAGCATCTTTGGTTTCTTCTTTTGCCGGTGTTTCTTTTTCAGCATCTTGGGAAGTCTCATCTGCTGCTTCCGGCTCTTTTTCTGTGGTATCGGCAGTCTCTTCACCGTCTTTTGCAGTGTCCTCTGCAGTATCTTCCGAAGCATCCTCATCTGCGGATGGTGTCTCGGTCTCGTCAGATCCTGCCGGTGTCTGATCCTCTGCAGGCGCGGCCGGTGTTTCCGTCGGCTCTTCTGCCGGAGTCTCTGCAGTGCTTTCACTGCTCTCGGTTTCTGCCGGTGTTGTTTCCGGTTCTGCCGTCTCTGCTGTTTCTTCGCTCTGCGGCGCTTCCTCTGCGGCTGCGCTGCTTTCTGTCTGTGCTGCTTTTTCCTGCGTATCTGCTAATACGCTGGCAGTCGGGCTCATGATCATGGACGCCGACAGCAACAGTGCCAGAAATTTGCTTGAATTTCCTTTCATAACTTCTCCTTTTCTTCGGATCTCCTTCGCGCATCTGCTCCGGATTCCGTCTGACTTTTTCAGGCAACTGGGCGGTGCCTGTCCCCGTCAATGATGTCTCCCTGCAAGTAATCTTGTTTTTGAGGACACATTTTTTCTGCGAAAAGACAAACAGACATCTGCTTTTTCTGCAAAAGAGTTTCTCCACCGGAGCTCTTTTTCGGACGCATGGCGACAAAAAAGCAGATGTCCGATTTTACTTCGTACATCTTTCCATGAATATATGCTTTCATCGGAAGCGATTCACTAACCTTTCCAGCAGGTTTCCTGACTCGCAGATCTTCACGGCAGCCGCGCCTTCTCATGCGTTTCGCACAATGGCATTTCTGCAGCTAACACTCCCTGCTTACAGTGACCGGATCGCTCAGGATTTCCACCTGATTCTCTTTTACCTTCGCGGATTCTTTTTCAAATCCGTTCTGCACTGAAAAGTCCCTTATTTCATTCGTTACTGATTATAGCAAAGCCGTTTTGGAAAGTCAAATGAAAGGCCACGGAAAAAGCGCATAAAATCAGCATTTTTTACATACTTTATGATAACTGTCCGCACCGGAGCCTATTCTATGAAACCAGCTTCTCTGCACCGCCGCATCCTGTTCCCTCTGCTTCTGTGCGGCGGACTTCTTTTCGCCCTGCTGTTCTGGTATTTTTCCCCGTTCTTTTCCCCTGGTGAGAACCGCCGGTTTTCCGCGTATGTGGAGGAACGGTTCCACTCCGAGGTAACCTCTTCTGCCATCACGCTCCACTATACCCTCGCTGATCCGGCTTCCCGCGGAATTGCCCCCGGCACCGCCTCGTTCGGCACGGTTTCCATCCCTGACCGCACCTCGTATGATGCCCTGCTGCAGAGTGTGGAAACAACGCTCACATCCTTTCATCGCAACCGCCTCTCCGCGGAAAATCAGATCACGCTCGATCTTCTGCTCTACGAGCTGGACTGCGAGAAAATGCCGGGCAGCACCAGCCTTCTTGCGGAACCGCTCGGTCCGTCGCTCGGGATTCAGGCACAGCTTCCCATTCTGCTCGCAGAATACCCGTTCCGCACACAGCAGGATATCGCCGACTACCTCCATCTTCTGCAGGATCTCCCGCGCTATTTCTCCGACCTCATCGCACTCGAACAGGAAAAATCCCGGCAGGGCGTGTTTCAGAATGACCTTGCGGTCGATGGCATTATCCACCAGTGCAGTGCTTTTCTCGCCGACGCGGATACACCGGAAATCCATCTGCTCCACACCGTTTTTCAGAATAAACTGCAGGCGTCTTCACTGTTTTCTGAGGCGGAAAGGAATCTCTGTCTGCAGACGCATGAAAAACTCCTTACCTCCTGTGTTTTTCCCGCCTACCGCTCTCTTTCCGATGCGCTTTCTTCACTCCGCGGCAAAGGAACACAGAACGCCGGTGGTCTTTCCCGGCAGGAAGGCGGACTTTCCTACTATGCATATCTTCTCCGCAGCCGCGTCGGTGTTGATGCTTCACCGGAGGAGCTGACCCGCCTTTTAACACAGCAGCTTGCGGACCAGTGTGCCGAAATGCAGATCATTCTCGATCAGAATCCGTCGCTCTCCCTCTCCGAGCAGGCGCTCGTGCTGCCGTTCTCCACGCCGGAGGAAATGCTTGCCGATCTGCAGAATGCCGTTTCTGAAGATTTTCCCGTTCTTTCGGGTATCGCATACGAAGTAAAGACCGTGGATGACTCCCTCAAGGATTTTTTAAGCCCCGCCTTTTATCTCACACCGCCCGCCGATATCAATTCACCCAACTCCATTTACCTGAATCCCGCGGATGAGATGACCGGCATCGAACTGTATTCCACACTTGCCCACGAGGCTTTCCCGGCCATCTGTACCAGACCGTCTCGTTCTCGCGCTCCGACCCGCTTCTGATCCGCCATCTCTACGCGCCGTCGGGTTATGTGGAAGGATGGGCAACCTACGTTGAATCATATGCCTGCCGCTACGCCGCACGTAATCTCGATGCAAACACGCAGGCGCTCTGCCGTCTCTGGTATCTGAACCGCTCGGTGCATCTTACCCTCTGCTCGCTGCTGGATCTCGGAATCCACAGCCAGGGATGGCTCCTCTCGGATGCGTCAGCCTTTCTGGCGCAGTTCGGCATCACGGATGCGTCGGCCGCTGCCTCTTTATATCAGTATATTCTCGAGACACCGGCGAACTATCTGAAATACTGTGTCGGATCGCTCTCGTTTTCGCAGCTCCTCTCGGAAGTGCGGGAACAGGAAGGTGACTCATTCTCATTGATCGGTTTCCATGAAAAACTGCTCCGTCTCGGGCCTCTGCCGTTTCCGCTCGTAGAAAAATATCTGTAAACGGTTCGCCCTGCTGAAAAAAAGATCCCACAGACTTTCTTCTATAAATAATAGAAAGTTCTGTGAGATCTTTTTCATTTTCAAAATTCTTTAACCTAAATTGTAAAGAGATGGATCTGTCGGCCGCTGCGGATCAATAACAGAGGCAGAATCAAACAGATCGCTTGTTCTGTCCTCGCCGCCTCCGTAGAGGTTCTGGTACAGACGGTATCCATCCAGGTTTCTTCGTCCCATACGCAGGTAATTGTCTCTTACCTGAACAAAATACTTGGAGGAATCTACGTTGCAGTAGATGTTGAAGCCCTGGCTCTTTAAGTAAGCAAACTTCTCATTGTCCATCGTGTAATCGTGCCAGTCGGAAAGATCCTGTCCATGTGCAAAGATGATGATATCGCTTCCGCCGATGAGCGGTGCAACATACGTCAGCCATTTCTCGGTATCCGCCTGGATCGTCTCGATCGGTTTGTCGCCGACACGGATATGGCCCCAGGTATGGCTTGCGAATGTCCAGCCGTCTGCTTTGATCGCATCGGCTACTTTTTTCGCCTCCTCGCACTCTTTATCCCAGTCGAAATCCGGGTGTGCATCAAGCCATGCTACCTGATCATCCGTCAGATCTTCTCTCGTCTTGTAATCACCGTCGGTGCGGTATCCGAGGATTCCATCGTAGCCGGTCAGTGCTACGGTTCCGCGCGCATTGTGGTATACGGCATCCGGATGCGCTTCGATAAACTGATCCATCAGCGGGATGCAGTCGTAAGCACCGGTCACAACAGTTCCGTCATCCTGAATATATTCGCAGGTCGGTTTTCCGTCGTCGCCGACTACCATCTTGCTGGCAATGCCGCGTCCGTCGTAAGAGTGGTAATAGGAAAGGTCATCCAGAGAAAGAACGAATGCTTTCTTGCCCTCCGGCAGGTAAATGTCCCCTTCCTCGTAATGAACGGTTCCGTCATCATCTACGGTCTTTTTCACGAGATCGTTGATCGAAACCATGACATATCCTCTGTCGTACATCTGCTGGGTGATCGCGTTGAACTCATCCACGGTGGTCATCCACTGGCAGAAGCCTGCGGTCTGTGCGTTGTCCTGATAGAAAGCTTTCTGCGGATCGACTACAAGAGAATGATAGAAAATGTGGGTTACTTCGTTGACGTTGACGCGCACACAGGCATCTCTCGTGCTGGTGTACTCTGCTACTTTTGTGATGATATCCGCGTCGGTCGCTGCGCCCTCTACGCTCTGGAGCTTTTCAATGGCTCCATCGTAATCGTATGTCTGCGCAAGTGCATCGGCTTCCGCCATAATCTGTGCTTTCGTTGTCGGCGCTTCAGCACTTCCCGTGCTGTCCGACGATACGGAACCGTCCACCTCTGCTGTTTTCTGATCCTCTTTTTTCTGTGCTTTCTGCTGGATTTTTTCTGTTCCTCCGGCCAAAGCCCAGATTCCAATGCCGAAGATGACAAGCAGAACACATAGAATTCCTGTTTTGATCATCAGCGCACGCTTCCGCTTTCTTCTTCGGAGCTCCTTTTTACTGATGTTTTTTTTCTCACTCATTTTTCCTTCCTCCCAAAACAGCTTTTGCTTTTCTGGCAAATATTACAGTTTTACCGGATTGACAGAAATTCAGCCCGGACTCTGTTTTTTTTATTTTAGCTCAAAATACCGGTTCTGTCGAGTAGTTTTCCGGCAGGTTAAGAGAAATGTAAGAAAACCGGTAACGCTCTTTCTTTTATGCGCGCTGGCCGTGTGCCTCATACATGAGAACGGCGGATGCAATCGCTGCGTTTAACGACTCCACTTTTCCTTCCATCGGAATACGGATCAGGCACTCAGCGGCCTCTGCCATTGCATCGGTCAGGCCGTTTCCCTCATTTCCGATCAGGAATGCCGTTCCTTTTGTGTAATCCTCCTCGCGGTAGGAATGCACGCCGTGCAGATGTGCCGCGTACGTACAGATCTTCCGCGCTTTTAAGCCTTTTACAAATCCGACCACATCGTCGACGATCAGAAACGGCATACGGTAGATCGAGCCCATCGTCGAGCGGATCGTTTTCGGATTGAAGATATCCGCGGTACCGCGGCTCATGATGATGCCGGTGACTCCTGCGCCCTCTGCGGTGCGGATGATTGTTCCGACATTTCCAGGGTCCTGCAGATCCTCAAGTACCATCAGAAGCGGTGTCTTTCCGTTGTCCATCACCTCCTCTTCGGTGTAATGCGGCATGCGGATCACACTTAAAACACCCTGCGGCGTCTTCGTGTCGCACATGGACTGGAACACGCGGTCGTCCACTACTTCGTATTCTGTCCCGTCGGACGGCATTTCATGCATTTTGCTGCCACTCTCAGACACATATACTTTTTTCAGCCATTCCCGCGGCGCTTCCTGGAACATTTTCCAGCCCTCCGCCACGAAAACGTCCTGCTCCCGGCGTTCTTTTGCTTTTTTGTTCAGCGCAATAATGTTTTTTACCTGTGCATTGCTGCTGCTTGTAATCATGAATGGTCCCCTCATTTCCTGTTTTTCATCAATTTGGCAAGTTCTTTGTTTTCGCCAATCAGAATCAGCACTTCCTCTGCGCGGAGCAGCGTCTTCGGATTGACCGTGACACGGATGTCTTCCCCGTCCTTGACGGCGATTACGTTGATACTGTATTTCTTCCGCAGATCCAGCTCCTCGAGGTTATGCCCCGTCCACTCTTCCGGCACGGGAAGTTCTACCATGGAGAACGAATCCGACAGCATGAAGAAGTCCTGGAAGCCACCGGAAATCAGGCTTTTTCCGAGGCGGATGCCCGTCTCACTCTCCGCCATCACGACGCGGTCCGCGCCGACTTTTTTCAAAATATTGGCATGCATCTGGCTCATGCCCTTTGCGATGACGAGCGGCACGCCCGCCTCTTTTGCCTGCAGGGTGGCGAGGATGCTCGACTCCATATTTTCAGAGATCCCGACGATCACGACATCCATGTTGCTGATGCCAAGCGATGCAAAAACACGGCTGTCGGTGATGTCCGCGCGCGCCGCATAGGTAACAAGATCGGCAATTTCCTGTACCGGCTCAGCGTCTTTATCAACGGCAAGCACTTCTTTTCCTGCCTGCGCAAGTGTCGTTGCTACAGAAAAACCAAACTTTCCAAGTCCAATGACTGCATACTGTTTACTCATTTCTTTTCCTCGTTTTCTGAAATCTGTCCTGTTTTTTATTTTCCCAACTATCCAATCAGAATCCGCTGCTCCGGTCTCTGAATATCGACATCTTTTCTTCCTGTTCTGCGGCGCAGTGCGACAGCCAGCGTCACCGGCCCGATTCTTCCCATAAACATAACCAGAATAACAATCACCTTTCCCATAAAAGGAAGCGTCGGCGTCAGGGAACGGGTGAGGCCCACCGTTGCAACCGCAGAAATAATTTCATACGTACAATCCAGCAGCGGGCTTCCGGTTACGGAAATCAGCAGCACGGTGGCAGTAAAGACTGTCGTCAGTACAAAAAAGAAAATGACGACAGCGGTACGGATATTTTCTTCCATCACTTTCCGCCCCCAGGCCACCGTATCTGAGTCTCCGCGAATATAGGAGGCAACCAGCACAACCAGAATGGCAACCGTTGTCGTCTTAACACCACCTGCCGTTCCCATCGGGGAGCCACCGATGAACATGAGAACCATACTTACCATTGCAGAGCTGTCCGAGAAATCAGCCTGCGGGATCGTCTCAAAGCCTGCCGTTCTTGTCGTCACGGACTGAAAAAAAGCCGCCATGACCTTCTGCGCCGGTTTCAGGCTGCCAAGTGATGGCGCGTGATTCCAGTCCAGTGCAAGAATCAGCAGTGCTCCACCGAACACCAGAATCATGGTTGTCGTTAAAACCAGTTTCGTATGAAGCGTGAATCCTCGCACAAAATTTTTACGGGGCCGTTTTCCCTTCACAAGCTCCTGCACCCGCTCCATAACTTCCCACCAGACGGGAAAACCAAGACCGCTCAAAAGAATCAGTCCCATCGTCGTAAAGTTTATCAGCGGGTTCGTTACAAACGGAGCAAAAGAGGCTTCGCCAACGAGATCGATTCCCGCATTACAGAAAGCGGAAACGGCGTGAAAAATACTGTAGCCGATTCCCTTCCAGAAGCCATACTCCGGCACAAACCAGAAGCTATACAGAACCGCCCCCGCAATCTCTACGGTTGCTGTTCCAATCAGAAGCCGGCGCACGATACCCACACTGCCCTTTAAAACCGGCAGATTATAGGTATCCTGAATTAATTTCCGGCTCTGCAGACTGATTTTCCGGCGCAGGATCAGAAACACCATCGTCAGGCACGCCATGATGCCAAGACCTCCGAACTGAATCAACCCGAGGATCACAATTTTTCCAAAGGTACTCCATGTCGTCGCCGTCGGAACGGTGACAAGGCCCGTCACGCAGACAGATGTCGTTGCGGTAAACAGGGCGTCGAGCCAGTAAACGCTTTTTCCGTCCGCCGCAGAAACCGGCAGGCAAAGAAGAATCGTTCCCAGCAGGATTACCGCCGCAAATCCCAGCATCATAATCCGCTCCGCCGGTGTGTGCCATTTATTTTTGCTTTGTTTTTCGGCCATCGCTCCTCCTATTCTGCCGCTTCATTTTCTGCTTCACTGCTGTAGTAGAACTTTCCGGTCTCACTGTCCGTCACGGTAATATCCGCAAAATATTCCCCGCAGGAACCCTCACACTGGTAATAGACGTCAAACGAAACCGTCATGTCATCTTCTCCTTCCAGGTATTCCGCGTGAACCTGATTTTTCGCGGTCCCCGTCGTTCTGCTCCACACTTTATCATCCGCAAGAAGCTCCTTTTTGATCTTCACAGGAAATTCACTGGATGCAATTTCGTGCTGATTGGACTCGTTTTTGATCCGGTAATAGAGATTCATGTACAGCCCGTCATCTTCCTCATGGAAAAACCAGCCGTAGATATCATCCTCCGCAACAATCGTCGGCTGGATCAGCTCAGCGTTTGTTTTGGTCGTGAATGCATTCATCTCATGCGTAAACTCATTCTGCATCCGGCGATGCTTCATCAGCCAGCTGCCTTCCTTCACACCGGCCGCAGCCACAGCAAGAACGACAGCGCCGATGCAAAGGCCAATGATTTTCTTTTTTGTCATTATTTAATTTCCCCTTTTCTTTTTGAAATACAAAAATAAGATACCCCTAAGAACATACTTATGAGTATCTTATCAGTTTGCACATATAAAGTCAACGGAGCCGGTGGAGACTTTCCTGCCACCGTTGTGTGTAGTTTAAAATTATCCTGAAGCGAGGAATATCCCCGTCAATGACGAGGATATCTTCGATGCTTGTGTTTAATAATCTGCTTAAAATGAGAAAGTTGTCCAGACTTGGCAGGCACTTGCCGGAAATCCATTTATAGACCGCCTGTGGATTTTCAAAACCCATGGCATTCTGAATGTCTCTCACGGTGTATCCGCTTTCACGAAGAAGGGATTTGATGCGGCTGCCAGTTTCTTTCTGCTGGATTGACAAATAAATTGGTTCCATCCTGCACCTCCATATGTTTAAGCCATCCCGAAACACAGTTTTATCTTATCATCCGGTACTGGAAAAATCCAGTTTTTTCTTCCTGTTTCTACACAACCCGAATGATCTGTTCATACAAAAGGATTTTCTTTTCATCTACATTCCGATTGTCATGTGCTGCAAGATTGTTCCGTCCCTCTTCCATCTCTTCTTCGGATGCAAGCTCCTCTTTCCACCAGCTCAGGTGATTGATCCGGTACGGCTTCCAGCCGCGGTCAAAAATCTCATCTCAACGACTCTCTTGCATATGCGCTTTCCTTTTTACCGGAAGAAGATGTTTAGCTCTCCTGTTTCTTTTCTTCTATCAAATGATGATTCAGCCATTTTCCTGATTTGAACCGGATGGTAAAGAGAATGGACCGCAGGCTCCAGTCTGCCGCCATGCCGATCCAGACGGCGATCGGGCCGAATCCCCATATGCGGCACAGGTAAATACAGAGACTCACACGACACAGCCACATCGTACAGCAGGATGTGATCATGGAGAATTTTACATCCCCGGCAGCCCGCATGCCGTATCCCGGGACAAACGCCATGACCCAGCAGAGCGGCTTTACAATCGTGATAAAGATCATCATCTGCATGCAGAGCTTTGCACTCTCTGCCTCCATACCGCCGATCATCGTAATCGGTTTTGTCAGCACAAATACCAGCAGACAGCTTGCAACGATAACCACTTCTGACAGCCAGCACAGTTTTTTAATATAGTAGATTGCTTCATCCTTCCGGCCCGCGCCGAGACACTGACCGACTACCGTCATCAGTCCGATGCCGACACCGATCGCAGCGACACCGTTCAGGTTCTCAAGGATGTTCGTCATCGCCTGCGCGGCAATGGCAACCGTGCCAAGTGTGGACACAGTGGACTGAATCGCCAGCTTTCCAAACTGGAACATACTGTTCTCGATTCCCGATGGAATACCGATGAACAGTATTTTTTTGATCAAACCAAAGTCCGGCCGAATGGAAAGATACTGCTTCACAAAAATCGGTTTGCTTTCATCCCGAAGCTTCCACAGTACGACAACCGCACAGAAAATACGCGAAATTAAAGTCGAAATCGCGGCTCCTTCGACACCCATATGGAAGCCGAAAATAAGAATGGCATTTCCGCCGATGTTCATAAAGTTGGAAATCACCGAAATCACCATCGGACTGCGGCTGTTGTTCTGCGCCCGCAGAATGGATGCGCCCGCATCGTAAAGACCGATAAACGGGAATGACAGCAGCGTAAACAGGAAATACACCTGTGAATTTTTCATAACATCCGCTTCCACTGCCCCGAAAATCACGCGCAGCAGCGGAACACGGAAAATCAGACAGCCCGCGGATAATGCGACGGACAAAACTGTCATAACAAAAAGCACCTGTTGTGCCGAACGGATTGCTCCATCCCGTTTTTCGCTTCCAATATACTGCGAACAGAGAATCGCTCCTCCTGCCGCCAGCGCAGAAAGCGCCTGAATGACTAAGATATTAATGGAATCCACCAACGAGACTGCCGAAATTGCGGCAGACCCGACATTGCTGACCATCATCGTGTCGACAGTTCCCATCAGGGAAGAAAGTAACTGTTCAATGATGATCGGAATTAAAAGCTTGCGAAGATCCGTGTTACTGTATAAATGAGTTTGTTTTGTTGTAGTTTTCATTGTTTTTACTTCTGCATGACCTCATCTGCCGGATATGCTTTGCCAGCCCTGCCTTTTCCACACCTTTCTTTTTTCTCTCCATTCTATTCCATTTGACGACCCATTGCAATCATTTCGCGAATTTTGCTCTTATCTGATTATTTTTATCAAGCACAACATACTTTTCTATCTCATAATGACTTTTTCAGTCTTTCCAAATCTTCGCTGTCCGGATGTGACAAAGCACGGTCAAAATTCTGAATCAGCAGATCAAGATTGGCCGGATGTTCCGGGTTTTCTTTCATTTTCATATACCGTTCGCGCACAGACTGTGGCATCTTTCCCTGGCACATATACTCACCGATGACCGTATTGCTTGCATCGATCGACTGTTTGACTTGTCCGAGAATCTTTTCAAAATAGGCATCACTTCCGCCAAATCCAGCTGTTCCAAACAGGAAAATCTTTTTATTTTTTAATTTCGACAACAATTCTAATGTCTTTTGGTCCGCATTCCCTTTGTCCGTCCAAAATCCGATATAGCATACGTCGGATTGCGGTACCTGCGAATCGTTTGTGCCAAAATAATCGCATTTGTCCTTTGGCAACGTTTCATAGATTGCATCAGCCAGCTTCTTTGTATTACCCGTTAAGCTGCAAAACAGGATCGAATAATGTTCTTTTATCATAGCCCCTACACCTCCAGTTCAGGTATTTATGTGGAAAATCCACTTTTTCGTAAATTGTATTATCTCTTCAGATCACATCTCGATTTCGCTTACGCTGCATCCCGATGTTGCTTCTCACTATTTCCTCTCAGGCTTTTAAGTCAAGCGGATATTCGCAATCCGCTTCGCTACTTGCTCATAACCGAATAGCTGCTTTGCAGCTTCAGTTAAACTTAAAAATATTAAGTCCGGTTTCTTCATCATGAACTCTGTCTACTCTTCCGTCAATTACCGTGATGACCAGCTCACAGGTTGCACTGACAATCGCTCTGTTCAGATGTCCTCCAAACACCTCGCCCTTCTGATTTCCGGCACTCATATGAAGATGTGCATAATATTCTCCATCCATTGTATTGATTGTACCTGTCAGTGATGTAATTTCATAATACCCCTGGAAGCTGTTTGAATAATATTTCTTTTCGTCTGTCTTGTATACTCCGACTGTGAAATCATTGATCGCTCCAAGAGCCTGGACACTGGCAAGCTTTATATTCTCCTTTATGGCAATTACCCTCAGCTGCTCCAATATTTCCTCGTCTTTGTCAATCCTTGCTACTATAACATTGTCAAATTTTCTGTATTCCATTTTATTCTCCTTTCTCTTTCCGCCTGCCACTGTTCAGACATTACTGCAATAACCTCAATATTTATTCAGGAAATGCTCCCTGTTCGGATACTCCTGCCGATATGCCCGGAGGGCGGCTTCCCGGAGCAGGGTGAATTCTTTTTCCATGTGAAGCAGGCGTGGTGCCTTGAACGCGATCACACTGATCTGTTCGGCGATTTTTTTCGCGATTCCTTCTTCGGACAATTGTCCCATGCCGAATACCAGAGAGGTAAATCCTCTGCCTCCTCTGCTGACCTGAATAAATTTCAGGAATACATTGTACAGTTCATCTGCAAGAATTTTCTGGTATCCCTCATCTGACTGCATGGCTTCCGCCAGGCACAACGTAGAGAGAATCCGGGCTCCCATCTTTCTTCTGTCGCCTCCCGGATCCAGAGAGGTTCCTTCCGCCAGATACTTCAGTTCCATCAGGCATTTGACAAATTCATCCTTCTGGAGCCTGCGTTGTCCGTATCGGGCCGTCCAGAGCCGAGCCCGGTATTCTTCTTCCCAGGCTTCCTCCTCTCCGATATATTCTTTTAAGATCTGCTGCCGTTTTGCCGGATCTGTCTCCTGATAAAAATCTTTGGTCCATGTATGTTCCATCTGTTTTTCCTCATTCTGTCAGGCGGATATTCGCAATCCGCTTCGCTGCTTGCTTGATTGGTTTAAAATAAAGACACGTCTTTACTTACTCTTTCTGCCTGCAAACGCAGTCTTCCTGCTTACATTTCGGAGTGGGAAATCGTCTCTTCTGCGTTCAGGTACTCATCGATGTTGCTGCCGTCTACCTTCTGATATTCTGAAAAATAATACCGGCCTTCTTTCAGGCTTTCCTGGTCAAATTCCTCTCCCTCGAACAGCTCCACTGCCATTTTCGCCATTTTCTTTGCCTGATCCACTCTGTCATTTAGGATGCTGCCCTGCATCTCTCCTGCCTTTACGGCTTCCAGAGCCTCTTCCAGGCCATCAATTCCGAAGATCACCGGCCATTCTTCACGGACATAGCCTGCTTTCCGATAGGCCTCCACAGCCCCAAGTGCCATCTCATCGTTGTTGGACATAACAAGTTCAATCTTTTTTCCGTACTGGCTGATCAGACGGTTCATGCGGTTTTCCGCCTGTCCCCGGTTCCAGTCCGCTAACTGATAGCTTAGCTTTTCCAGTATAACATCATTCTTCATCAGTGTCTTTACGGAATACTCTGTTCTGCTGATGGCATCCTGATGGCCTGCTTCTCCTTCCAGAAGCACGTATTGGATCTTTCCATCCTGATTTTTATCGACTTCCGGATGGCTCTTGATGTATTCTTCTGCAATCTCGCCCTGCATAATCCCGGACTGTTCTGCATCACAGCCCACATAATACAGCTTTTCCCACTGCATCAGGTCTTCCCTTACCGGTTCCCTGTTAAAAAAGATCACAGGAATGTCTTCATTCCTTGCCATTCGGATGATCCGGGACGGAGCTGTCCGGTCCACAAGATTGATACAGAGCACATCACAGCCGGCATCAATCATCTCTTCCACCTTTTCGTTCTGTTCCTGCTGATCGTCGTTTCCGCTTTTTGTCGATACGATAATCCTTCGTTCTTTGTTTTCCATGGCTTTCAGCTGCGCCTTCAGTTCATCCGTCAATCCATTGATAAAAGGATCATCCTGAGTGTAGGTTATCACTCCGACCCGCAGGGTTTTCTCTGTCTGGTCCGACTTGCCGGAACACCCCGACAGCACAAGCACCGCACTCCCTATCGTGGCAGATAATAATACTGCCACCCTTCTTTTCTTTTTATTCATAGGAATATAAAAACCTTTCTAAATCTTCGTCCATAGAGAAATTTTCCTTGCCAAGTACCTGATATTCGGTTATATATCCTTGCATTTTATAAGACCTGTGCTCGATCCTTTTGGTTATTTCTTCCACACTTTTATAGCCGATTTCATATCCGTCCGGCACAGCCAGCCCCTGAATGTTTCCGTTATCCAGAAGTGCAATCGTCTTCAGACTGTAACCCACTCCATAGAGCTCCGCGCCCTCGTATGTTCCATTTTCTGCCTGCTCTCCAAACTCTTCCAATATTCCTGCATCCAGGATGACAAGAGCATCCGCCTCTGTTTCCTTCTTCATCCGCTCCACAATGTCCTGTTCTTTTCTCCGGTAAATACACCAGCTGATCTTGCTTTCGCTGCCTTCCAGTGCCTCGTTCAATCCACAAATCTCCGCCTGTACAGCCTCGGACATTTTCCAGTCGGCGATAATTCCGATCTTCTGCTTTTTTGTTCTCAGCCGTTCTCCCAGCCATCTTCCGATCTCCCGGTAATCCGGCTGGATCGTGGGACTGGCAGTTTTCCCTTCTTTTACCGCCAGACCATCTGCAATCAGCAGATACGGTTTATTTCCACACTCTTTTTTCAGCATATTTTCCGTCTCATGACCGGGTGCCGGATATATGATAAAGCCATCAATATCGTTGTCCTTCTGTTCCCTGATAAATTCTCTTTCCGCCTCCGGCCCGTCGATCTCTTCCGTATTGCAGATGATCATATGAACGTTGTTCTCTGCCGCAGCCTGCTTCATTCCCTTGATCAGGGCATCCCAGCGTTTGTCACCGGACTCCGGAAGAATCACCGCAATCCGGGGCTCTGCTACGTTCTGATCGAAAATCTTCCATACAAAGAATACTGCCAGCAGCAGCAAAAGAAACTCAATTATAAGAAATTTCATTCTGTTCTTTTTCATCCGCCCGGTCTCCTCTGTATGTATTTTTGTAATTCCAATGCTTCTGCGTTTTCCGGTGTATATGGGATTGCCGGAATACGGATCGTAACCCTTGTTCCTTCGTCCGGTTCGCTTTCTATGGAAAGTCCGTATTCTTCGCCAAACATCAGCCGGATTCTGGAATGCACATTGATTACGCCCACACCGGAACCATGCTTCGGAACCTTGCTGTTATCCGTCAGAATATTTTCCAGGACTTCTTCCCGCATGCCCATCCCATTGTCTTCGATGGTGATCAGAATGTCCTCGTCTTTCTTTTTTCCGCTGACGATGATCATGCCGCCATCATCCTCATCCATATTGCCAACGCCATAATAGATGGCATTTTCCAGGATGGGCTGGATCACCAGCTTTACGATGCAGCAGTTTTCGATCTCTTCCTCGATTCGGAATTCTGTTTTAAACCGCTCTTTGTACCGGGCCAGCTGGATATTCATATAGCTTCTGCTGTGCTGCAGCTCATCCTTAATGGGAATGATGGTCTTACCGCGGGATAGACTGACACGAAGTAATTTTGCCAGTTCAGAAATCATACGAACCGCTGCTTCATTTTCCTGGGCTTCCACCATCCACGTGATGGATTCCAGTGTATTATACAGAAAATGGGGGTTGATCTGGCTTTGCAGGGCATCCAGTTCACTTTTTCTTCGTTCATTTTGCTGCCGGATGATCTCGTCCATCAGTTTTTCGATCTGTTCATAGGACTTCTGCACAGAATGTCCCAGATGGCGGATCTCCGAGGAGCCGCCGATATAGATATCCGGTTTTCCTCCTGCCTCGTGGGCCTTGACGGAAGCATCCAGCTCCCGGATCGGTTTGGATATCTTCCGGGAAACCAGCTGGTTTCCCTCCAAAAGCATGACCATAAGAACCAGAACAGTAGCAAATACATAGTAACGGAAGTTCTTGTAGTTTGCCGCCTGCACACTCTCCGGCACAACACCGATCATTTTCCAGCCTGTATAGGCTACGCTGCCGACGATCACGGTCTCGTTCTGACCGCCTGAACGGATCTCGTAGGTTCCGTCCTCGTATTTTGCCGCTTCCAGACTGTTTTCTTCAAATAATCCGCGGTTTAATTCCGTTCCCCGTGATGATAGATCATCTCTCCGTCCTGACTGGTCAGATAATAGTAGATTCCGCCGGAACAGTCATTGATCTGCTTCATCACGTCCCTGATCACAGAATATTTCATATCCAGTAAAAGAATACCGGTTTCCGGTGTCTCTCCCTTGTTGACATCTACATACCTGCTCAGGGAAACGACCCATTGGTACCGATAAGAGCCGTCCTCAAACAGCTCCTGGATATGCGGTGTGGAAAAGTGTATATTTTCAATGGCATCTTCCGCATTTTTATACCATTCCTGCGTCTGCACCTTCACATTTTTCTTTTCTGCCGCCACCGGCTCCGATGCGATCAGATTTCCTTTTGGGTCATACAAAGCCAGACTCTGAATCTTATCGGAGTTTGTCTCATAGAGCAGGCTGAACTGCTCCGAGAATTCCCGGCTGGATATATCAAACTGCTGGACTATGTTGTAGTTTGCCCCGTTTAGGATCTGCCGGATATCCAGCAGGTCTGCATTTAACCGGTCTACGGTAGCCTCCACAGTAGCTTCCGTGTTGTCCACTGCTGTTTTTTCCAATGCCAGCTTGAATCGATGGTAGAGCAGCAATCCCATTACAATGATCGTAACCAGTGAAATCGCCATAAGGACAGACAGGATAATCGACTGTATGTTAAGTGCGATATTCTTCCGGGAATCCGGCTTTCTTTTTCTATCTTTCATGTATTTTCCCTTTCACCTGTTCCCTATTTTCCGGAAGCTCTGTATTTGGAAGGGGAAACACCGAATTTCTTTTTGAATACATAACTGAAGTAGTTCGCATCCTGATATCCCACTTTTTCTGCGATCTTATAGCTTTTTTCATCGGTGTTCAGCACCATTTCTTCTGCCCTGTCCATTCGGTAATCCGTAAGATAGGAGACGAAGGACTGACCGGTTTCCTTTTTAAAAATGGACGAAAAGTAAGAATTGGACACACCAAGATCTGCGCACACATCATCCAGAGAGAGCGCCGGTTCCATATATCTATCTTTTACAATGTTCTGCGCATCGGTAATGATCCGTCTTGAGGTACTGTTTCTGGTACTTCTCAGTTTTTCGCTGATAGCCATAGACATATTGATGATCCAGTTTGTCATAGAGCTTTCATCCAGCTGAGTCACTCTTTCGTAAAGATTCTGTACATTTCCGGAAATTTCATTGAAATCCATGGAATTATTGGCACAGAATTTGAAAAATCCGCTGACAATCTCCATGGTAGCCAGATTGTACTGGCTGATGGTGGCTGCATTCTTATGGAGCTTTTCTGTCTCCTTGATGGCTTCTTTCCGGATCTTCTCCTGATCCCCTACATGGATGGCACGAAACAGCTCCTGCATCCTTGTCTCTTCTAAGGGAACCGCCTTTTTTGACTCTTTGGGAACGATCTCCGCGATATTGATGGCTCTTTTCGTTCCGTACAGGACACGGTAGGATACCGCCTCTCTGGCTCCCTCGTAGGAAATACTGATATCGTACAGACTGTTGCAGACGGTTCCGATCCCTGCGGTAACCGCCGCCCCCATAATTCTCCATGCCCAGCGGCAGAACCGGTCACACTTGTCCGTCAATTGAGCTATCTCATCTTCTGAATGGAGTTCCATAATCAGAATGGTATTACCCATATAGATGAACTCCTGGCAATTACAGTTCTCCATCAACCGCTGTTTGATCTCCCGCTCCACGGACATGGATAACAATAAGGGATTCATGCCATCCGGCACATCATTTTCCGATGTATGAAAAATCATGCAGCAAAACAAAGGTCCCTTCATATCCACCCGATAGTCCAAAAGGAATCGTTCATAATCCTCTTCTCTGACCCTTCCCTCGATTAGGGAAATAAAGAAATTGGACTGCAGCTTTGGTAATACCTCCTGGAAATAGTCTTCCAGTTTTTTTACATTTAACTTTTCTTCCCGTTCCCTGTCCAGTGTGGTTTTCAGCTTCATCAGGCTTTCTGACAGTTCGGTGGCGTTGATGGGTTTCAGCATATATTCCTTGATCTCCAGATGGACGGCCTCTTTCGCATATTCAAATTCGTCAAAACCGGTGCAAAGCATAATGTAAATATTGGGATAGTCCTGGTTCAGTTTTCTTGCCAGCTCCAGTCCATCCATGTAAGGCATTTTAATGTCCGTCAGTACCACATCCGGCTGAAGTTTTTCCACCAGCTCCAAAGCCTTCACGCCGTTGGTGGCACTTCCCACTACGTCAAATCCCAGATCATTCCAATGGATCTTTTTTTTCATAACATCGATGACCTCTACTTCATCATCGACAAGAATCACTTTATATTGTTCCATTCTTATCCCCCTGTTTTCCGGAGTACGTTGTTGTTCCTTCATTATAGCAGAAGATTGCTCTCTGCTGAATGAATAGTTACAAAAATTTTTGCCAGAACAGAATAAAAGACCGCCCTAGTCATCCATCGGACGACCGGGCTGTCTTATATTCTATCTGTTTATGAATCTTTCATTATTTTTTCTGTACATATTTCAGACAGTCAAGTGTTACAGCTGCCAGAATAATGATACCTTCGAAGATGAACTGAAGGTTGGTATCAATACCCAGAATCGTCAGGGCATATGTCAGGGAGGTAAAGATCAGTACACCGGTTACAACTCCGGAGATCTTACCGATACCACCGGTAAAGGATACACCACCAACTACGCAGGCTGCGATGGCATCCATATCCCATCCCTGTCCGTAAGCTGCACTACCGGAACCAACCATACGGTTACATTCCAGCCAGGAACCGAAGCCATACAGGATACCTGCCAGCATAAATGCTCCCATTGTTACTTTAAATACAGAGATACCGGATACTGCTGCCGCTTCCGGGTTTCCACCTACCGCATACAGGTTTTTGCCAAAAGTTGTTTTGTTCCAGATAAACCATACAATGGCAACTGCTGCAACAGCCCACAGAATGATGGTCGGGAATTTTCCGATCTGCGGAATGAAAGTATTCGGGATGGCAGAATCAATCGCACCGAAGGATACACCCTTGGTCGCATAGGTAACCAGACCGAAGATGATCAGCATGTTCGCCATGGTAGAGATAAACGGATGCATTTTGAATCTCGCCATGAAGAATCCGGCAATCATGGCAAATGCTGTCGTAAGGATTACACACATTAACAGTGCAAACAGTGCTTTCGCTGTAGCAGGCATAGCGGAGAAGTCAAATACATGTCCGAATACGGCACCTGTATTGATTCCGTTATGCATGATGATGGTTGCTGTAACCATACCCATACCAACCATACGTCCCACGGAAAGGTCGGTACCTGTTAACAGGATCAGACCGGCAACACCAAGTGCAAGGAACATACGCGGGGATGCCTGCTGTAAGATATTCAGGATGTTGGTAACAGTCAGCAGCTGTGTATTTTTAACGATCGGTGTGATGATACACAGTGCGATGAAGATCAGAATGATTACGATATACAGACCGTTTTTGTACAGGAACTGAGATAAATCGAAGGTATATCTGTAATTTTCCAGTTTCTGTATTCTCTGCTGCGGGAATGTAAATTTGGAAGCCCGCAACAGGTCGATCAGGTGATATTTATGCATGAATGCTTCATGTCTTCTGTCCTTGATCTCCTGAAGCTTCGATTCGTGAGCCATCTGTGCATCAAACAATTTATTTTTGAGCACATATTTCTCAGCCTTAATCTCTTCTGCATCCTTCAGAGAAGCAACCTTTTTCTGATGCTCGCTCTTTAGATCTGCTTTGACCTTCTCATATCTGCTGTTTTCTTCTGCTTTTGCAGCTTTGCAGCTTTTGTTTACTACGTCGTAATAATCCTTTTTGTAATGCGCGGTCAGATAGCTTTCTGCCTCTGCGATCAGCTTTTTGATTTCTTCTTTGTTGTCTGCTTCTACTTTTTTTGCATTTTCCAGCTCTTTTTTGCTGTTTTCAATGATCTTATCTCTCTGTGTTGCGGATAAGTTCTTGTTTTCTTTTGCGATCGCGATCTGTTTTTTCAGATCGTTCACTTTGTCAAAGCCGTCTGCACGTAATGCATCGATTTTTTTCTGGATTTCTTCCACATATTCATCGATCGGCTTCAAAAGCTTTGCTTCTTCTTCCGACGAAATAATAACGCTGTTTTCTGCCATTTCCAATTTTCCTCCTGTTACAGGTATTTAGCACTGAGTCTCAATAATTCTTCCTGGTTTGTTTCTTTGGTATTTACGATTCCGGCCAGACGTCCGTTAGACATAACACCGATTCGGTTGGTAATACCAAGAATCTCCGGCATTTCGGAAGAAACAACGATGATTGTTTTTCCCTGTTTCGCCATATTGATAATCAGTTCATAAATTTCATATTTTGCTCCAACATCAATTCCTCGTGTCGGGTCATCCATCATGAATACGCTCGGTGAACGCTCCAGCCATTTACCAAAGATGACCTTCTGCTGATTACCACCGGAAAGGTTGGCGATCATATCATCCGGTCCCATACATTTTGTATGCATGATCTTGATTTCTTCAGCCGTTGCACGCACCATCTTGTCATGCGATAATGCGACTCCGCTCTTATAATGCTTCATATTCGCAATGGTAGTATTGAATGTAATATCGCCCTTCAGGAACAGACCATTGGCTTTTCTTTCCTCTGTAATCAGAGCAAATCCGTGATCCATAGCATCTTTCGGGGAGGAGAAGTTCAGTACTTTTCCGTCATATACGATATTTCCTTCTGCTCTTGTACGAATTCCGAAGATGGTCTCCAGAAGTTCGGTACGACCGGCACCGACCAGACCATAGAATCCGAAAATTTCTCCTTTTTTGATATCAAAAGAAATATTCTGCAATTTCGGTGCATATTTTGTTGATATATTCTGTACTGAGAGAATAGTTTCTCCCGGTGTATTGTCTACAGGCGGAAATCTGTTGTCCAGAGAACGTCCAACCATGGCGGCGATCAGTTCGTTCATATCCGTTTCTTTACTTGGCTTGGTCATGACCAGACTACCGTCTCGCAGTACGGATATTTCGTCACAGATTTCAAATATTTCATCCATTTTATGTGAAATGTAGATCAGAGCAATTCCCTGCGCCTTCAGCTGACGCATCATCTTAAAGAGTTTTTCAACCTCCGGTGCAGTCAGGGATGATGTAGGTTCATCCAGTACAATGACTTTGGAATGATAGGAAATCGCTTTTGCGATCTCACACATCTGTCTCTGAGATACAGACATTTTCTTCATTGGCTGCGTCAGATCAACTGTAATTCCCAGTTTTCTGAACAGGTCTGATGTTTCTTTTTTCATTCTTCCTTCGTCGATCACTCCAACGGAATTCTTTGGGTATCTTCCAAGGAACATGTTATCTACAACACTTCTTTCAAGACACTGGTTCAACTCCTGGTGTACCATTGCCACTCCGTTTTCCAGTGCATCCTTCGGGCCGGAGAAATTCACTTCTTTTCCGTCCAATACGATGGTTCCTTCATCTTTCTGATAGGTTCCAAAGAGGCATTTCATCATTGTCGATTTTCCGGCACCGTTTTCACCCATCAGTCCCATAATGGTTCCAGGTTTGACATTCATGCTGATATGTTTCAGAACCTTATTTCTACCGAACGATTTGCTCATGCCGTTAATCGATAAGATATATTTATTCTTATCATCTGTCATAGCTGCGCTTCCTTTTCTTAATAAAGAAGGGTATCATTGCTGACACCCCTCTATAATTTCATTCATTTACGGTAACGATTCAGAGACCTCATCTCGATTTCGCATGGCTCCGAATCGTCACCATTTACACTCTTATTCTGTCTCGAATTATTTGGAGAGAAGTGATGTATATGCTGCTGCATTATCGGTCTTAACCATGTTAATTGCAAAAGCATCATACTCGCTCGGGTTTCCAAGACGGTTTGTGATATTAGACTCTGTCTGTCCGTCTCCACCGATGTAATCTACCTTCAGGTTCAGCAGATCATCATATTTCTCCAGCAGTGGCTGATAGGTAGAGCTCAGGAAGTTATCCGATGCGTTGTAGATATTCAGCCATACTTTTTTGGATGGGCTCTTGCTTTCATCCAGCTGTTTTGCAACTTTATCGTAAACTTTTGTGGAATCTGTGAAATCGTTGTAGTTATCGGCTGTTACAGCAATATTTAATGCGTAGTAAGATCTCTCTTCTTCGCTGTATCTGTAATCCTCACCCTCTGTCAGGCAGTTGCCGGCTTCATCTGCTGTACCGATACCGGTATCAATGTCTACACCGTCCAGTGCGTTACGCAGAACTCTCAGTGTCAGGTAAGCCTGAACGTCTGCATGCTGAGAAATTGTTCCGCCATATCCTTCACCGATTGCTGCTACAGCATCGCTGTTTGCATCGTAACCGAAGGTAGGAACTTTGTTGTCTTTCGCCCATGCATTGAACATTGACATTCCCATACCATCGTTATTGGAAACTACAACATCGATCTGATCACCGAAGGAAGCTGTCCATGTTCCGATCGCGTTACCAGCTGTTGCAGCATCCCATGTTGCACCTGCTGAGTTTTTCATTTCCTGAGAAGCCAGCTCACGGATGGTATATGTTTTTCCGTCTACATCCAGAGTTGCATCCTGCACAACCTTTGCTTTTCCGTCTACGTTTGTTCCGGCCGGTGTAGAATCTACTCCGCCGTCTGCATCTACACCTGTTCCAAGTGCGGAACGAACACCACGTGTACGGGCGATAGAATCGTTATGTCCGATATCACCGATTGCCAGAACATATCCGATTACGCCGTCACCGTTTCTGTCGATCGTGTCTGCGTTTTTCTTGATGTAATCCAGAACCATCTGTCCCTGCAGCTCAGCACCCTGGTTTGCATCGAAACCTACATAATAAGTATTTCCGTTGAAGTTCAGAGCATCTTTGTCCAGTTCGCCGGTAGCACTGCTGGATGGCTGACGGTTGAACCAGCACAGAGGTTTGTCCTTGTTTTCTACGCTTCCGCCCGTTGATGCCGTAGAATCTGCTGTTTCTGTTTTCTGGGTAGAATCTTTAGACTCTGATGTGGATCCTCCACAACCAGCCATGGATACTGCCATAGCTACTGCCATAATTGCTGCTAATGCTTTTCTTTTCATTTTTATTCCTCCCGTTTGGTGATTTTGCTAGATTCGCTTCGTTCCTAGCTGATGAATTCATTATAATCACAAGCGGTCTGAAAAAAAATAGAATATTTTTGGATTAGTTATTGAAATTTTTGGTTATTTCTTGTCGTAATTCCCCAAAACTCCAAGAATCATGCAAAAAAGCAGTCCCACAGAGCGCAAATTACCGCATGACAGATTTTTGTCGTACCTCGGGTACGCCTTCCCATCTGTTTCCTGTAGTTTGCGTTCTGCAGCACTGCTTTTTTTGTATTATTTCTTACTTATGCTTTAAGCGGGGTAAGAGATCTAAAATCCTCTTGCAGGCGAGACTGCATCAGCTTTCTGACGTTTTAGCATCTTTATATTTTCGTATCAGAATCATATAGCTTATGATCAGTAAAACAGCCGCACTGCTCCATGCACAGATCTCGGCATAGTATATTCCCTCTTCGCCGATCCATTTCGGCAGCAGCAGCGCAACGCTGACACGCATCACAAATTCTGCAATGCCGCTGGCAAGCGGAATCAAAGTATTGCCCAGCCCCTGGATCGCGGAACGATACACATGCAGCAAATACAGTATCCACAAAAAGACAGCCATGATAAACAAATACTTATATGCAATATCTAATACCTGTCGGATCTGCTCCGGTTCACCGGATACAAACAGAGACAATATATTACGCCCAATCAGCACCATCATACCGGAAATGAAAACAGAAGTGAGCACTGCCATATACGTACCGCTGCGCACACCTTTTCGGATTCTCTGATATTTCTTTGCGCCAAGATTCTGCCCTACATACGTTGTAATCGCATATCCATAGGAAACGGCTGCCATCTCCAAAATTCCATACAGCTTGTTCGTTGCCGTAAATCCGGCTACAAACAGAAAGCCAAAGCCATTGATCACATACTGCACCGTAAGTCCTCCCACAGAAATGATCACGTTCTGTATGGCAAGAGGAGTCCCCAGCTTCAAAAGCCGCAGACTCATAGACGGCTGCCTGTAAAAATCCTCCTTTTCCAGTCGGATATCCCTGATTTTCCGTAATACAAGCAGACAGTACAAGGCTGAAAATCCCTGTGCAATAACAGTCGCCACGGCTGCTCCGGCTACGCCCCAGCCAAAAACTGCCACAAACAGCAGGTCAAGTCCCACATTGATCACTGCTGCCACGGTCATTGCAATCAATGGAGATCTGCTGTTTCCAAGTGCCCTTAAGATCGCCGCAAAGATATTATAGGCAGCTATAATCGGGACTCCCGCAAAAATCAGCCGCAAATATAGCATCGTCAGATCAATAACATTATCCGGTGTCTGCAAAAATAAAAGAACGTGATAAACTGCGCCTTCACTTACTGCAAGTACAATCACAGACAGTAATGCTGTCATAATATAGCTTTTCGCCACCGCACATTTCAGATTTTCCTTTTCCCCTGCTCCATAGTACTGCGATACAAGAATCGAAAAGCCCTGTGTGATACCTGTCATGATGCCCAGCACCAGCCAGACCAGCCAGTCTCCGGCGCCTACTGCCGCCAACGCTTCTACTCCTACCACCTGGCCAACAATCATGGTGTCCGCCATCGTATAAAACTGCTGGAAAATATTTCCGAGCATCAGTGGTATGGCAAACGTTATGATCAGTTTTCCGGGGGATCCCGCAGTCATATTCTTTTCATTTGTTCCCATAAGATTAAGAAGCTCCTTTTCTCTCTTTCTCCTCCTGCCGCTATTTTACAGGGGACCCTTGCGAAACACAATTCTATTTTTTCACAAAGTTTTTCCGATATTTTTGGTGGCTATTACTTTCTTTTGAGGTAAAAAGAGATTTTCGTTGGTTTTCCATTACAGAGTATGAAAAAGAAGCAGCGTATTTGAGACGCAGACATAATATGCATCCAATTACGTATCGGATTCTACATCTTAATTCCGCAGTATTCCCATGTCACTGTATCGAGCAAGAGGAACTCCTCTGTTCCAATTGGCTTTCCATCTCTGTAAGTTGAAAACACATCCGTGCTAATCAGATTTCCCTCTTTCGTAATTGCATCCATAGGTGTATGACCTACAACCTGCAACAACTTACGTGGCT
>NZ_QTVR01000015.1:0-93925 GCF_003460685.1 Blautia sp. OF03-13 | reverse complement strand
CAGGGTCTGGTATCTACGCCCGGTTTTCTGCTGGCTCATCAGGAACTGAACACCCACAATGGTGTTGGCAACCACCAGGAACACAATCGCCAGATAGAGGGTAATATAGATGGATGCTACGGTGTAGAAAAGCTGGCGGCCCATATTCTGAAGATAGCTTTCATATTCGATACCTATTTTGTCCAGCTTCTCGTTCAGATCGGAATAGGCAGTCATAAGGCTATTTCCATTCAGAGCTTGCTCACTGAGCACCGCATTGACATAGGTATCATACATTCCCTGACTATAATATAGGAATGCTTCATCCGGAAGAATCAATGCAAAGGACAAGGTTATAGAACGGTCCGTGACCAAATTCACAGACTGAACCTCTCCTGTAAGATGAATCGGACTACCATCCAGTTCCACCTTGGGCTGCCCGGCCAATACTTGGTTCAGCATTGCGGTACGGCTTGCCGTAGTAAACTCTGTATCAATATAGACAGTGGCCTCCTTTTCGCCTAATTGGAGAGCCGGATTGCCGGACAATTCCAACAAACGATTATAGTCCGATAAACAAATCAAATATGGGTATGTGGCATAACCAAGATTGTTCAGAAGGACATCCCGGTCTTCCGACTGGGGCAGGCTCCGAAGAGAGTCCATAACAGCGTCCATGCTGTAGGCATTATCATAATCTTCTGTGGTGCGAATACGCCCAACCCTCATTTCAAAAAGCTCTGAAAATTGATTTTCCAAACTGTTTTCTTTCAGGACTGCCTTTATATTCGGAAGAACCTGCGATGAATCTTCTGCAGTATGATCTTCAAAAGTATAGTCGATTACATGGCCAGAAGACAGGCTATTCGTTCCTGCAATTCCTACGCCCGCACCAAAACAACACAGCGCCGCCAGAATCAGCAGGGAGCTGATGGCCATGGAGTTTGACTGATGAATGACATTCTCCTGAATCTGCCGGAAGGTAAATACATGAAGCTGCTTATTTCCTTTTCCTTTCTTAACAATCAAAGCAATCAGCGCACGCATCCCATAGAAAAGCAGCATCGTACCAACTATGCCCAACAGCAAAGTCAGTCCCATCATACTTACCTTTGTCCATGCAATTCCCTGAATCGCCATGTAGTAAGCCACTGCCAACATCACACTTCCGCATATAGCAGCCAGTCCATAGATAACAGATGGCATTTGCTTTTTGGGGCGGTTCGTTGGCTGGGATAGCAAAGTACCGATCTCCTGGCGGCTGATTCGTCCACTCAAAATCAGAAGTGCCGTCAGCTTAATTGCCAGAAATCCTGCCAGCGTCCATTCAATTGCAGACCAGGATAAAGAAAACTGATGACCGATGATCCCCATGCCTACCAGCTTGGCGGTGACAAGACTGACAATTTCTGAAAGCACCACAGCCACAGGTAAGCCTATGAGCATGGCAAGAATACTGGTCAGGAAATCTTCCGCCAGAAGCATACCAAACAGTTTACTTCTACGCATCCCCAACATTAGATAAACACCAAACTCATGCCGTCTGCGCTCGAACTGATACTTGCAGGCAAAATAGATCAAAAAGAACAGAATACCGAGGGTCATCCCATAAAACGCAGGAATCAGAAGCAGGAGTTTGTCAACTGCGTCACTCTCCATTTTCTGCAAAAAGAGCATCACATCTTGAGTGGAGATGGAAAGAATCATGTAAAAGGCAACAATAGAAATCACCAGGGAGCTGAAAAACAGACCGTTTTCCTTTCGGCTGCGGTGGCTGTTCCGAAGAATGAGATTAGAGAACATTTGCGCTGCCCCCTCCCAGTTGCGCCATCACCTTCAGGATGCGCCCGTAGAACTCCTGCTGGCTTTCGTCTCCACGCCGAAGCTCATGAAAGATCACGCCGTCCTGGATGAACAGAATGCGCTTGCAAAAGCTGGCGGCATTGGAATCATGGGTTACCATCAGGATCGTAGCTTGTTCGTCACGATTCAGGCCGGACAGCTTCTCCATAAGACTTCTTGCGTTCTTAGAATCCAGCGCACCCGTCGGTTCATCGGCAAGGATCATTTGGGGATGTAAGATCAGAGCCCTTGCTGCCGCAACACGCTGACGCTGGCCGCCGGACATCTTGGACGGAAACTTATCCAGAACATCAGTGATTTCCAGATAGTCAGCCAACTGCTTCAGCCGCTGGCTGCTTTCTGCTTCGGATACCCCATGCAAGGAAGTCGGGAGCAGGATGTTTTCCCTGCCAGTCAGGTTGTCCAGCAATTCAAAGTTCTGGAATAGATAACCAACTTTTTTGCCACGGTACTCTGCAAGAGCCTTTCCCTTGAGGGATTGCAGAGTATCGCCTTCCACCTGAATGCTTCCACCTGTGGGTTGAATCACAGTCGCAATACAATTGAGCAGTGTGGATTTACCGGAACCGCTGCTTCCCATAATGCCGAGAAACTCTCCCGGCATCACCTGGAAGGTGATCCCATTCAGTGCCTTTGTTTGACTTGGCACATTGCCATAGATTTTTGTTAAATTTTCAATATTCAAAATGGGTTTCATGTGAATACCTCCTATCATTTGTAATAAAATGATAGCATGGGAACACAGCAAATACCACTTACAGTGGTTGTAAGGATTCAAGATATAAGTGGCGGCTCAAGGGGGACGAGCATATATTTTGTAAGAGCATCAGGCGACAATGATAAAATATACCGGATCGCCTCCTTGGCAAACCAGTTCGTTTTAATTGTATCCCAATCAGCAAGTCGGATAATCTCTGCTGTGCCGTTCTCAAAATCAACTGAAATTTCGCCCCATTCGCCGTCGCAGTCTGCTTGATATTCGTAGATTGCGGCGGCGATTTTCTTTTTGCGCTTGGTTTTGGTTTTCTGTTTCAGCCGGACAGCATGGAGCGCACCTTCGGCAACCAGCAGTTCTGTCAGTTTGTCCACCGCTTTCCGGTAGGCTCGCTCTGCACCGCTGGCTGTGCTGCCCTCAAACATAACCGCCAGTTCTTCAAAGGTGGGGCGGTTCTTCCATGAGCCGACACGCCCACAGGTCATACAGATCGCCAGCCGCTTTTCAAGCAAGGTTTGCTCCCGGTAATTCAGTTTCTCAAATGCCCGCTGCACCTTTTCAGCCTGTATGCCGTTCCAGAGGATGTCGGTATAGTTCCATGTATCATCAAGGGCAACATCTTCACCTGTTTCCTCGCCATCCTCGTCCGTTACATAGAATGGCTGCTGATTGCGGATGCCACGGACTACTTTCAGGTATCCTTCCGCAAGGGCAAGGTCGCAGTTGTATTTCTTTGCAAATTCACTGACCGCATCCTTGGTGTTATGGTACAGCCACGCCATTGACCGCACCATTTTGTAATTGGTCAGAGAGGATACCGACCATTTTTCTTCGCCCATGCGGAAACGGAGCATAGCATCCCGAATGAACGGAAAAATGTATGTTGCATACTCCGCACCTTTGGCAGGAGCATAGTCCATCAGCTTTTGGAGCATTTGCTCCCGGCAGGACAGTTTTATATCCAGAAAACGGTCTGTGTCGTATCGATTGCCGCCATCCACACCGAGAAAGGTTTTGATGCGCTTGTTAAGTTGCAGCTCGTAGTGGTGGAGAAAGAATGAGAAATATTTCAAGTCTTTTTCCGTAGGGCAGACAGGATATATTCGTTCGGATTGTCTACTGTAGGCGGTTCCGGTTCCAGCTGGAAGATGCGCTCTGCAACATAGGGTGGGATGCCATCATCGGATGGATTGACAGCGTGTTTCGGTATGTATCCGGTCATATTCCATGAAAAATCATTCAGCATAGCGCACCTCCTTC
Organism: Blautia sp. OF03-13; assembly: GCF_003460685.1. NCBI lineage: Bacteria > Bacillati > Bacillota > Clostridia > Lachnospirales > Lachnospiraceae > Blautia > Blautia sp. OF03-13. The sequence goes on along the minus strand of NZ_QTVR01000015.1, from coordinate 90,108 downwards.
CAGTTTAGTAATACTCATAAATATCCCGTGATCAACTAATGGGTTATTTATTACTTTATTTTCTTTAACATACGGTGATAAATAGGTGCATTTGGTGCAGGAGTTGTGATTGGGAGCAGAAGTCCCTCTTTGATAAATTGTTCCACACGCAAAGCAATCCACCCATCACCGATCCCTAATTGATTCTTTCCAAGAACCTGTCCAACAAGCACGCTTTCCCTAAACTCGTCGTCCAGTGTATCCAATTCTCGAAGAATAAATGTATCATACAGAGTTTCTGATACGCTGACCAGTTTGCCGTTTATAACAGCACGAAGAGGAGAATTTTCCTGTTGGAGTTCTCTCCAGCGGTTAGCCAAACTACGAAGGTAATTTGTTGGCAACTTCTTCCCAAGAGATGCCATCCGTCCCAAGTGATAAGGTTCAACTTCTCCCCAACCGTTATACTGGACAATGCATCCATCTGGTCTTGTTTCCCACATTGGAAGCTCCACAATGGTAATATCCAATTTTTCAAAGCCGATTGGTCGTAGTTGTTCCAGAAGCCAATACAATCCGCACACATCATCTGGGTCTCGTCCGACCCAAACACGAATCGGCTCTCCGTTTTGTGCTTTTTCCAGTAGTGTAGCATAGTTCTTTCGGGATGTATTGAGAAGTTCAGTTACGATTTCAGATGCCATATCGGGCAGTATGCTTAGTAGCAAAGATAATGCCGACTCACGCTCCAAACAAATTCCTGCTTCGGAGATGTTGCCCACAGACAATGCCAGCGGAAGATTAACTATGTCCTTACGATTTCCTTCCAACGGTATAGCATTCTCCCAACCAGAACGCTCCCGTTCTTCTGCTTGATGCTGGAACTTTTCTATTTCTTCTTTTGAAACTGTCCCATCAGAGATAATTACACTGGTTGCTCCGCCTAAAAAACCCTTATGTCCAATCGCAACCGCCATAGTCCCTGCGGCACTGTCGCTAAATACTACTTCTAACATAACGTTGCTCACCTCTTAGCTAAATTCAAATTCTTTTTATTGCTTCTTTCTTCAACGCAGCCTGTCCCATTTCTTTTTCATAATCACCCTTGGCGTAAGCGACATTGCCCAGCGCCCGAAGCATCTTATCTTTCGCCAGTTTTTTCATAACCTCTGCAAGATCAGCGTCCAGAGCGCCACGCTTCACATAGCGGTTTATGGTATTCAGTCGCTTCTCATAAATCTGTTTCAGCGGATGATCGTCCGCAAGTTCCCGCTGTTCTCTGCCTTTCAGGTTACCGATCTGCCGGCAGGTGCGGTGCAGCTTGTCCCCCGGAGCGTAGCCGCCGCAGTATTTGGTGTGCCTTGCATTGGTGGTCAGAAACCATTTGCCGCAGATTTTGCATTTTTTCGGTGCATGGCCAACACACAGGCCCTCAAAGAGATCAGACCGGAACATCCCCACAAAGGATACATAGTGCATCCGCTTGACCAGCTTCGCAACTTTTTCGCCGGGACGGATGACGGATACATACTGAACGGAATTGTTCAGGGTAGACATCCAGGCATTGCCCTCCGTGATGGAAAACTCCGGCGGGAAATAATTGCCGAACATTCTGGCAAAGCCCTCTGCGGTGCGGTCAGCTTCGTTGCCGTCTGATTTTTCTGCAAAATCAAGCATGGTCGTTTGGTATTCCCCAAGGGAGTATGCCAGATGCCCGAAAACTGCGGTATAGCGTTGGAGCATCATCGCATCGGCAAAGTTCTGGATTTCTTCAAATTGCAAAGAATTGGTTGCGGCTTTTATGGCAAACTCCACATATTTCAGCGCATTGTCCACAGTAAAGACTTTTTCAATCCGTTCTCTGTGCTTTGAGATATTCATATAGGAGAACGGCGGTGTTTGACTGAGAATATCAAGCATCGTCAGAGCAGCTTCCGTTGCAATAGGACAGAGTGCAGAAGCATCCTGTCCGGCGTTTAATATTCCAAGCAGCAGATTGATTTTCTCGCATTGCTCGTTCATCTTTGCGATGGTATCCGCAGGGACATTCAGCGCATCACAGGCAAGAGCGCCGACAGGAAGTGTTTTTCCCTCATATATGACCGTATCCTGCCAAAAATCCAATGTCATCAGTTCTTGGTTCATGCTTGCCCCTCCTGTCCTGTTTTTTCATTTTCTTAATTCTATCATGCTAATGTAAAGAAATCTACATCTATCCATAAGTTGTCCTGTTTTTTGAAACGGGGTTGTCCTCCGATTAGCCTGTTTTTTGAAAAATCCGGCATAACAATAGTAGACGGAGCGAAGCACCTGCCAATCACGGCGGGTGTTTCGTGCTTTCTGAATACTATGAACGGAGGTTTTCTATGACAATCTATGAAACCATCAAGGTGGCAATCAGCGTAAAGCAAGCCGCCGAACACTACGGGCTGAAAGTCAACCGAAACGGCATGGCTTGCTGCCCGTTCCACAATGACAGGCATCCGAGCATGAAGCTGAATGAGGATTATTTCTTCTGCTTTGGCTGCGGAGTCAAGGGGGATGTGATCGACTTCGTGGCAAGGTCGTTCGATCTGAGCAGCTATGAAGCAGCGCAAAAGCTGGCTGCGGACTTTGGACTTGACCCAAAACCGCCCACTGCCGCAGCTATGGTCAAGCCGAAGCGTCCCTATATCCGTCAGTTACGGGAGGATGAAATGCTGTGTTTCCGGGTGCTGACGGATTATCTGCATCTGCTGGAAGATTGGAAAGTACGATACGCACCCAAGACACCGGAAGATGCTCTGGATGACCGTTTTGTGGAAGCCTGCCAGATGCACTGCTATATCGAATATATGGCAGATGTGCTGACGGTGGGTGATCTGGAAGAACGGGTGGCATTGGTGGACAAGCTGATGCAGGACGACAAAATTGCTTTTCTGCAAGAGTATACCGCACGAAAGAAAAAGGAGGTGGCGCACCGTGGCGAAGAACCGGAAAACGCCTAATATGAATTTGCCTGTCTGGTTTGACGGGCAGAACATCAACGAAGCTCTGTTTTGTGAAGAATTTCTGCATGAGCGCAGAATCATCTTCGCAAACGGAGCTTTTTTCACGCCCGATGGTCGAGTGACGGATGACCTTCCTCTGCGTGGGGAGATTTACGACAAGCTGAAATTTTGTGCCGTGAACAACATCCCACGGAAGATCACCAACATTCTGGAAGTGCTGAAACTGGAAGCGCAGGTGTCTGACTTCCCTCCGGAGCAGGATCGCATCCATGTTGCCAACGGTACGCTGCTCTTGAACGGCACTTTCACCGAAGGCAGACCGGCTATCGTGCGAAGCCGTCTGCCTGTCGGCTATAATCCCGATGCTCCTGCACCGGTGATCTGGCTGAACTTTCTGGATGGACTACTCTATGCAGAGGACATCCCCACCTTGCAGGAGTTCATTGGCTACTGCCTGATTCCATCCAACAAAGGTCAGCGCATGATGGTGATTAAGGGCAACGGCGGTGAGGGCAAATCCCAAATCGGTGCGGTGCTGTCCACCATCTTCGGCACGAATATGAAAGACGGCAGCATCGGGAAGATTTCTGAAAACCGTTTTGCCCGTGCCGATCTGGAACACATCCTGCTGTGCGTGGATGATGATATGCGGATGGAAGCTCTGCGTCAGACCAACTATGTAAAATCCATCGTGACTGCACAGGGCAAAATGGACTTGGAACGCAAGGGCAAGCAGAGTTATCAGGGCTGGATGTTTGCCCGGTTGCTGGCATTCAGCAATGGTGATCTGCAAGCCCTGTATGACCGCAGCGACGGCTTTTACCGCAGACAGCTTGTACTGACTACCAAGGAAAAGCCTGTGGGCAGAGCCGACGATCCCGACCTTGCTGAGAAGATGAAAGCCGAAGCTGAGGGCATCTTCCTGTGGGCGTTCGAAGGATTGCAGCGGCTCGTTGCCAACAACTTTAAGTTTTCGGAGAGTGACCGCATCCGTGAAAATCGGGAAGCGGTCAAGCGTGACAATAATAATATCTTTGATTTCATGGAATCGGAGGGATACATCCGGTGCAAAGCGGATGCGTCCATCAGCTCCAAGGATTTCTATGAAATCTACCGGATGTGGTGCGAAGAAAATTCCCTTGCACCGCTGAAAGCCCGCAGCTTCAGCGACGCCATGATTGCCAATGCCGGGAGATTCAATCTGGAACATTGCAACAACATCACCAACTCTGCCGGACGGCGGGTGTGGGGATTTATGGGTGTGGAAGCTGTGGCAAGGCCTCATATAAATGGGTTTTACGATGTTTCGTCATGTACGTACGTACCGGAGGAATGGCGGGATTGATTTTGCCAGTCATGCTCTGTACGTATGTACGCAGCATTTACCCCTGTTTTCTCCCATTATAGGAAACAACGGCTTTCAGAGACAACCTGTTTTCGGGTATTGAAAATCAATGGCAATGGAAACAGCAAAGTTTTTGACCGCAGGACGAAGCTATTTCACGAAATCGTGCTTCTCTGAACCGTGTACCCTGTTCACGGAACAATAGATGTTTTCATTTTTCCAGACCAAATCACACGAAACAGTAAAGCGGGATATGGTCATATATGGACAGGACATCACAAGCAAAATTCTGAACGGATTTCAGAGATTGCAGATTTTTCACTGTTCGGTGTATCTGCTCCGTTTTGGGGTGCAGAGATTGTACCGAACCACAAACAGAATTATGGAGGATTTTTCAATATGAATGTACGCAATGAAATCAAGGCACAGATCATCGTGCTGGGATGACCATGCAGGAAGTTGTTGACCTGCTCTCGGACGAGTACGGATGGAGCGACAGCGTTTCCAACCTGTCCGCAAAATTACAGCGGGAAAGCATCCGATACAAGGAAGTATTGGAGCTTGCCGATGTGCTGGGATGCGACATTGTATGGCAGCAAAGACGGGAGAAGTGATGCCCCCGGCAACAGCCCCTCGCATCTCCCGTCCCCATAGGCACACCGCAGTGCTGCCTATGGATGGCAGTGAAAGACGCTGCCAACGTCTGCAAGAAACGTTCCGCAGAACAGCTTCATGCAGACGGGCTGACCATGGGAAAAGTTGCAGACATTTTGCCTTGGTCAGCAGAGGTCACCGCAGTGACCGCACACCCCCTCGGGAGAGCCCACGGCACTTTGCAGCCAGAATGGATGAAAGTGTTATAGTGGGTTATTACACTTCCGCAGAAGTGCATCCCCGCAGCCCCGCCCGTCTGCTACTCTCGAAAGAAAGGAAAAAACCTATGGCAAGAAACGATGGAATTGACCGTACCTTTGCCCGTAACCAGGACTTGCCCACCCTCGACGATGTGGCGAAAGTTCAGGAGCATAACGAGCGAGAAAAAGACAGCTACTCCAATCAAGATATTGATACCACCCAGACCCACCGCAATGTCCACTTCAAGAAACCTACCGACAGCTATGCCGCCATGTTCGATCAGATGATTGCAGATGGTGTTATCTCCACCCGTGGTCTGAAAGCCGATGCGGTGAAATATGGGGAGCTGCTGTTTGATGTAAACTCTGCCTACTTCCACAACCACGGCGGCTATGAATATGCCAAACAGTTCTATGCCGATGCCTACAAAGCCGCCGTGGAGATTGTGGGCGGTGAGCAGTATATCCTCTCCGCTGTAATGCATGCCGACGAGCGCAACCGGGCAATGTCGGAAGCTCTGGGTGAGGATGTGTACCACTATCACCTTCATGTGGTTTATATCCCGGTGGTGGAGAAACAAATCCTGTGGTCGAAGCGATGCAAGGATGAATCCCTCCGGGGAACGGTAAAGGAAACGATCACACAGGTCAGCCGCAGTAAGAAGTGGGAATCCAAACCCGTTCTTGATGAAAACGGAAATCCGATGTTGAACGCAAAAGGGAAAAAGATTTTGAAGTCGTCCTACAGTGTGCTGCAGGATGACTTTTTTAATTTCATGCGAGCCGCCGGATATACCGATGTGGAGCGTGGAGAGCGTGGCAGTACCGAGGAACATCTGACGGTGACACAGTTCAAGGTACAGGCCGAACAGCAGCGTTTGGAAGCTGTGACCGGACAGGTGACACAGGCCGAGCAGAGCTTAGCGGATGCCAAAGCTGCCACGGAGAAGCAGAAAAAGAAACTGGAAGCTCTGAAAAAGGAAACTCAGGCTGCTAAGTCTGTTGCTATGACTGCACATGAGATTGAGTCGATGGGCAAGAAAAATCCCATTACGGGAAATGTTACCATGACGGCGGATGAGTGCCGCACGCTAAAGGATTATGCGGTCAGCAGCTTTGCGAAAAAGTCTGAGAAGCTGAAATACAAGCAGAAATTCGAGCAGGCAGATAAAAACGCAAAGATATGGAAAGACCGTTTTGAAAAACTGAACAAAGACTATGAGGAGCTGAAACAGAAAGCCCAGCCTTTCCTGGATGCGATTGAGATTGCATCTGAAAAGGTCTGGGCTTTTATCAATGCCATCCTCGCCAGGGGAAAGGAACTGTATGAACACAAACACCCTGCCCGCAATCGTGGACAGGACATGGAAATTTAAGAAAGGAACTATTTGCCTATGAAGAAAACCGTAGAGGAAATTAACAAGATGATTATGGAAGATGCCCCGATGGAAGAAATCAACGATGCCATCGGCTATATTGATATTTGCTCCTGCTTCGATCCGATTTTTGAGCCGCCTATTGATTTTCTGGAAGAATGCCGCAAGCGTTGGGAAGCGGCACAGTCCTCTTTCTGCAAAACCATTGAGTGCAAGATCGGAAACACATGGTATGTGATTGAAACGGAGTGTGACGGAAATGAGCCACTTACCGACAAGGTAAAACGGCTCATTTTTTCTGACAAGGGGGTGATTTGTTAATGACTGCGACACAAAAGCATGATATAATTCCAATATGCACAACGGTACTGTCGGCTGACCAACCACCGAAGGAGGATATTATGTTGGATCAGCAGAAAATTACCATTCTCTATTGCCGTCTGAGCAACGAGGATGCCCAGGAAGGCGAGAGTAACAGTATCGCAAATCAGAGAGAGTATTTAACCCGATATGCCCGTGACCACGGGTATACAAACCTGAAAATTCTGGTGGATGACGGTTATACGGGGACGAACTTCAATCGTCCCGGTGTGCAGGAAGGCTTTGAGCTTGTCAAGCAGGGGCTTGTGGGCTGCTGGCTGGTCAAAGACCTCAGCCGCTTTGGTCGTGACTATCTGACTGTTGGACAATATACGGATATTATCTTTCCGAGTTATGATGTCCGCTTTATCGCTATAAATGATGGCGTAGACAGCAACCGGGGAGACAGCGAGGGCTTCGCCGCAATCCGTAATCTGTTCAACGAGTGGTATCCCCGTGATACCAGCAAGAAAGTCCGTGTCAGTTTGCGGCAGAGAGGAACCAGTGGGAAGCACATGGGCAAACCGCCCTACGGATACCGCTGTGACCCGGAGGACAAGGATCACTGGATTCTGGATGAAGAAGCGGCTCCGGTAGTCAAGCTCATCTTCGACCTTTGCATTGACGGCAAAGGCCCGGAGCAGATTGCAAGGATTCTGGAAGAAAAGCAGATTCTGACTGCAAAGGCACTCTATGCCAAGCGAAAGAAAAAGCCGATGCCGGAAAGACCGTACCACTGGGGCAACCAGTCCATTGTAGGGATTTTGGAACGGCAGGAGTACACAGGCTGTACCTGCAACTTCAAGACTTATTCCAAGTCCTACAAGCTGAAAAAGCGGATTCCCAATGAGCCGGAGAATATGTTTTATCTGCCGGACACACAGGAAGCGATTGTATCTCAGGCACAGTTTGACAGGGTGCAGGAACTGAGGAAAAACAAACGCCGCCCTGCAAAAGCGGAACGGCAGGGATTGTTCTCCGGGCTTCTGTTTTGTGCCGATTGCGGCGGCAAGCTCCACTTTGCCACAAGCAAAAACTTTGAGGGCAAGCAGGATCACTACGTCTGCAACAACTACAAGAGCAACCGTGGTACTTGTACTGCCCACTATATCCGGGAAGATGTGCTTCGTGAAATCGTTCTGGAACGCATCCGGGCAGTCAATGAGTATATCCGAAGCGATGTGGACGGTTTTCAGGAGGAATGGCTGCAATGCCGCAGGACTGACCAGGAGCGCAGCATCCGGGATGACAAAAAGAAGCTGGAACAGGCAAAGAAACGCCTTGCCGATCTGGATGTCATCATCGCCCGGCTGTACGAGGACTATGTTCTTGGAAATCTCAATCAGGACAGATACAGAAAGATGTCTGCGGACTATGAAGCGGAGCAGGAACGGTTAAAGCTCGAAATTGAAGTTATCGAAGAATGGGTGGAACAGCGGGAAGAAATGAACGACGGTCTGGATGCCTTTATCGCCCTGACACAGAAATATGTGGATGTGGAGGAGCTGACACAGACCATCGTGAACGAGTATATCAAGAAAATCATCGTCTATGCCCCGGACAAATCCAGCGGCAAGCGCAAGCAGAAAGTGAAGATTTTCTTCAACTTCGTGGACGATGTAGATATTCCCGTTATTTCCGAGCCTATCATCACGCAAACAACCTATGAACACAGAAAAACGGCGTGACCTTCGGGTCACACCGTTCTCTGCGACAAAATAGTTACTTGTCACTATTAAGCCTTGATTTTCCGGGCTTTTTGAACCATTTTGATATAGTCTGAGCAGTCGATTATCGCTTGCTGAACTGCGGTGCACGACGTGCTGCTTTGAGACCGTATTTCTTACGCTCTTTCATTCTAGGATCACGAGTCAGGAATCCTGCTTTTTTCAGAACTGGTCTGTAGTCGTTGTCTACAGTCAGAAGGGCACGTGCAACACCGTGACGGATTGCTCCTGCCTGTCCTGTGTATCCGCCGCCGTGAACGTTTACGATCACGTCAAATTTATCAGCGGTCTCTGTAGCTGCCAGAGGCTGACGAACGATAACTTTCAGGGTCTCCAGACCAAAATACTCATCGATGTCTCTTTTATTGATGGTAACTTTACCAGTTCCCGGTACAAGATATACTCTTGCGATAGATTTTTTTCTTCTTCCGGTTCCGTAATATTTTGCGCTAGCCAATGTTCTTTACCTCCCTATTAAAATGTTAATACTTCTGGTTTCTGAGCTGCATGAGCGTGCTCTGCACCAGCGTATACGTGAAGTTTCGTGAACATCTGTCTTCCAAGAGGTCCTTTTGGAAGCATGCCTTTAACTGCAAGTTCAACAACCTTCTCCGGTTTCTTAGCCATCATCTCACGAAGAGTAGCTTCTTTCATTCCGCCTACATAATCGGAGTGGCTGTAATAGATCTTCTGATCCAGTTTTTTACCGGTTACTGCTACTTTATCAGCGTTGATTACGATTACGTAATCACCAGTATCTACGTGCGGAGTGTACTCCGGTTTGTTTTTTCCACGTAATACTTTTGCTACTTCAGATGCCAGACGTCCTAATGTACATCCTTCTGCATCAACAACATACCATTTTCTTTCAATCTTATCTGGATTTGCCATAAAGGTGTTCATGGATATAACCTCCTGTGAAAAATTCAATTTACTGTTTCATGTATATAGGAAACCGCCTTACCGGGGCTTATGGCATCGGCGTTTTCAAACTACGTCACACATTTAGTAATTATATTATACGGATTTTGGAATGTCAACTGTTTTTTACCCATATTTTGCATTTTTTCGCAAACTGCGAGTCCCGTTTTGCGGAAAATACAGACCACTTATGTCTTTACTCGAAATCCCATTCGGGATACCGGATCTGCACCAGGGTCAGCCCCTCCGGCCTTGCCGTTGCTCCCGCCATTTTTCGATCCTTCGCCGCAAGGATTTCTTTTACTTTCTCCGGCGGATAATCACCCTTTCCAACCTCAAGCAGTGTTCCGGTGATAATCCGCACCATATTGTAGAGAAAACCGTTTCCAGTGATCCGGAAGCGGATCAGATCGTCTTCTTTTTCCAAACTCGTTTCATAGATGGTACGGACCGTGTCGGTCACCTCCGGTTTGGCTGTTGCAAAGCTTTTAAAATCATGCATGCCAACCAGATACGATGCTGCCTGCCGCATCGCATCCACATCCAGCGGGCCGTACCAGAAATAGGAATTCAGTCTCCGCGTCGGATCTGCAAATGTGCGGTTCAAAATCCTGTACTCATATGTTTTGACTGTTGCGGTAAAACGCGGGTGAAAGTCTGGCGGTACTTCGGATGATCCCTGAATACGGATATCTGCCGGAAGCCGTGTGTTGAGTGCAAATGCGATACGGTCCGCCGGCATTCTCGCATCCGTATCAAATACCGCAACATTGCCGAGAGCATGTACCCCGGCGTCGGTCCGGCTTGCGCCGATGCAGGCAATTTTTTTCGCAAAGAGATCGGAAAGAGCCTGATTTAATACTTCCTGTACTGTAATGCCGTTTGGCTGCACCTGCCATCCACAGTAATTTGTGCCGTCATACGCTACAATCAGCTTAATTCTGCGCATTCTTCTCCTCCGTTTTCGTCAAAGTCAGAGTCCGCACACGCGAAGGCCGATACTGCACACAAGGTATGCCATAAGAACGCCATACGCTGCATAATCGCGCGTCTGATACCGAAGCGGTTTCATCTGTGTTCTTCCCTCTCCTCCATGGTAGCAGCGTGCTTCCATCGCCAGCGCCAGATCATTTGCACGGCGGAAGGCTGAAATAAACAGCGGCACCAGAAGCGGCACCATGTTCTTTACTCTCTGGATAATATTTCCGCTCTCAAAATCCGCGCCGCGCGCCATCTGCGCTTTCATAATCTTGTCTGTCTCTTCCAGGAGAATCGGGATAAAACGGAGCGCTATTGACATCATCATGGAAATCTCATGCACCGGCACATGGATTTTTTTCAATGGTCCGAGCAGGCTTTCGAGTGCATCCGTCAGCTGGTTCGGTGTTGTCGTCAGCGTCATCAGCGAAGAGCCGATCATCAGGAAAATCAGACGCACCGACATACGGCATGCCATAGCTACACCCTCACGGGTGATCGTAATTTTCCAAATACGGACGAGCACCTCACCCGGCGTAAATAAGATGTTAAATACCATCGTAATCGCAAGCAGCACAAAAATTGATTTCAGACCCTTCGTGATAAATTTGAACGGCACCTTCGACAATTTAATCATCACCGCAAGGAATACGGTTCCAAGCAGGTAGCCCCAATTGTGGAACAGAAAAAGGGAAATGACATAAACGAGCGTTCCCACAAATTTTACACGCGGGTCAAGCCGGTGCAGAATAGAATCTGCCGGGTAATACTGTCCCAGAGTAATATCTCTTAACATACTTCTGCTCCTTTTTTCCCGTTTTTCTTCTGACTTCCAAGCGCCGCAAGAATCGTATCGCGCGCCTCTTCAACCGTTGTCGCCGTTACGTCCACGTCCATGCCGTGTTCCTTTAGCGCATGCATAATATACGTCATCTGCGGCGCCGCAAGACCGATTTTCTCCAGCTCTTTATAGTGAGCGAAGACTTTCTTCGGTGTATCGTCAAACGCCACATGACCGTGGTTCATGACAATAATCCGCTCTACATATTTTGCAATATCCTCCATGCTGTGCGATACGAGCACAACCGAAATGCCGCGCGTCTTATGCAGCAATGCAAGCTGATCGAGGATTTCATCGCGTCCCTTCGGATCAAGGCCTGCAGTCGGCTCGTCAAGCACCAGAAAATCCGGGTTCATGGCAAGCACACCGGCAATCGCAACACGACGTTTCTGACCTCCGGAGAGTTCAAACGGCGATTTTTCATACATTTCCTTTGGAAATCCGACATGATCCAGTGCCTCTTCCGCCCGTTTTCTGCATTCCTCCGGTGAAAGTCCCTGGTTTTTCGGACCGAAGCAGACATCTGTGATCACATCCGTCTCAAAGAGCTGATGCTCCGGGTACTGGAAAACCAGTCCCACATGGCTTCGAAGCTCTCTTAGCGGATATCCTTCTTTCCAGATATCCTCTCCGTTATACAGCACCCGTCCCAATGTCGGGCGGATCAGACCGTTCAAATGCTGCACAAGCGTCGATTTTCCGCTTCCCGTATGGCCGATAATCCCAACAAACTGGCCATTCGGAATTTCAAGATTGATATGCTCCAGGGCGTGCATTTCATATGCCGTTCCCGGGCTGTATGTGTACGTTACATCTTCAAGTTTCAATGACATAATGCATTCACCAGTTCTTCAATGGTCAAAATTCCCTCCGGGAGATCTACACCATTTTTTCTCAATTCATAAGCCAACAGTGTCACTTGGGGTACATCAAGACGGAGCTCTTTTAATTTCTCCACTTCGGAAAAAATCTCCCTTGGCGTCCCCTGCATTACCAATCTGCCGCTGTCCATAACGAACACACGGTCCGCAAAAACAACCTCTTCCATGTAATGCGTAATCAGAATAACCGTAACGCCCTTTTCTTCATTCAGCTTACGCACAGCGCGAAGAACCTCTTTTCGTCCGTTCGGATCCAGCATCGCGGTTGGTTCATCAAGAACAATACATTCCGGCTGCATAGCCATCACTCCTGCAATTGCAACCCTCTGTTTCTGACCTCCCGAGAGCTTATTCGGAGAGTGGGCCCGGTATGAAATCATCCCGGTCGCCGTAAGGCTTTCCTCCACCCGTTTCCAGATTTCATCGGTCGGGACACCCATATTTTCCGGTCCAAAGCCGACATCCTCTTCCACCACATTTCCGATGATCTGGTTATCCGGGTTCTGGAATACCATACCGGCTTTCTGGCGGATCTTCCAGACATCCTCCTCATCTGTCGTCTTCATATCGTCCACCCACATGGTGCCTTCTGTAGGCACCAGCAGAGCGTTGATATGTTTCGCAAGCGTTGATTTTCCGCTTCCGTTATGCCCGAGCACCGCAATAAACTGTCCCTTCTGGATTTCCAGACTGACATCTTCGATCGCTTTTGTTACTTCCGGCTCCTGTCCTTCCTCCTCGTAACGGAGGTATTCATACCCAAGGCCTGCCGCACGTATCATACCCATGACATTATTCCCCGCTTTCTTCTGCATCCGAGCGGATTTCATCGATCAGATTCCAGATCTCCTCACGTCCCTGTTTTGTCTCCGCAGAAAACGGAATCACAATCGTATCTTTCTCGACCTCCAGCGTTTCACGGATCAGCTTGATCTGTTTCTGAAGCTGACTGCGTTTGATCTTGTCCAGCTTCGTTGCAATAATGATCGGCTGGTAACCGTTTCGAAGGATCCATTCATACATAATGCGGTCGTTGTTGGACGGTGCATGACGGATATCAATCAGAAGAAATACTGCGTGCAGCATTTTTGACTGATGCAGATAATCCTCGATCAGCTTGCCCCATTTTGCTTTAACCTCCTCGGAGGCTCTCGCAAAACCGTATCCCGGCAAATCCACCAGATACATTTCCTCATTGATGTGGTAGTAGTTGATCGTCTGTGTTTTTCCCGGCTGCGCACTGGTACGCGCCAGTGATTTCCGATTCATCAGGGCATTGATGAGAGAAGATTTTCCAACATTGGATTTTCCCGCAAATGCCACTTCCACCTGACCGGTATCCGGCAGTTTACTGGTGATTCCGCAGACGTGCTGCAGCTCTACCTGTTTAATTACCATACTTTTCTTCTCCTGTTTTTTGCATCTTCTGGCCTTACTTCTTTTCCACAAGTGCCAGTTTTAATACCTGTTCCATGCTGCCGACAAATTCGATCTGCAGTCCGTCTGTGATCTCCGCATCCAGTTCTCTGACATCCGGCTCATTTTTCTCCGGAACGAGAACCATATGGATACCGGCTTTCTTTGCCGCCAGCAGCTTCTCTTTTAAGCCGCCGATCGGAAGCACACGGCCGCGGAGCGTAATCTCTCCGGTCATCGCAACGTCTGCTTTTACCGGAACCTTTGTGATCGCGGAAACCATCGCCGTCGCCATCGTAATACCGGCAGACGGGCCATCTTTTGGAACGGCCCCCTCCGGAATGTGAATGTGGATGTCGTGTTTCTCGAAAAATTCTTTCGGAATCTCATACTGCTCTGCCACGGAACGAATAAAGCTGATGCCCGCCTGCGCAGACTCCTTCATCACATCGCCGAGCTGGCCGGTCAGCAGAAACTCTCCTTTTCCCGGCATCACATTGACCTCGATCTGCAGCGTATCGCCGCCGACTGCCGTCCAGGCAAGACCGCGCACAATACCAATCTCCGGTTTTTCGTTGGCCGGCTGGAACTCATACTTCTCTTTTCCGAGGAACTCTTCCAGATTTTCTTTCGTCACAACAACCTCTTTTACCTGTTCCTCGAGAATCTTTCTCGCGCTCTTTCTGCAGATTCTGCCGATCTGGCGCTCCAGGGAGCGGACACCGGCCTCTCTGGTGTAGCCGCTGATCACTTCCATCAACGCCTCATCCTCGATCACAAGCTGTGCTTCTTTCAGACCGTTCGCCTTCTTCTGCTTCGGAACGAGATGTTCTTTTGCGATATGGAACTTCTCGTTTTCCGTATAGCTTGAAATTTCAATCACTTCCATACGGTCCAGCAGCGGACGCGGAATGTTCTGAATATCATTTGCGGTTGCAATAAAGAGCACCTCCGAAAGGTCGATCGGAAGCTCTACGTAATGATCGGCAAATTTATTATTCTGCTCGGAATCGAGAACCTCAAGAAGTGCGGAAGAGGTATCTCCCTTGTAATCTGCACTTACTTTGTCGATCTCATCGAGCAGCATCAGCGGATTTTTCACCTTCGCCTGATGGAGTCCCGCCGCAATGCGTCCCGGCATCGCGCCGATGTAGGTTCTTCTGTGGCCGCGGATCTCCGCCTCATCCCGCACACCGCCGAGACAGATGCGGACGTATTTTTTATTCAGGCTCGCGCCACGCTTCTCGCAATCGAGGTCTTACCGGTTCCCGGAGGGCCTGCCAGGCAGAGAATCGGGCTCTCGCCTTTCTTCGTCAGGGTGCGTACGGCCAGGAATTCGAGGATTCTCTCTTTTACTTTCGAAAGACCGTAGTGATCTTCCTCCAGAATCTCGCGTGCTCTTGCCAGATCTTGATTGTCACGGGATGCCTTATCCCACGGAAGCCCCAGCAGTGTCTCGATATAGCCGCGGATCACGCCTGCCTCGGACGGATTGCTGGCCGAATTTTCCAGACGGTGGATCTCCTCGGAAATCCGCTCTTTTACCTCTTTGGAAGCTTTGAGCTTCTCAAGCTGCTTCTTATAATTTTCAATCTCGGTCCGGGAATTGTCCTCGCCGAGTTCCTCGCGGATGACTTTAAGCTGCTCGCGCAGAATATAATCACGCTGGTTCTTATCGATCCGCTCTTTGATTTTTCCCTGAATCTCCGAACGGATCTCCTGAATCTGAATCTCGTTGGCGATCATGACGCAGAGCGTATCATACCGCTCGGAAAGTTCCACAGCCTCCAGCAGTTTCTGGCGGTTTACGTAGTCGAGGGGCAGATTCATGCAGATCTGGTCCACCAGCTTTCCAACTTCTTCGGTTCCGAGGATCTGGCCTGCCAGTTCCTTGCTGACTTTCTGCGTCTGCTCGCAGTAGACGGCAAACAGCTCTTTTAAGTTGCGCAGCATTGCCTCCTGCTCGATATCGGAAAACTGCATTTCGTCCGAGCCGGTAAACAGCGCCACCTCGGCGCGGAGATACTCGCTCTCCTCTTCCTCGAAGTTCAGCAGTTCTGCGCGTCTTTCTGCTTCTACGAGAATCCGCAGAACATCCTTTGGCATTCTCACAACCTGTTTGATGACCGCAATTGTTCCAATTTTATACACATCAAGCAGACCCGGTACTTCCGTATCCGGGTCTTTCTGTGTAATCAGGAAAATTTTCTGGTCTCCCAGCATCGCCTCCTCGACCGCACGAACCGATTTAGGTCTGCTGATATCAAAATGTACAATCATATCCGGCAGAATCGTCGTTCCACGCAGCGCAATCGCCGGTAATACTTTTGTCACTTCTTCCATTTAAGTTTCCTCCTGCGTTTTTCAGGCGGTTTCCGGTCTTCCGGATCTTCTTCCCATATTCCGCCGTGGAACAGGGGCCGGTTCGCCGTGAATAATCTCCGGCTCCGCCTTCTTTTCTACAGCGTCCTTGGTGATGACGCATTCTTTTGTCGTATTGTCCGACGGGATCTCATACATCAGATCCATCATCGTATCTTCCATGATTGCGCGGAGACCTCTGGCGCCTGTTTTCCGCTCCAGGGATTTCTTTGCAATCGCTTCGAGTGCATCTTCTTTGAAGTCAAGCTGTACGCCGTCCAGCTCAAACAGCTTCTTGTACTGTTTGACCAGAGAATTCTTCGGCTCAACCAGAATCTTCATCAGGGCCGTCTCATCCAGAGAATTTAACGTAACGACAATCGGCACACGTCCGACAAACTCCGGAATCAGGCCGAACTTGGTCAGATCCTGCGGCATGACCTGACGGAGCAGATCTCCGACATTCTCATCTTTTGCATGGCCGATCGGATTGTTGAATCC
This sequence comes from Blautia sp. OF03-13, assembly GCF_003460685.1. Classification (NCBI taxonomy): domain Bacteria; kingdom Bacillati; phylum Bacillota; class Clostridia; order Lachnospirales; family Lachnospiraceae; genus Blautia; species Blautia sp. OF03-13. Next base: position 73,578 of record NZ_QTVR01000015.1, on the reverse strand, counting down.
GATGGATTTCGTATCCTGTCTCGTCTCGATGATCTTCTCGAGTCCTTCGAATGCACCGCCGCAGATAAAGAGGATATTCGTCGTATCAATCTGAATAAACTCCTGATGCGGATGCTTTCTTCCGCCCTGCGGCGGAACGGAAGCTACCGTTCCCTCCAGGATTTTCAGCAGTGCCTGCTGTACACCCTCGCCGGAAACATCTCGTGTGATCGAAGCGTTTTCGGATTTTCTTGTGATTTTATCGATCTCATCGATGTAGATGATGCCGTGCTCAGCGCGCTCGATATCATAGTCTGCTGCCTGAATGAGGCGGAGCAGAATGTTTTCTACGTCCTCGCCGACATAACCTGCCTCGGTGAGCGCCGTTGCGTCTGCAATTGCAAACGGAACGTTGATCAGTTTGGCCAGTGTCTGTGCCAGATACGTTTTTCCGGAACCGGTCGGTCCGAGCATCAGAATGTTGCTCTTCTGCAGTTCGATGTCGGAGGATGCACCGGAAAGCACTCGTTTGTAATGGTTGTAAACAGCAACGGAGAGCACTTTTTTCGCCTCATCCTGTCCGATTACGTAGTCATCCAGAAATGCTTTGATTTCCTTTGGTTTGATCAGGTTGATCTCGTCGGTATTCTGCTCGCCGTACAGATCCTCAAATTCTTCCTGAATGATCTCCGAGCAGATTGCCACGCAGTCATCACAGATGTATGCCCCGTCCGGGCCTGCGATCAGCTTGCGTACCTGGTCTTCTGTCTTTCCGCAGAAAGAGCAGCGGATCTTGGTATCATTCCCTTTTATAGCCATCGTTTTCTTCCTTTCAACATATTACAACTAAACCTTATCGCCGGATAAGGCAAAAGGTGCCACAAAAGCCTCATTGCCGGAACTACGCTTTTGGACACCTTTCCTCTCTTATCGGTTCGTAATTACATTATCAATCAGACCGTATGCTTTTGCTTCCTCTGCGGACATATAGTTGTCACGCTCGGTATCGATCTCAATCTGTTCCAGCGGTTTTCCTGTATTTGCCGCCAGAATTTCATTTAATTTCCGTTTGGTTTTCAGAATCTGTTCTGCAACGATTTTGATCTCGGTTGCCTGACCCTGTGCACCGCCGGATGGCTGATGAATCATGATTTCAGAGTTTGGCAGAGCCATTCTCTTTCCTTTGGTACCGCCGGCAAGAAGGAATGCTCCCATGCTGGCAGCCATACCGATACAGATCGTGGATACATCACATTTGATGTACTGCATCGTATCGTAGATAGCAAGTCCTGCGCTTACAGAACCTCCCGGGCTGTTGATATACATGTGGATATCTTTTCCCGGATCTTCAGACTCCAGGAACAGAAGCTGTGCAACGATCAGGTTTGCCGATACGTCAGTGACTTCCTCTCCCAGAAAAATAATACGGTCGTTCAGCAGTCTTGAATAAATATCGTAACTTCTCTCTCCCCTGCTTGTCTGCTCGATGACATAAGGTACAAAACTCATTCAATTGCCTCTCTTTCCGAGGTCTTACGCCTCTTTTGCGCTGTCGGCCATGAGAGTTACTGCTTCCTGAACAGCGAGATCTTTCTTCATCTGCTCTTTCTCATATTCGCCAACGAGCTCTTTGAATTTATCCAGCTCCATTTTGTACATTTCAGCCATTTTAGCCAGCTCTTCGTCCAGCTTCTCATCGCTGATCTGGATGTTTTCTGCTTCTGCAACTTTCTCAAGTACCAGTCTGCTCTCGATTCTCTTAACAGCCTGCGGTTTCATCTGCTCTTTTAAGGAATCAACGGTAGCGCCTGTAAACTGCATGTACTGCTCCATGGACAGACCCTGGGACTGGATTCTTCTTGCGAAATCGTCAACCATGTTCTCTACCTGCGTATCGATCATAGCTCCGGAATCTCCATTGTTGCGTTCTCTACTGCTTTATCTACGACAGCGTTCTCTTTTTCTGTCTTAGCCTGCTCTTCTTTTTTCTTGGTCAGGTTGTCTTTGATTTCTTTTTTGTACTCATCCAGAGTATCGAACTCGGAAACGTCTTTTGCGAAGTCGTCATCAAGTGCCGGAAGCTCTTTTGCTTCGATTTTGTGGATGGTGCATTTGAATACTGCTGCTTTTCCAGCAAGCTCTTCTGCCTGATAATCCTCTGGGAAAGTAACGTTTACTTCCTTCTCCTCTTCCAGAGCTGCGCCAACGAGCTGCTCTTCGAATCCCGGAATGAAGGAATGGGAGCCAAGGGTCAGCGGATAATCTTTTCCAGCGCCGCCGTCGAACGGAACGCCGTCTACAGAACCTTCGAAGTCAAGTGTAACGGTATCTCCGTCTGCTGCCGGACGATCCTCTACATTGATGGTTCTTGCATTTTTCTCCTGCTCTTTTTTCAGCTCAGCTTCTACTTCTTCATCTGTAACGGTTGTGTCAGCTTTTGCTACTTCCAGACCTTTGTACTCGCCAAGGGTAACTTCCGGTTTTACTGCTACAGTTGCGGTAAAGATGAAAGCTTTGCCTTTTTCGATCTGCTCTACGTTGATCTCCGGACGGGATACGATGTCCAGTTTGCTCTCTTCTGCTGCTTTGGAATACTCTTCCGGAACAAGGCTGTTTACAGCATCCTCATAGAATACTGCCGGGCCATACATTTTTTCTACCATAGCTCTCGGAACTTTTCCTTTACGGAAGCCCGGAACGCTGATGTTCTTTTTCTGTTTCTGGTAAGCTTTCTCCAGTGCTTTCTCTAATTCTTCAGCCGGAACCTCAATGGTAAGTTTGGCCATATTCTTTTCTAAATTTTCGACCTGTACACTCATTTTATCAATTTCCTCCTTGATTTATCTGAAAAGCGGCAGAAAACCTGCACACCTCTCCATTCTACAGTCATTTATCGAGTATAGCATACTCTTTTCAAAAACGCCAGTGATTTTTTTATATTTCTGTGGTTTTTAGGCTTTTTTTTAGCAATGAAATACGATTTTTTCCGCCATTTCTTTTGCTTTGTCCTCTCCCTGCAGAACACGGATCAGCTCCAGTGCGAAGTCAGTGGCTGCTCCCATGCCGCGGCCGGTGGTCACATTTTTGTCGGTGACTGCCGGTACATCGAGTACGTTTGCGCCTGCCAGCTTTTCTTCAAATCCCGGGAAGCAGACGGCGTTTTTATCTTTTAAGATGCCCATCACACCAAGGATGCTCGGCGCTGCGCAGATGGCTGCCAGTTTCTTTCCCTGATCGTCATAGGAACGGATCAGCGCTGCGAGCGTCTCGTTTCCGGCCAGATTTAATGTACCCGGCATTCCGCCCGGAAGTACCAGCATGTCTCCGTCATCAAACTCTCCCTCTTCGATGGTTTCATCTGCAAGAATGGTGATTTTGTGGGATCCTGTTACTTCTTTTCTTCCCATAATAGAAACGGTGCATACGTCTTCTCCGGCTCTGCGCAGCAGATCCACCGGGGTCAGTGCCTCAATCTCTTCACATCCGTCTGCCAGAAATACATAAATCTTTGCCATGGTTTTGTCCTCCTGTGTTGTATGATCAGTCTCGTGTGTTTTGTCACGTGATATTCTCTGCTTTTCTTTGTAACAAACCGCCGCTATTATACCACATTTTTCCGCAGAATGCTTGCATTTCATAAAAATTTCAGGACTTTTTTCGCAAAAAGCCGGATTTCGCTTAACATCACGGGAAAAGCATGGTAAACTCTTGAAAAAAGCAGTGATGCAATCACGAGAAGGAGTCTCTTTTATGGAAATCGAACGCAAATACCTTCTGGATCAGCTTCCGGAAAATCTTACAAGCTATCCATGTAAAAAAATCGAGCAGGGCTATCTTTCCACCGAACCGGTTGTCCGCATCCGCCGCTCTGACGACGAATATTATCTGACCTACAAGTCAAAAGGGCTGATGGTGCGTGAAGAGTATAATCTTCCGCTCACAAAGGAATCCTACCTGCATCTGCGGGAAAAGGCAGACGGCGTTCTCATCTCAAAAACACGCTATCTGCTGCCGCTTACCGGAACGGATCTGACGATCGAGCTCGATGTCTTTGATGCGCCATATGAAGGCCTTTATCTCGCAGAGGTGGAGTTTCCGGACGAAGCATCCGCAAACGCCTTTGTTCCTCCAGTATGGTTTGGAAAGGATGTAACCTATTCTTCCGATTATCACAACAGTACGCTCAGTAAAGGAAAAAAACTATAAATTACCAGAAAAAATCCCGGTGCCTTTTCCACGGCTGCCGGGATTTTTCCGCTCGTTTGTTTTTTTACTCTTTTTTGTGCTTGCTTTTTGCTTGTTTTGGTTTGTTTTTTTGTGCATACATTCTTTATTTTTGCTGCTTTCACATTAGCGTCATTCTGTCAAAGCGGCGGTGCTGCTCCTTCTAATCCACTCCCTTTGATTTCCGGATGCAGGCTCGTGTTGCATCAATAACAGCACTTCTCAGTTTCTCCCGCTCCAGTACGGCAACCGCTTCGATGGTGGTTCCGCCTGGCGAGCAGACCATGTCTTTTAATTCTCCCGGGTGCATTCCTGTCTCGAGAAGCATTTTGGCGCTTCCAAGGACAGACTGTGCAGCAAATTCATATGCCTGTTTTCTCGGCATTCCTTCGGCTACGGCCGCATCTGCAAGAGCCTCCAGGAAAAGAAATACGTACGCCGGCGAGCTTCCGCTGACACCTGTGACGGTATCCATCAGATACTCCGGAACAACTTCTGCGCGGCCAAAGCTTTTCAGGAGGGTTAAAACGAGCTGCAGCTCTTCCTCCGTCACGAGATCATTGGCACAGACGCCGGTCATTCCTTCTCCGACGAGTGCTGGTGTGTTTGGCATGGTGCGAATTAACTTTGTTGGTTTTCCGATTTCTGTACCCAGCCATTGTAAAGACTTACCGGGAAGAATCGATACGATAATCTTCTCGGGTGAGATGAAGTTTTTGACGAGGTTTATTATATTTTTTATTTGGTTTGGCTTTACTGCCAGGAATACAAGATCGGATCCGGCTACGACCGCTTCGTTCTCCGTAGTCGCCTGGACTCCAAACTGGTTGGTCAAGCGTTCCACACTTTTCTCCGTGCGGACCGATACCAGAATGTCATCTGCAGATACAACTCCTTTTTGGATCATTCCGCCAATCATGGCACTCGCCATGTTGCCGCCGCCGATAAAACCTACTTTCATGTCTGTTCGCCTCCGTATGCCTGTGTTGTAAAAAATATATGCGACACCCATAGTATGCAACAAAATTTACTTTTTTGCAATACTTTTTCTCTATTTTTCTGCTTTTCTTTTACAATTTTCTTTATTTTTTTCGAATAAAATGTCGCTGTTTGTCGACGAATGTCGAAAAGTGTCTTTTTCTGTCTTTTTTCGCTTTTCTATTCCGCCGGAATCAACCTTTGGCGGCGGCCTCTTCGGCGTATTTTGTTGTCACGAGTGTCTTGTACGATGCCTTTTTCTCCAGCTCTCCCGCCTGCTCCAGAATCTCCTGCAGAAGATCAAAACTTTCTTCCTCAAAGATCAGATTTTCTTTCCACGTATCCTGCTCATAGTAGCGGCGCACGATCGCGGTGATGGTTTCCAGCTCGGTTTCTGCAAACTGCGGCGCAATCACTTCTGCAATCTCCTCCGGTGTGTGCGTCTGCACGAAGTCCATTCCCTTCTGCAGTGCCTTCGTGAATTTTTCTACGGTTGCGCCGTGCGTTTTCAGATAACTCTGTTTGACGCTGTACGACGTATACGGCACATACCCGGATTCCGTTCCGACCGATGCCACGACATAGCCGTCGCCCTTCTGCTCGAGCAGTGTCGCGGACGGTTCAAATTCAATCGTATAATCCCCCTGCCCGCCGGAGAACGCGGCAGCTGTGGAACCAAAATCGATGCTCTGGTTGATATTTACGTCTTTTTTATCAATCCCTTTCTGCGCCAGAACATACTCAAAGACCATTTCCGGCATACCGCCTTTTCTTCCCCCTAATACCTCTTTGTTTTTCAATTTCTCCCAGGTAAACGAATTGTCTTTCTCTCTTCCCACAACAAAGTTTCCCGCCCGCTGCGTCAACTGCGCGAAGTTCACAACCGGGTCTGCGGTTCCCTCGAGGTACGCGTAGACGGTTGCCTCCGCCCCCATAAACCCGATATCCGCCTCGCCGGAAATCATCGCCGTCAGCACTTTATCTGCACCAAATCCTGTCATCAGCGTCAGATCAATGCCCTCGTCCGCGAAATACCCCTCCTCAATTGCCACGTACTGCGGGGCGTAAAAAATGGAGTGGGCAACCTCATTTAATGTCACCTGCTCCACTTTTTCTTTTGTCTCATCTTTTGCCCCGCATCCCGCCAGCGTCACTGCCGCCATCGCCAGTACAAGCGCACCTGTCAGCCATTTTCCTTTCATCAACAGATTCTCCTGTTTTTTCATTCTAACCTTAGAATATGATTTCCCGGTAAAAATGCGTGCAAAAAACGAAGGAGAAACGTTCGAATTTCGTTTCTCCTTCGTTTCTTATTTCTTCTCTTGTTTTTCTTTTGCCTTCTGTTCTTCTTTCGTCCGGATTTTGTCTTCGTACATTTTCTTTTCATTCTACAATCTACCTTATCGCTCCGTCAACACATTTAGGCTTCCTTTTCCGAAATTCTCTATTTTGAAAAACAAATTGAGGATCTCCGCAAAATTTGTTATAGTAAGGGTAATTCAAACAGTTACAAAGGAGGCTATTATGAAAATAAAATCAGTTGCTGTTCTGGGCGCCGGAGCGGTTGGGTCTTATGTGATCTGGGGGCTTTCGGAGAAAAAGGACATCCGGCTTGGCGTTATCGCGTCCGGGGAACGGGCGAAGCGTCTGAAAAACAAAGGATGCAAAATTAACGATACGGTTTATCACCCGGAGGTATGGACACCGGAAGAGGCACACGACGTGGATTTTCTGATCGTCTCGCTCAAATACGGCGCACTGCCGGGGGCTCTTGACAATATTACTGCCGTTACCGGCGAGAATACTGTGATCATGAGTCTGATGAACGGCGTGGACAGTGAGGAGATCATCGCGCAAAAAGTCGGTGCGGAGCATCTGCTTCATGCTGTTATCAAAGTAGCTTCTCATAAAGAGAATGACGGCTACGTTTTCAACCCTGAGGCGACGCTCGGCATCATTTTCGGCGAAGTTTCGGCTCCGTACGACAGTGAGCGTGTGCAGGCTGTTCTGGATCTGTTCTCCGGCACAGGGCTGCATTACCGGGCAACCGATTGTATTTTAGAGGAAATATGGAGCAAATTCCGGCTGAATGTCTGCAATAACCTGCCGCAGGCTATTCTCGGTGCCGGGGTCGGCTGCTACCGCGACAGTGTGCATATGAAGGCGATCAGCGACGGACTCCGCGCAGAACTGATAGCGATTGCGGAGGCAAAGGGAATTGATATCAGCAAGGCGGATGTCTCCTCGGGACGCGGAAGTGCGGTTCCGCCGACGGCGCGCTACTCAACGCTCCAGGATCTCGATGCGGGACGCCATACGGAAATTGATATGTTCTCGGGTGCGCTGATCCGCATGGGAAAAGAGCTTGGAATTCCAACGCCTTACAATGAATTTACGTACCATATGATCAAAGCACTGGAAGAGAAAAACGACGGACGGTTTGACTACAGCGGAAGCGAAGAACCGCTCTGGGCGAAATAGATACGATAGGAGAATCTCACGATGAAAGAAATCAAATGGGCTGTACTCGGATGCGGTGTGATTGCAAATGAAATGGCGGTCGCACTGCAGAAAAACGGAAAGAATATTTACGCGGTCGGCAACCGGACCCATGAGAAGGCGGCTGCTTTTGCGGAGAAATATGGAATTGGAAAAGTTTACGATGATTTCCATGAGATGTTTACCGATCCGGAGGTCGATGTCATTTATATCACGACGCCGCACAACACGCATCTTGGCTTTATGAAAGAGGCGATTGCCAATGGAAAACACATTCTCGTTGAGAAATCGATTACGCTGAACAGCGACGAGCTCGACGAGGCCATAGCGCTTGCAAAAGAAAAAGGTATCATCATCGGAGAGGCAATGACGATTTACCATATGCCGATCTACAAAGAGCTGAAAAAAATTCTCGACTCCGGCCGTCTCGGCAGAGTCAATCTGATCACGATGAACTTCGGCAGTTTCAAAGAGTACAACATGAAGAACCGCTTCTTCAACCGGAATCTCGCAGGCGGCGCGATGCTTGATATCGGCGTATACGCACTCTCCTTCCTCCGCTGGTTCTTCGACTCCAAACCGGATCAGCTCCTTTCCCAGGTAAAGCCCGCTCCGACCGGTGTGGACGAGCAGGCCGGCCTCCTTCTCACCAATCAGGAAGGACAGATGGCAAGTGTGATGCTCTCTCTCCACTCCAAACAGCCGAAACGCGGCATGGTTTCCTGTGAGAACGGATTTATCGAGATCATGGAGTACCCGCGTGCCTGGGAAGCAAAAATCACAGACGCTTCCACCGGCGAATCCGAAATCATCAAAGCCGGTGACAACGCCGATGCACTCGCCTATGAGCTCGCCGACATGGAACGCGCCATCAATGGAGATGCATCTGCCATGCACCTCGACTACACGAAGGACGTCATGGATCTGATGACCTCCTTCCGCAGAACCTGGGGCTATACGTACCCGGAGGAAGAAAAATAAGATTCGCACATCAAAAGCCCCTGCCCGGCACACATCAGATGCCGGGCAGGGGCACTTCTTTTCACCTGCAATACTCTGCAATTTTCTTTTTCAGTAATTCCGCATCAATCGGCTTTGCGATATGTACGTCCACGAGGATCAGGTCGAAGGTGTATTCCGGGCTGTCCTGGTAGAGTTCAAGCTTCTTTGTTCTTCCATCGTTTCACCCGTCTTCCACGCATATTTTATACTTCATTTTACACTGATATTATTTTCTCTTTCAACCCAAATAACATTACATTTCCAATATTTTGCATGTCTTTTTTATTTTTCTGAATTTTTTTAAAATCTTCCGTTTTTCTCTTGCACAATTGTTTTTATGCGTATATAATTGTCTGCAGAAAGCAAAGGGGAGCTCGCGTGCGAAGCGGGCTGAGAGTAGGATGCATCTCCTAGACCCTGAACCTGATTTGGGTAATGCCAACGTAGGGAGATACGATATGCACATTTTCTGCAGATATACCTCCACGTATATCTGCTTTTTTAATCTCTATGAACACATCATCAACAGGTTCTTCCAGTACCACAAGGGAATTTGCTTCTGCAAAAATACTCACACAGGAGGAACAAAAAATTATGTTAGGCACTTGTCTTGACAATGTCAGAAAAACAACCCCTCTCGTACACAACATCACAAATTACGTTACAGTAAACGATGTCGCCAATATTCTGCTGGCATGCGGCGCAAGCCCGATCATGTCCGATGAACCGGAGGATGTCGAGGATATCACCTCCATCTGCGGCGGTCTGAACATCAACATCGGAACGCTGCACAGAACGAGCATCGACGGCATGTACCGTGCCGGTGCAAAAGCAGCTTCGCTCGGCCACAAAATCCTGCTCGATCCAGTCGGCGCAGGCGCAAGCCACTTACGTACTTCGACCGCAGTCGGACTGATGGAAAAAATCCCGTTCACCGTCATCCGCGGAAATATTTCCGAAATCAAAACACTGGCACTTGGAAGCGGAACGACAAAGGGTGTTGACGCAGACGTTGCCGATAAAGTAACAGACGAAAACCTCGACAGCGCCGTTGCTTTTGCAAAAAACTTTGCGAAAGACCACAACTGTGTTGTCGCTATCACAGGAGCGATCGACCTCGTTGCCGATGCTGACACCTGCTACGTGATCCGCAACGGACGCGCCGAGATGGGAAGCATCACCGGAACAGGCTGCCAGCTCTCCGGCATGATGACCGCTTACCTCGTTGCCAACCCGGACGAGCCGTTAAAAGCCGCTGCTGCCGCTGTCTGCGCGATGGGACTTGCCGGCGAGATCGGCTGGAGCCATATGAAACCGGAAGACGGCAACTCCACCTACCGGAACCGCATCATCGACGCCATCTACCACATGGACGGCGAGACGCTGGAGAAAGGTGCAAAGTATGAAGTGCGATAAAAAAGGCCTGCTTTTATATGCTGTGACAGACCGCAGCTGGCTGAACGGCGAGACACTGTACAGCCAGGTGGAAAAGGCTCTGCAGGGCGGCGCAACGTTTATCCAGCTCCGCGAAAAAAATCTTGACCAGGATCACTTTATGGAAGAGGCACTGGAACTGAAAAAACTCTGTGCCGCATACCATGTTCCTTTCGTCATCAACGATAACGTGGAAATCGCAGCTAAGATGGATGCGGACGGCGTTCATGTCGGCCAGAGCGATATGGAGGCCGGCGATGTCCGTGCAAAGCTTGGCCCGGACAAGATCATCGGCGTTTCGGCACAGACCGTGGAACAGGCCATTCTCGCCGAGCAGCGCGGGGCAGATTACCTCGGCGTCGGCGCAGTCTTCCACACCGGTTCCAAGGCGGATGCGGAGGATGTCAGCCACGAAACGCTGACTGCTATCTGCAATGCCGTTAAAATCCCTGTCATCGCCATCGGCGGCATCACACGCGATAACGTGACGGAGCTTTCCGGCAGCGGCATCTGCGGCATCGCCGTCATCAGTGCCATTTTTGCACAGAAAGACATTGTTTCCGCAACGAAGGATCTGAAAGAACAGACTCTGCGCATGCTGGAAAACAAATAATTTTACGTAACCATTCATCCTCACACCAGGCGGCAGACTGGGGGCACCACTTTCTTTGTCGCCTGTCCAAAAAGAAAAGTAATGCAAAGGAGTAATTCTCATGGACGCGAAAAACATGAAAACAGCATTAACAATCGCGGGAAGTGATTCCAGCGGAGGCGCCGGCATTCAGGCAGACATCAAAACCATGATCACAAACGGAGTTTACGCCATGTCGGCAATTACCGCACTCACCGCCCAGAACACCACCGGAGTTTCCGGTATTTTCGATGTAACACCGGAGTTTCTGGCCGCACAGCTTGACGCCGTCTTTACGGACATCTTCCCGGACGCCGTCAAAATCGGTATGGTATCCTCCCCGGCACTGATCGAAGTCATCTCCGAACGGCTTCGCTTCTACCAGGCCAAACACATCGTTGTGGACCCGGTCCTCGTCGCTACAAGCGGTTCCGCGCTCGCTTCGGGCGGCGTGCCTGACCTGATGAAAAAACTGCTCTTTCCTCTGGCCGAAGTCATCACACCGAATATCCCAGAGGGAGAAGTTCTCTCCGGCATCAAAATCCAGTCGGAAAGCGATATGGAACGCGCCGCAAAAGAGATCGGGGATTCCTGCGGCTGTGCCGTTCTATTAAAGGGCGGCCACAGTATCAATGATGCCAACGATCTTTTATATCACAACGGCACATTTACCTGGTTCACCGGAAAACGCATCGACAATCCGAACACACACGGCACCGGCTGTACACTCTCCAGCGCCATCGCATCGGGGCTCGCAAAGGGGCTTTCCCTTCCGGATGCCATTTCCGCCGCAAAAGAGTATATTTCGGGCGCACTCGCGAGCATGATGGATCTCGGCCACGGCTCGGGACCGCTGAACCACGCTTACCGGATCTGATTTTGAAAATAAAGGAGAACAACAGATGGAACACAATTACGCAACACAGATGGACGCCGCACGCCGCGGCATTGTAACACCGGAGCTGAAAAAAGTCGCAGAAAAAGAGTATATGGCCGTGGAAGACTGATGCCGCTCGTTGCCAGCGGAAAGGTTGCCATTCCGGCCAATAAACTGCACACCTGCATCGATCCGGAGGGCATCGGCTCGATGCTGCGCACGAAAATCAATGTAAATCTCGGTGTTTCGAAAGACTGTAAAGATTACGATGTGGAGATGCAGAAGGTACTCTCCGCGGTCAATATGGGCGCAGAAGCCATCATGGACCTGTCGAGCCACGGCAATACGCAGCCGTTCCGGCGGAAACTGACCTCCGAATGTCCGGCCATGATCGGCACCGTGCCGGTATATGACAGTGTGATCCATTACCAGAGAGACCTGGATACGCTGACCGCCAAAGATTTTATTGACGTCATCCGCCTCCATGCCGAGGACGGTGTCGATTTCGTCACCCTGCACTGCGGCATCACCAGAAAAACCATCGATCAGATCCGCAAACACAAACGGAAAATGAATATCGTTTCCCGCGGCGGCTCCCTCGTGTTCGCTTGGATGTGCATGACCGGCGAGGAGAATCCGTTCTACGAGTATTACGATGAGATTCTCGATATCTGCCGTGAATACGATGTGACCATTTCTCTCGGTGACGCCTGCCGTCCTGGCTGCCTTGCCGACGCAACGGATGTCTGCCAGATTGAAGAGCTGGTGCGCCTCGGCGAACTCACCAAACGTGCCTGGGAGAAAGACGTTCAGGTTATGGTTGAGGGACCGGGCCACGTTCCGATGGATCAGATTGCGGCCAATATGAAAGTACAGCAGACCATCTGCATGGGCGCTCCGTTCTATGTCCTCGGCCCTCTTGTGACCGATATTGCACCGGGCTACGACCACATCACCGCTGCCATCGGAGGCGCGATTGCGGCCATGAACGGCGCTGCTTTCCTGTGCTACGTAACGCCGGCAGAGCATCTGGCTCTTCCGAACCTGGATGATGTAAAACAGGGCATCATCGCAAGCAAAATCGCCGCACACGCTGCCGACATCGCCAAAGGTGTTCCGCATGCGCGTGATATTGACGACAAGATGGGCGATGCCCGCCGCGTGCTCGACTGGGAAGCACAGTGGGACTGTGCACTGGACCCGGAGACCGCAAAAGCCATCCGCGCCGACCGCTCGCCGGAACAGGAAGATACCTGCTCGATGTGCGGTAAATTCTGTGCCGTGCGAAGCATGAACAAAGCTTTAAACGGCGAACATATCGACATTCTTTAACGTCAGTAGACAAGAAGTCACAGTACGCGAAAAGGAACGGTTTTCATTACGAAACCGTTCCTTTTCTGCATTTCCAAAATCTTTTTCTATTTTGCCCATCCTTCGGCGTAACGGACTGCTTTGTGCCATCCGTTCATCTTCTCATCGCGCTCCTCTTTCGAGAGCTCCGGCTCAAACGTACGGTCAATGGCTCCGTTCTGTTTTACCGTCTCCTGATCCGGCCAGTAGCCGACGGCGAGTCCCGCAAGATAAGCTGCTCCCATCGCGGTCGTCTCGATGCAGCACGGCCGCTCCACCGGCGCCTGGCTGATGTCCGCCTGGCACTGCATCAGGAAGTTGTTGGCGCTTGCTCCGCCGTCCACACGCAGCGCAGAGAGCTTCATGCCGGAATCTGCCTCCATCGCTTTTAAGACATCATCCACCTGATACGTGATCGACTCCAGCGTTGCGCGGATCACATGGTATTTGTTGACGCCGCGGGTCAGGCCGAGAATGGTTCCTCTCGCATACTGATCCCAGTACGGTGCGCCAAGGCCGGTAAACGCCGGCACGACGTAGCAGCCGTTCGTGTCGTTCACCTTCTGCGCCATGTACTCGGAATCCGCCGAGGACTCGATCAGCTTCATCTCATCGCGCAGCCACTGGATTGCGGCTCCGCCGACGAAAATGGATCCCTCGAGCGCATACGTAATCTTGTCCCCGATGCCCCATGCAATCGTGGTAACAAGACCGTGTGTCGAAGAAACCGGCTTTTCTCCCGTGTTCATCAGCAGGAAGCAGCCTGTTCCGTATGTATTTTTCGCTTCGCCCGGCGCATAGCAGGTCTGGCCGAACAGCGCCGCCTGCTGGTCTCCCGCTGCTCCCGCAATCGGAATCGGGCCGCCGAAATATGTGGATGCCGTCTCCCCGTAGACACAGCTCGACGGGCGGACTTCCGGCAGCATACAGAGCGGAATGTTCAGCTCTTTTAAGATATCCTCATCCCATTTCAGGGTATGGATATTGAACAGCATTGTACGGGACGCGTTGGTGTAATCGGTGACATGTATCTTTCCCTTTGTCATCTTCCAGATCAGCCACGTCTCCACTGTTCCAAAATAGAGATCGCCTCGCTCCGCCCGCTCGCGCACGCCCGGAACTTCATCTAGAATCCATTTCAGCTTCGTGGCTGAAAAATACGCATCGATCACAAGACCTGTTTTCTCCCGGAAACGGTCAACCAGTCCGCGCTCCATCAGGGAATCGCAGTATTCCGATGTTCTGCGGCACTGCCATACAATTGCATTGTAGACCGGCTCTCCCGTCTTTTTGTCCCAGACGATCGTCGTCTCTCTCTGGTTTGTGATGCCGATTGCCGCGATATCCTCGTAGGACGCGCCCGCTTTCTGCATTGCCTCCACGGCTACACCGAGCATCGTGGACCAGATTTCATTGGCATCGTGCTCCACCCAGCCCGGTTTCGGGAAACGCTGGGTAAACTCCTTCTGCGCAAGGCTTACGATCTGTCCTTTCTGATCAAACAGAATACAGCGGTTGCTCGTTGTGCCGGCATCAAGTGCCATGATGTATTTTCCCACGTTTAAAAATCCTCCTGTCTCACATTTCAAGAAGAGAGCCTGACAGAATCCACTGCCACGCTCTCTTCCTTTTCTTTGTATGTATCGTATCACAGAATTCTTTTTCTGTAAATCAAATCGTATTTTTCTGCAGCAATTTATGCCGTAATGATCTCCAGCAGCGCACCGCGCAGATCATTTGAAAGTTCCATGCTCTGCAGCTCTGCAGCCAGAATTGCTACCTTTCCGTCTGCTTTGTGAAGAAGATTTGCGATCTGCTCTTTGGTGATGTAGCTGATTTCGGCGTGCAGCAGCAGATCCATCGCACGTGTCATGACATCGTTCTTTGCAATCTCCGTATCTTCCGGCAGACAGATTGTCACGGTGTCCTGCGGTTTTACATCTGTTACCGCGATCGTAAGAAGTCCGTCTTTCTCTTTGACTTCTGCATCCGCTTCCACGCCGTTTACAAAGACCTTCGCTTCTTTTGCCGTACTTCCGCCGAATTCTACGCAGTACATTCTGCTTTCCGGAACGAAGCTCTGATTGCCTTCAACCGGTGCAATCGTAAATTTCCGCGCACCCCAGTCGAGCGTCATCGATGTTTTTGCACAGTCATCCTTCTCATATGCCATGGTAGTATTGTCATCCTCGTACAGGACAAATGTATTGTCCGCGCCCGCGTAAACGCGTACCGTCAGCTCATCCGGGTTAGATTCTACATCCAGCGCACTGATCTTCTCTGTCATCGGGATGATCGCACCTGCTTTCGCAAGAACCGGGATCTCCTCGAGCGTACGGTACAGATCCATACTTCTGCCACCCTCGTAAATCATTCCGTTGAAGAAATCAAACCACGTACCTTCCGGCAGCCACACCTTTGTTTTTGCACGCTTCAGCTCCGGAATGCATTTCGTTGTCACCGGTGTTACCATCAGCTCGCTTCCGAAGAAGTACTGATTCGGTGCCTGATTTTTGCCCCAGAAAACCGTCTCCGGGTAATCATAATACATCGGAACAACGATCGGTGTGTCCTCTTTCCATGCACGGTAGTTCATCGTATACAGATACGGCACCAGTTTATGACGCAGACGGAGGAAATCATCCATCGTGCTGCGCACTTCCATACTGAAGTTCCAAGGCTCTTTTCCACTGAAGGCACTGTTAGAGCTGTGCAGACGATTGATCGGAGAAAATACTCCGTACTGATACCATCTTGCTTCAAGCTCATCGTCACGGTAGCCAAGCATATGGCCGCCGATATCATGACTCCACCATCCATAGCCGATGTTGGAGGCTGTGCTGGTAAAGTATGGCTGGAAATCCAGTGATTCCCAGGTGATGTGAGTGTCTCCGGAAAATCCGACCGGATAGCGGTGGGAGCCGGGTCCTGCGTAGCGGGAGAAGGTCATCGGACGTTTTCCGTCTCTTCCACTATCAAGGAAATGATAGTGATTCAACATCCACAGCGGATCAAGACCCTCGATCTTGGTATTTTGTCCCTGCTGCCAGTCAATCCACCAGAAATCGACGCCCTCTTTTTCCATCGGATGATGGACTTTGTCGAAATATACATCAACAAATTTCGGATCCGCAATGTCAAAATTGACCGGCTCTTCTTTTTTTGCATCCACTCCCATAGCTTCTGCTACTTCCGGATAGCAGTCCTCATACGCACGAATTCCGTCTGCAGGATGGACGTTCAGTGTTGTCTTCATGCCACGTGCATGGAGTTTTCCAAGAAAACGCTCCGGATCCGGGAAGAGTTTTTTATTCCAGCTATAGCCGGTCCAGCCGCTGCCGTATTTCGGATCCACATCGTCTACACGGTGCCAGTCCATATCGATAACAGCAACCGAGAAGGGAACGTTCTCTTTGTCAAAGTCTTCCATCAGTTTCATATAGGATGTTTCACTGTAACGCCAGTAACGGCTCCACCAGTTTCCAAGCGCAAACCTCGGAAGCATCGGTGTCTTGCCACAAAGGTGGTAGAAATCCTTTAATGCCAAACGGAAATTCCAGCCATAGCCGAAGAAGTACAGATCCTGCACTCCTTTCTTTCTCGGGGTCACCCAACCGTCCTCTGTCATCAGAAGCGACTTCGAATCATCCAGAACAGCGGAACCAAACCAGGACATGATACCAGGTTCCAGTTCGCATGCTCCGTTGACCTGATCAAGCGTACGGGCCGTTCCTCCAAGATCCTGTGTCGGATCTCCGTAATGCCATGCCGGTACAGAACTGATGCCGACTGCCGTTGTTTTGCAGGAAAGTCCGTTTGCAGAGAATGCCTTTTTGTTGTAATTCAGCTGCAGATACTTTGTGCGCAGCTCCAGCTCATCGCCTGTGTCTTTGACGGAAAATTCCACTGCTGGAAAATCACGGTTTACAACCGTCTGGGATGCCGCATCGATGAATTCACCGTCCTCACTGTATTCCAGCCGAAGAAGATGATCCGTCAGCACCGTGATACGATATTTATCGCCCTTTACTACATTCTTCGGATCTGCAAGCGGATGTGTCTCCATTTTCAGATATGATTTCATGTTTTGTTTTCCCCTTTCTTATCTTACCGGTTTTTGCCACATTTTGAGAACAGGAATCTGTGGCAAAAGTTCGTTCTGTCACAGATTCCTCTGCATTTTTTATTTTGTTTGCAGAACAACCGCCTCATACGCGCGCAGTTTTCGTGTCCCTGCTGCCGCGCCGTCCTGCGGATAGTTGCTGATCAGCACCTCTGCTCCTGCAAAGGTTTCCGGAACCGTGTACTCCTGCTCCTCTTTTGTAAAATTGCACATCACGAGGAGTTTCTGATCGCCTAAGGTTCTGGTATATACATACAGTGCCTCGTCCTCCGGATCGAGCAGCTCGTACGTTCCGTAAACCATGATATCCTTCTCTTTCCGGAGATGAATCAGTTTCTTGTAATAATTGTATACAGAATCCGGATCCGCCATCTCATTTTTTGCATTGACGGTCTCGTAATCCGGTCCGACTTTGATCCACGGGGTTCCTGTGGTAAATCCTGCCGAAGCGGTATCATCCCACTGCATCGGAGTTCTTGCATTGTCTCTTCCGCGCAGGTTCAGGTAGCGCATCATATCGTCCGGCGCTACTTTTCCGGCTCCGGTCAGCTCGTGAAACGCGTTGATGCTCTCAATATCGCGGAATTCGGACAGATCGTGGAACGGAACGTTCTTCATGCCGAGCTCATCGCCCTGGTATACGTACGGGGTACCCTGCATCATATGAAGGCAGGTTGCAAGCATTTTGGCACTGACTACGCGATATTCCGGTGAATCATCGCCGAAACGGGACAGGCAGCGCGGCTGGTCGTGGTTTCCAAGGAAGAGGCTGTTCCATGCCTTGCCCTCAAGCTCCGTCTGCCATGCTGTCATGACGCGTTTGAAATCTTTGAGCGGTACGCGTTTGTCCGTCCATTTGCCGTATTTTCCGCTTGCCAGCTCAACCAGCTCGAACTGGAATACCATGCTGAGCTCTTTGCCGTCTGCGGATGCATATTTTTCTGCCTCCTCGATCGTGACACCGGCACACTCACCGACCGTCATCAGATCATATTTGGAAAGGACTTCCTTGTTCATCTCCTGCAGATACTCATGAACGTGCGGTCCGTTTACGCAGCCGGAGTCACCGTAGAGTCCGCCTTCCGGAATCTTGCCGTCCGGCAGCCCTTCCGGTTTGGAGATCATGCTGATGACATCCATCCGGAAACCGTCAATGCCTTTTTCACACCACCAGTTCATCATATCGAAAACTTCTTTTCGAACCGTTGGATTCTCCCAGTTCAGATCCGGCTGTTTTGTTGAGAACAGATGCAGGTAATACATCTCGGTCTGCGGATCGTATTTCCATGCAGAACCGGAGAAGCAGCTTCCCCAGTTGTTTGGCTCTTTTCCTTCTTTTGCATCACGCCAGATGTAATAATCGCGGTACGGGTTGTCTTTCGATTTGCGGCTCTCCACGAACCATTTGTGTTCATCTGAAGTATGATTGACAACAAGGTCCATGACCAGCTTGATGCCTCTTTTATGCATCTCCGAAAGCATGCGGTCAAAATCCTCCATTGTTCCGAATTCCTGCATGATTGCCCGGTAATCGCTGATATCATATCCATTGTCATCGTTTGGTGACTGGTACACCGGAGACAGCCAGATAACATCCACGCCAAGATCCTTCAGATAATCCAGACGGGATGTGATACCATTTAAATCGCCGATACCGTCTCCGTTGCTGTCCATGAAGCTGCGCGGATAAATCTGATACACTACGGCTTCTTTCCACCATTTTTTGTCCATTTTTTTACCTCCTTTATTTCATCCCCAGAACGTGTCTGGTTCTTTGATTCTGTCGTTTGCAAGCACAGTTTACCATACTTCACGGTGATTTTTCAATAGTTTTGCGCAAAACCAGCAGTTTCTACAAGAGTTTTTCTGTAATTTTGGTAACTATTTACTTCGTCAGATCTCTTACCGACTCCCTCTCCACCAGCGTTGTCGGCAATGGCGGAATATCTTTTTGTACCGGCTCATCCTGGATCAGGTGCATCAGGACCTCTACGGCACGGCGTGCTTTTCCATCCACCATCTGATGCACGGTAGTCAGCTTCGGCCGCGCAAGTGTCGCATAAGTAACATCATCAAAGCCCGCAATTGAAATTTCCTCCGGAACCTTTATTCCCCTGTTCTGCAGAAAGTTGGATGCTTCAAGTGCATAGTAATCCGATGAAAAAAAGAGCGCTGTCTGTTTTTTGAAGAACGGAAGCATCTCCTCATATGCCTTCTCCCTCTGCTCTGGATTCCACGGGATCACAATATGGCGGCTTTCAAAGTCCTCAATTCCCGCCTCCTCCATTGCCTGACGCACACCGAGCCACCGATAGTGGTCAACACCGAGATCGCAGTCGGATAAAAAGAGAAATTTTTTATGTCCCTTTCCAATCAGGTACTGACTCATCTGGTACGCACCGCCGCGGTCATCCATCGTAATGGAGCGGACTCCAAGTTCCGGCGGGAGATACTGATCAATGGTTACCAGCGGTTTTCCGAGACGTTCCGAGAGCTCTGCAATCTCCTTTTCCTTCAGAGCCATCGCAATCATGCCGTCAAAATTCCAGCCGAGCGCCTGCTGCATAAGATCATCCTGCTCATGGCGCGCAACCAGCATCATATAGTAGCCGTGTTCCCGGATCTGATACTCCAGATTTCCGAGCATTGCCGACACAAAGGGATCCTCAAAGGAAGATGCATTTCCTTTCTTCATGAAACCAAGCGCCACACCAATGAGACCGGAGCTGTTATTCGCCAGCATGCGCGCGCTGATACTCGGCACGTACTCCATCTCCTTTAAAATCCGGTTGATTTTCTCGACCGTCGCCTTTGAGACGCGCCCTGTCTTTCCGTGTATTACATTCGAAACCGTCGTCGGGCTGACCCCTGCGCGGTCTGCAATATCTTTGATTCTAATCATCGGTTCTCTGCCTTTCCTTTTTCTTCACAATTTTCTGAATTCTGTTATGTTTATTTTACCAAGACGGCAAAATGTTTACAACTACTTTGCATCGGCAAACACTACAAAATTATTACATTTTCTTAAACGATATGTAAGAAAATCTCCATCCCTCCTTCATTTACTTTCCGCCGGTTCCGTGGTAAGATAGGATGACAGAAAAAGTTCACCTTTTTTCTGTAAGAAAGGACCTACACATCATATGCGGCTTGCATTTACAAATTTTTCGATAAAATCTCCCACCGGCAAGAAATCCGGCCGTTTTTTTCTTGCCCTTTTTCTGGGCATTTTTCTCTTTCTGACTCACCCCATGCTCTGTCAGGCTGGTTTTGCCTCCAGTACGCCGTTTACCGGCGCCTCCTGGGAATTGGTCGGGGAATATCCGATTCTCGGCAGCAACGGCGCGGTGCAGTCCGTCTGTGCGACGGAAGATTATATCATCTGCATCGAAAATTTTAATGATCTGACGACAGAGCCGGACGTAGTCTCTGCCTACTATAAAAATGATACAGACGCAGACGGAAATCCCGTTACGCAGTATTCCCTCGCGCATCAGGTAAGGGACGCAGACTTTGCTCACGCGAACGGTATGGCATACAATCCCGTCACACATGAAATCCTCGTAAGCGGCTACAGCAGCCCGGATGCTTCCAATTACGGATGTATCTTCCGCCTCGACCCGGATACCCTGGAGCAGAAAGAGCGGATCCAGCTCTCGACGAGCTACAATATTCTCGGCATCGATTATCTTCCCTCTACGGGCGGCTATCTGATCCAGACCGATGCAGACGGCGGCTACGGCTTTAAACTTCTCGATGCCTCACTTCAGATAGTGGATGACTGGGGCACGTATCCCTTCGATTTTTACATGGAAATTTTCAGGATCTCTGTGTTTCCGGCGATCTCTTTTTTATTTTTCCACTGACGATGCATCTCGGAATCGGAAACTTTATCCAGACATACTCACTCTCGCAGAAAACACTGCTTGCGGACGACACGGTTGATTTTGGCTTTTCCGACGATATCACCATCAATGAACCAGAGGACCTCTGCGAGACAAATCCTGGGGAATTTATTGCGATTGTAAACGTAAAAAAGGCAGATGGTGGACGGTATGTGCAGTTCTACCGCACCCGGGTTCCGTATCTGTTCACGGTTTCCACTTCCGCGGCGGAGCATGGCTCAGTGTCCGAGGGCGGGGAATTTTCCCGCGGAGAGGAAAAAACCGTTTCCTACACGGCAGACGAAGGCTTCCGGCTCGCAAAGCTCTCGGTGGACGGCTTGTATCTGCCGGTGACGGAATATCCGGACAGCTATACTTTTTCGGATGTTCAGGCGGACCATACGCTTGCCGTAACCTTTGAGCCGATTCCGACGGCGACACCGACGCCGACTGCCACTGCGACGCCGACCGAAACACCGGCCATAACCCAGACACCGGAACCGGCCATTTCCAAAGCACCGGCATCATCCACGGTTTCCTTCTCATCTGTGGCTTCCCATTTCGCAGCGTTCTGGAAAAGCACTGTGCATGCCGCTTCCTGGTTCCGCCATCTTGCCTCGGCCGGTGCATCCCTTTTTGCCCGTATCCGGAAGGCAGATCCTGTTTTTCTGGCGATGCCGTTTGTCCTTCTCGTTCTGATTCTGCTCTTTGTCCTCCGCCTGCGGTATGTCCGCCGCATCCGGCGGGAGCGGTCGCGGAAAGCGCTGGAACACAGAAGAAGAACGTACGAAGAACTGGTCAGAGAATTTACGGAAGATCCGAAGGACGAAGAGGTTTCCATCGATGAGCTGCTGCTTACAATTGACGAACTGCAGAAGGAAGAACAGAAAAACACTTAAATGAAACGTATTCACCAGATCAGGAATTGATCTTCTCGGCACAAAAAAAGTATCCCGCTTCCCCAAAAGGGACGGGATACTTTTTTATTTACACGGGCAACGAGCTAAAGTCCGTGCTTGTTTTTACTCTTCGTAATCGAGTGCCGCACGCTCCGTTGTGTACGGACGTACATAGGTGTCTGCTACTTTTACGTGCTCCGGATGTTTTGCATATACAGCTACATCCTCTGCTTTTTCCAGGGTTGTGACAAGTGCCATATCATGGGTGGAAGATGCAAGCGGTGCTTCTACAAAGTCAACCGTCAACAGTCCCGGCACTTTGCCGACCAGGCTTTTCAGGTTCTCTGCCATCGCTTTTTTCAGCTCCGGTTTCTTTGCATCCTCTACTTCTGGTTTGAATTTCCACATAACAATATGATGTACCATTGTATTTTTCTCCTTTGCTTTTGTTTTATTGCCAATTCACACAGTTTCTGTGCAAATACCAGCCTTTTGTTACGGCTCTTCGCCTGCAATCCGCAGAATATCCTCAATCTCTTCCACGGACATGTCAAGATACGCGGAAAGCTCTGCCACACTGAAATCCATGTCATCGCCGTCGGAGAGTTCCTCGATGGCGTCTTTTAAGCGGTTTACTTTATTGACTACAGTATTGTCCTTGTGTTTCTGAACTCTGTGTTCTTCCATGAAATCGCTGATCGTCTCACGCACAGCCGCATCAATCGCCTGCTCCGCCGTCTCAGCTTTTACAACGGACTCCAGCGCTACTAAAAGTCCGACATTTCCCTCCTGCACCAGATCCATCAGGAAGAAATCGCGGGTGTGCATTTCTTTTGCGGTCTCAATAACTTTCGGAAGCCAGAGCTGCACGAGCATGCTCTTTGCAAGGGAATCGCCCTCTGCCGCTTTCCGGTAAAGCTCTGCCGTTTCTTCCTCCGACGGTGTTTCTGTCTCCGGCAGTTCGTCAAGATACTGCTGTAAGGCACGCAGCTCCTCCTCGGAAAACTCCGGTTTTTTCTTTTCTTTTTCGGTCTCCTCCGGCACGACGCCCGGCTCATAATCTGCCACATCGACCTGCTCCATCGTCAGATATTCGCAGACAAAGGTGACTTTCTGCTCATCCAGTGCAAAGTCTTCAAAAAAGTCTCTGACTTCTTTCATCGTTACTTTATTTTCATGGTCTCTGGCGTATGACAGCAATTCGGAGAGCTTCTCCTGGAACTTTTTCTGTTCGTCCTGCATCTTTTTTACCCTCTCTTTCTTCCGTTTCACGATTCCATTTCTTCGTACATTTTTTTCAATTTGTCCATTGCTTTTTCTGCTTTGAAAAGCTACTATAAAAGCAAACGAAAAACCACATTCAAGTGGAAAGGAGAATCCTTATGAAACAATTTTTTCAGGATGTGAAAAACAGTTTCCTGCTTTCAGCCGCTGTCTCTATTATACTAGGTATCGTGCTGATCGTCTACCCCGTAAAAACGAGTTTGCTGATCTGTTATATCGCCGGAGCACTGCTCCTGTTTGGCGGCGTTGTTGCGTTGATCCGCTACATTGCAAGCCGCGGCGAGCCGTTTTTCTTCCGCTACGATCTGTTCGTTGCCCTGGTACTGATTCTGTTCGGCTGCTTCGTTATCTTTGAAAGTGACCTTGTAATCGCATTCATCCCGGTTGTCATCGGTATCATCCTTCTGGCAAACGGACTGCTCAGCATTCAGAAGGCGTTCAACCTCAAAAAAACAGGGCTGGAAAAATGGTGGCTTGAGTTCCTGCTGGCTCTTTTAACCAGCGTTCTCGGCATCATCATCTGTACCAATCCGTTTGATGCCGTTGCAACCACAAACATTTTCATCGGTATCTGCCTTGTCTACAGCGGCATTTCCGATCTTGTCACCACCTACTACATGGGCCGCGCAAAACGCCGGATCAAAAACGTCATCCAGACCGAGATCAACCAGCAGAAAATCCTGCACGATGACAATGTGATTGATGTGGATGAGGACGAGCTTCACTAAAAAACAGCTTCTTCCATAAAAATCTTCTTTCATACGAAAAACCGGAACCCGGCACCGCTTTCAAACAGCGGCTCCCGGGTTCCGGTTTTTCTCTGTATTTCTTTTTTTATTTATTCCTCGTGTTTGCTCAGTACTTCCATGCCTTCTCTTAACTTCAGGCGGATCTTTCCAAGCTCCAGACCATTTGCGCCGAAGTACAGCTTCAGGTAGTGGTTCGGGCCGAAGAAGAAGCCAAGGTCTCTCGTCTCTTTGATCCACTCACCTTTTGTTCCGCGGATGCTGATCATAGTTTTTACGATATTGTCGATGTACACGGTTACCGGCAGCTGTGCGAGGTCTTCCAGATCGGATTTCATCTCGATTTCGATATCGTACGTTCCCATCTTGTCAGCCAGAATCGTAACACCGCATACTTCACTGTTTCCTTTTTTCGTGTTCCATGCGGATGCGTCAATCACAACATCTCCCGTTGCCGGATCTGCCTCGTATGTTACAAGATCTGCTGCAACGAAATCGTTGTCGCCCATCTGCTCCTGTGCTTCTTTCTCTTCCTCGCTGATGCGGTCCAGGAACCGTAAGATGCTTGGAGTTCCAAGGATGAAATGCAGGACATTCATCGCATTTCTCTGCAGGTCGCCTCTTGTGATCTCGCCGTTTTCCAGTGCCTCTTTCACATCGTCCTGTCCCATATCGGAGCAGTCGGTGCATACCATGAAGACATCGTTTCCGGCAGATACCATCGGTGCATGGGTTGTTTTGGTTGCTTCATATCCCTCACGGTTTGACATTGCCCACCAGTCAGTCATAACGAAGCCGTCGTAGTTCCACTCGCCGCGCAGAATCGTGGTCAGAAGATCGTAATTTCCTGCAGTCCAGATGCCGTTGACCGGTCCGTAAGTGCTCATGATGGATCTTGCGCCGCCTTCTTTGACTGCGATTTCATATCCCTTCAGATAGATTTCACGCAGGGCACGCTCGGAAACAACGGCGTCCACATGATGTCGGTTGGACTCCTGGTTATTTGCACAGAAATGTTTGATGGTTCCGGTTACATCGGATTTTTCCATACCAAGAATCTGTACGGCACTGATCCATCCGGTCAGGTACGGATCCTCGGAGATATACTCAAAGTTACGGCCGTTCAGCGGGTTTCTGTGAATATTCATACCAGGTCCGAGCAAGGCATCGACACGGTTCTGTCTCATCTCGCGTCCTGCCATCTCGTACAGATCTTCTACCAGCGGAAGGTCAAACGTACAGCCAAGCAGGGTTCCGTTCGGCATGGAGAAGGCTCTCGTTCCGCAGTCAAAGCGGAGTCCGGACGGGCCGTCGGTACAGCAGGCTGCCGGAATACCGAATTCCTGCAGTTCCGGTGTCAGGCCGCCGAATGCTGCTGCGGTTCCCGGAGTAACCTTCGGGCTGCACATGCCCTCGCCGCGGAAGATGCAGATCAGATCTTCATCGGAAAGCTGTGCCACGAACTCTTCCATCGTTACTTTCTTATCCAGGACATCACCGAGCTTGTAGCCTTTGTCACCGGTATAGGTGATCGGCTCCATGCGGTTTTCTTTCATGCGCTCGATCGGATCTACGGTGCGCAGAGGAGCTGCCTCATATCCCGGTTTTAACGTTCCGTCTTCGCCCGGAACAGCTTTCATGCGCTCAAATGCTTCTACCGGAGCCATAGCCTCGGTCAGGATCTCAACCACTTTGAACGGCTGCTCGTATGCACCGGCAAAGGCTGCGCTTCTGACATCGCTTCCGACGTAGAACTCATAACTGCCCTCTTCGAGTACGTAGCAGGATTTGTGGCCGGTTGCACCGCTGTCATCGTAGGATGCAAAGCTCTCTTTGGTCACATCGATCGTCAGCGTCTCTTTTGCGCCTGGTGCAAGAACACCGGTCTTTGCAAAACCGACGAGTGCGCGGGATGGTTTTCCAAGAACACCCTGCGGAGCTTTTACATAAACCTGAACAACCTCTTTACCATCCGTTTTGCCGGTATTTTCAACGGTTGCCGTCACGGTTACATTGTCAACATCTTTCTCTTCTGCCTCTGCGGTCACGGCAAATGTCGTATAGGAAAGACCAAAACCGAACGGATACAATACTTTCTCTTTTGCAAAGGTCTCAAAGTAGCGGTATCCGACGTAGATATCCTCTTTGTACTCATTGCGGGTCAGATCGCCGAAGCAGCCTTGGGACGGATAGTCCTCGATATTCTCTGCAATCGTGTCGGTCAGCTTACCGCACGGATTGACTCTTCCCATCAGTACATCGGCAACACCGTTTCCGCCTTCCTGACCACCCTGCCATACATAGAGAACAGCTGCCGGATTGCACTCTTTCACCCATTTCATGTCGATAATGTTTCCGACGTTCAGCACAACGATTGTTCTTGCAAATGCTTTGCTGACTTTTTCTACCATCTCTTTTTCAGTATCGGTTAAGAGATAGCTGCCTGCCTCATTTTTGTTGTCCTGATCCTCACCTGCGGTACGGCCTACAACAACGATGGCTGCATCGGCGCCTTTTGCACTCTCCACGATCTCGTCGGTCAGCTCCATCTCTTTTTGGGACCACGGCACCTTGCCCCAGCCCTGTCCTTCGTCGTACGGATTTTTCTCGATCCATTTTTCGTATGTTCCAAGAAGATTCTCGTCGAGTGTAATGTCTTTTTCTTCTTTTAAGGCATCCAGAATACCGACAACGTATTTCGTATTGACAAGACCGCCGGAGCCAAGTCCGCTCTTATAATAGTGGAATGCAATTCTTCCGAAAACAGCCACTTTGTCTCCTTTTCGAAGCGGGAGTGCCTCATTTTCGTTTTTCAGAAGTACACAGCCTTCTGCCGCTGCCTGACGGGCCAGTGCTGCATATTTGTTGAAATCCAGTGGTGTAAATTTTCCCATTTTGTTCCCCTTTCTCCTGTATCCTTTCTGATCCGACAAGTGCCGGGACACCTGATACTTCCGGGTCCCGGCACCTGTTCTGGTCTCTTGTCTTTTATTATCTCGTATTCCTGGCTTTTTTTCCAGTTCTTTTCTTATCTTTTTTTCGTCTGATATTGACCTTTTTGTTCCTGTCTTATCCGATCAGTCCCTGGACAATTAATACCAGAAGCAGCAACGGCAGAATATAAGAAAGATAAACCCGTACCCAGTCCGGCACTTTCAGGCCCCCGCCCTTATTTGCCTCTGCCTGGTAGTTTTTGAAGCCCCAGCCCCATTTTGAAGTACAGAACAGAAGGTAAATCAGAGAGCCGACCGGCAGCAGAAGGTTGCTGACGATAAAGTCCTCAAGATCAAGAACGGTGCTTCCTGCGCCGAGCGGCTGGAATCCGGACCACACATTGTAGCCGAGTGCACACGGCAGGGATCCTAAGATCACCAGAATGCAGTTGATGATGGCTGACTGTTTTCTGGAAACGCCGAAAATCTCAGAAAAACAGCACATGATATTCTCAAATACAGCGATGATGGTAGACAGCGCCGCAAAGAACAGGAACAGGAAGAAGAAGCTTCCGAAAATCCGTCCGCCCTTCATCGAGGTGAAAATGTGCGGCAGCGTCATAAAGATCAGCTTCGGGCCGCTGTCCGGCTGTACGTTGTAGGAGAAGCACGCCGGGAAAATGATGAGGCCTGCGGTAATCGCTACAAACGTATCGAGCGCTGCAATGCTGACTGCCTCGCCGAGCAGGGATTTTCCGCCGTTTAAGTAGCTGCCGAAAATCAGCATCGCGCCGATACCAAGGCTCAGCGTAAAAAATGCCTGGCTCATCGCGTTTGTGATAATGTGGAACAGTCCCACCTGTTCGATCTGCTGCATATCCGGCACCAGATAGAATTTCAGTCCCTCTTTGGCACCCGGCATCGTAAAGCTGTAAACCGCAAGGAAAATCATGATGACCATCAACACGATCATCATCACCTTTGTAACACGCTCCACGCCGTTCTGCAGACCCACCGAACAGATCAGAAAGCCTGCAATTGTAATAATCAGCATGGTAATGACAAGAATCGACGGAGATGAAAGCATCTCGTTGAATTTTCCGGTTACGGCGTCGCCTGTCAGGCCGCTGAATTTTCCGGTTAAAAAGCTGTAGAAATAGTACAGCATCCAGCCTGCAACGACGGTGTAGAACATCATCAGCAGATAGTTTCCGATGAGGGCAACGTATCCGTGGATATGCCACTTCTGCCCTTTCTTTTCCAGTTCCCCATACGCGCGCACGGTACTCTTTTTGCTTCCTCTTCCGATGGCAAGCTCCATCGACAGAATCGGAACTCCCATGATGGCAAGGAACAGCAGGTAAAACAGCACGAAAATGCCGCCTCCGTTGTTTCCTACCATATACGGAAATTTCCATACATTTCCGATGCCGATGGCACATCCTGCCGAAAGCAGAAGAAAGCCAAGGCGCGATTGGAATGTTTCTCGTTCCATTTCTTTTTGTTCCTCCCTTTTTTCTTCCATACTCCCGGAATTTCTCCGCAAGTACATCTTCGTACAAAACCAAGACTTCAGACAGCACCGTTCTGCCGTTCTTTCCGGTATGCCGACGGCGAGATTCCCATATGGTGACGGAATACTTTTCCAAAATAGTTTCCACTGGAAAATCCGGTTTCTGCTGCAATCTCTTCCACACTCTTTCCGGTATTCAAGAGCAGCGTCATCGCTTTGCGAATTCTCGCTTCCTGAAGATACTGCATGGGAGAAACGCCTGTTTCCTCCCGGAAGCATCTCGTAAAATGGGCAAAGGAAACCCGGCTCTGTTCTGCCAGCTGTTCAATCCCCTGCACAGATGCGCAGTCGGTATCCATCTGCCGTATCGCTTCCCGAACAAAAAAATGTGTCTGCTTCCGCTCCGGACGCTGTACCTCCCGCAGAAGAGAACAAAAAAACTGATACAAAAACACACCGCATTCATACGGTTCCGACCGGTAACCGTTTTTCAGTTTTCGATGCATCTGCAGTGCAGTCCGAATTGGCTCGCTATCTGCATCCGCATAAAAAACATCTCCTGTTTTTTCAAACAGTCGTTCTGCCGCATAGGACACTGCACTTCCACGAAAATGAAAATACAGAAAAATCCATGGTTCTTCGGATTCCGGATGCAGATAATATCTGCTATTCTCCGGAATCTGACACAAAAATCCTCTCCCGGGACGCATTTCATACGTTTTTCCGTTTTTTTCAAACCATCCTGTTCCCGAAAGCGTATACTGCATCAGCCATCCGGAATATGTTCCGCGGTCTGTATTATGAAATGCATACGGTTCCTTCCATCTCTTTTCCACCCCGCCGTCCAGCAGCAAAAACGGAGCGTTCGGCCAGTGATCCAGATCCAGGATTCCATATACTCCGATCAGATCTTCCATCAAAAAATTACCTCTTTTATCCGGTTTGTCTTCTTGTTTTGCACTATGTCCTTTATTATACTTTTCTTATCAGAAAAAAACAAGCATTGCTTTAGAAAGGAGTTTTTTCTTATGCATCTGACAAACAAAAATACATGTGCACCAACCCCACCGATGGGCTGGAACAGCTACGATTACTATGATACAACCGTGGACGAGGCTGCGGTAAAGGCAAATGCCGACTATATGGCAAAGCACTTAAAAGCATATGGCTGGGAGTATATTGTAGTGGATATCCAGTGGTATGCAAAAAAGGCCGGTTCCATGCGCGACCGGTATCAGTATATTCCATTCTCTGAACTGGAAATGGACGAATACTCCCGTCTGCTGCCGGATCCCGAACGTTTTCCATCTTCTGCAGACGGTTCCGGCTTTAAACCACTTGCCGACTATGTACACAGTCTGGGACTGAAATTCGGAATTCACATCATGCGCGGTATTCCGCGAATCGCTGCACATCATCACGGAAAGATCAAGAACAGTTCTCTTGGTGCTGAACACGTTGCCGATCCTACGGTCATCTGCGGCTGGAATCCGGATATGTACGGTGTACGCGATCTTCCGGAAGGACAGCTTTACTATGATTCCCTGCTGGAGCTCTACGCTTCCTGGGGTGTTGATTACATTAAATGCGATGATATCTGTAATACCAACATGCACAAAAATCCGTTTGCAGCTGCGCATGAGATCGAGATGCTCTCGAATGCCATCCAAAAATGCGGACGGCCGATCGTCCTCTCTCTGTCTCCGGGACCTGCGCTCATAGAGAAAGCATGGTTCTATGAAAAGCACGCGAATCTCTGGCGCATCACCGATGATTTCTGGGACAACTGGGCACAGTTAAAGGATATGTTCCAGCGTTGCGAGCTCTGGCAGAGCCACGTCTCTGCCGGCTGTTATCCGGACTGTGATATGCTGCCGCTTGGCGAACTCGGAAAAGGTTTTGCTACAGAACATCATACGTATTTTACCCCGGATGAGCAGAAAACGATGATGACACTCTGGTGTCTCTTCGGCTCTCCACTGATGCTCGGTGCCGAAATGACGCTTCTCGATGACGATACACTGGCACTTCTTACGAACACGGATATTCTCGCGATGCTGCCTCCGTCCGTTCGTCCGCATCAGATCACGCGTACAGACAATGAAGCTGTGTGGTATGCAAAGGATGACACAACCGGAACAACCTACGTTGCACTTTTTAATCTTTCGGATGCACCGCAGACGGTTTCTTCCACACTTGCCGATGCAGACTGCCCACTGGAGTCTGTTGCGGCGAAAGAACTCTGGAGCGGTAAAGCACTTTCTTTAAACGGCGGTTTTTCTGCTTCTCTTGCTCCGCACGCCTGCAGCGTATGCCGTTTTGAAACACGATAAAACGATCATTTCTTAAAACAAGCAGCAAATCATGTCCTGCCCGGGACCAAAACAATGGTTTTTCCTCCGGGCAGGGCATTTTTATGCTCTATTCATACCGCGCAATCTCTTTCCGCAGCCGCTTCATAATCCGTTTTTCCAGCCGCGAGATATACGACTGGGAAATCCCGAGAAGATCCGCGACTTCTTTCTGCGTTTTCTCCCGTCCCTCCGGCATATTGATGCCGAACCGGAGCTTCACAATCACCTGCTCCCGCTCCGAGAGCTTGCTGATTGCACTTCCGAGCACGCGGTGTTCCGCCTCCTGCTCGAGACCCTGGTAGATCACATCCTCCTCCGTTCCGAGGATATCGGACAAGAGCAGTTCATTTCCATCCCAGTCCACATTGAGCGGCTCATCAATCGAAACTTCCATGCGCGTCTTGTTGTTTCTCCGCAGATACATCAGAATCTCGTTCTCGATGCACCGGGACGCGTACGTGGCGAGCTTGATCTTTTTCTCCGGATTGAACGTGTTGATCGCCTTGATGAGGCCGATCGTCCCAATCGAGATCAGATCCTCCACACCGACTCCCGTGTTGTCAAATTTCTGTGCAATGTAGACGACAAGGCGCAGATTGTGTTCGATCAGCTCGCTCCTTGCCGTCTCGTTTTCCGGATCGGAAAGCCCGGCGATCGCGTCCGCCTCCGCCTGGCCCTCCAGAGGCGCCGGGAGAACATCTGCGCCTCCGATATAGAAAATCTCCCCTGTCTGACGAAATACAGCCGGCACGGACCGCGGCAGCATACGAAGCCGGAATCCGTTTGGCAGTGCAGCCTGCAGCATACTTCATTCCTCCTGTCCTTCCATGAGATCTGGATGCAAAATTATTTCATAGCCCCTGGGAGATGAACTATTTTCTCCGCCAAGCGCAATCAGCGGTCCGCTTATGTGCCTGGCTGTATGTTCTGTCACAAGAATCATTTCCGAGATCCGGATCACCGGCAGAAAGCCCCGGCCTTCCAGTCCGCGAAACGGTATGTAACGGGGCTGCAGCGCAAGAAGCCGTTCCGGCTCCGGCACCGTCTCGTGCCTTGCAAGCGCCGCAATCCCTGTCCGCATTTCGTCCGGGAACAATTCGAGTATCACAGTGTACGGTACGACCGAGACCGGCTTTTTGGTTGTGGCATCCCGCAAAGTATTGCCCGTGTCGTACAGTCCTTTTACTTTTTTCCATTTCCCATTCTGCACAAGCTGTACCGTAACCTGCCTGGCGTGTTCCAGGAGCATCTCCTTTCGGATCTTCAGCAGGAGGAGTGTTCCCGCATATGCGGCACTCCCGGAAAGAAGAAAAAGAAAAATTCCCCTTCCCGGCATCAGCTCCCGGAACAGGCGGTATGCACTGCCGATCAGAAAACCGGACAGTATATAGCCTGCCATTCCCACCACAAGATCCCGTACTGTCGTGATTCTGCAGCCAGATTTCACCATCCCTGTTGTAATTCCGATTCCGACCAGGGCGAGCAGCGCACCCGGCAGATACCGTGCAAACACGGCATACAGCACCGCATAGCCGGCGCCGAGCGCGGCTGCCGCAAAACTCCTTCTTCGCGTGGCAGATCGTTTCAGAAGAAAGGAGGAAAGGCGCAGAATAGTATAATTCAGCAGAAGATTCTCTGCAAAGAGAAGATCCAGAAAGATCTCATAGTGCAAAAAAACACCCCCTGCGCCTTTTGCATGGTCTGAATTTCTAACAGACCCTATTATAGACGGAAGGGGGTGAATTTTTTGTCGTTTTCGGAAGAATGACCTTCTTTTTTGATCAACAAACTTCGACACGCCGCAACATTTTCGGTCTGCGGCGTGTCGAGGTAAATTCGTTATTTGCTTATTATTCTTTGCTTATCTGCGGTTTCTTAAGAAATCCGGGATCTGGATGTCCTTTTTCGGAACATTGCTTGTCATGGTCTGCTGAGCCTGTACCTGCGGCTGCACCTGAACCTGTGGCTGCGGCTGTACCGGAGCGGAAGCTTTCGGAGCAGTGTGTACCGGAGCGGCTGCCTGTGCAGAGAAGCTGCTGCTGGAAAATGCGCTCTTTCTTGCATCTGCCGGCTCTTTGCGGGATACGCTTGCCTGTTTCGCCGTTGCATCGTTGAGGCCTGTTGCGATAACGGTGATCTTCGCTGTATCGGTAACAGAATCATCATACATAGCACCGAAGATGATGTTTGCATCCTCTCCAGCCAGATTCTGTACGTAACTTGCAGCATCGTTTGCATCCATAAGGGAGATATCTCCGGAAATGTTGATGATAACGTGGCTTGCACCCTCGATGGTGGTCTCAAGCAGCGGACTGGAAACAGCCTGCTGTACAGCCTCGAGCGCTTTGTCGTCGCCCTTTGCCTCGCCGATACCGATGTGGGCGATACCCTTGTCGGTCATAACGGTCTGAACATCTGCGAAGTCGAGGTTGATGAGTGCCGGCAGGTTGATCAGGTCTGTGATGCCCTGTACGGCCTGCTGCAGAACCTCGTCTGCTTTCTTTAATGCCTCCGGCATGGTTGTCCGGCGGTCTACGATTTCAAGAAGTTTGTCGTTCGGGATCACGATCAGGGTATCTACGTTTTCCTCGAGTTTTTCGATTCCCATCAGCGCATTGCTCATACGGGTTCTTGCCTCGAATTTGAACGGTTTTGTTACAACGCCGACAGTCAGAATGCCCATTTCTTTTGCAACGCCTGCTACAACCGGTGCTGCACCTGTTCCGGTTCCGCCGCCCATACCGCAGGTGACGAATACCATATCAGCGCCTTCCATGATCTGTTTGAGCTCTTCGATGCTCTCCTCGGCTGCTTTCTCTCCAACCTCAGGTTTTGCTCCTGCGCCCAGTCCCTTGGTCAGCTTCTCGCCGATCTGGAGAATGGTAGGTGCCTTACAGAGGGTCAGCGCCTGTTTATCGGTGTTGATTCCAACGAATTCAACGCCGCCGATGGATTCCTCCACCATTCTATTTACAGCATTATTTCCTGCACCACCTACACCGATTACGATAATCTTTGCAGATGATTCTGCCTCATTTGTCATGATCTCTAACAATTTCAACTTCCTCCTTTTGATTATGAACTGCTGTCTATCTCAAAATAGTCTGATATTCTGATGGTCATACATAAAGATATAATATAATTTCTTCGGAAAATAATCAACTGTTTTTTTCGTATTTCATAAAAAATTCAGGATTATTGCGTTTTTTTGACGGCTTTCCTTTCCTCTTATACATCTTTCGAGAAGACAAAGCTGCTGTCGCCGTCCTTGTAATCCTCCATATGGAGTTCTCCGGAAAGACCGGAAAGGCTCGGCAGGATTGCTGCTACGCGCGTCATCTTTTCTTCTAACGCCGTATCGGTTCCAAGCAGAATCCGCACGGTATCATAGTAATGCAGAATAATTTCGCTGTTCTCATTAAATTCCACACTGTCCGGCGTGATATTGTATTTCTCCGTCATTCTCGTAAGTGCGAGCATGGTGCGGAAAACTGCCGGTTTTTCAACCGGGAGCTGCTTGTTCACGGTCACATAGTCAAACGTAAGTCCTGTTACAAGCGGAACATCGGAAAGGGTCGGCTGAAAGTCTGTCGTTGTCACACGTGCACTTTTAATCGTATCCGCCGAGAGCGCACCGTCGGACGTACTGCTTTCGGATGCTGTGCCATCGGATGATACGCTTTCGGATGCAAGCGACTCACTCGTAAGGGATCCATCCGCACTCGTTCCATCGGAGGCGGTTCCGTCGGAAGGCTCACCCTCCGCAGGTGTTTCCTGCTCCTCGTCCACGCACTCCAGCACGATGCCGTTCTTGTCAAAATAGACCTTCTGGCCTTCGTACTCGACATAACCGACCACTTTTTTCTCATTTACCTGGATGCAGATGGTGTCATAGCTTACAAACGTAAACTCCACGGAGTTCATAAAAGGAATATCGCTCATATCAACCTTCGAATGAAACGTCGTAAGAAGCACCGTGTTTTTCATCCACTTGTCGTCCGCGACCATCTCTTTGATTTCATCTTTTGTATACCGGGTGTTCCCCGCCACCTGGATATTGCGGATTTTGAACACATTAAAAAACAAGGCACCTGCAAGGCCGACGCCAAGCACCACCCCGGTCAGAATCCGTATTTTTCTGTTTTTCTTCTTTTTTCTGTTTTTTTTCTGTCTCATATTTCTTTTTCTACGATAATCTTGGCTCCGAGTTCCCGGAGCGTTTCTGGAAACCGTTCATACCCCCGCTCAATCAGTTCTGTCTGCCGGATTGTGGAAAATCCTTCTGCGGCAAGCGCCGCCGATACGAGTGCCGCGCCGCCCCGAAGATCCTGGGAAACAACTTCTGCACCGTGCAGACGGCTTTTTTCGGCCGTCAGCCATTTTCCGCAGATCTGCAGCGTACCGCCCATTTTCTGCAGCTCCTCTGCCGTCCGGAGGCGGTCCTCAAATACATTTTCACAGATACAGCTCTTTCCTTCCAGCGTCATCGCTGCCGCCAGATACAGCGACTGCAGATCCGTCGGAAAACCGGGATATTCCTCTGTCTCCACGTACGGAACAGCATGCTGCACGTTTTTGCTGTCTGCTACCAGTGTACCACTCTTCCTTGTATATTGTCCACCTATTTTCTGATAGAGGGACAGAACCGCCCCCATTTCGTCCAGCGGCGCGCCGGAAAGCGTCAGGTGCCCCCGCGTCGCCGCGCCCATCAGAAGATACGTCCCTGCCGCGATCCGGTCACCCGGAACACGATACCGGCAGCCGGACAGCAGTCTCTTTCCCTGCCTTCCGTAAACGGTAATCTGCTCCGTCCCCTCGCCGGTAATCTCCGCTCCCATGGCCTTAAGAAACCGGCAGAGATGAACCACTTCCGGCTCCCGCGCACAGTGCTCCAGCCTTGTTGCACCTTCCGCTCCGACAGCAAAAAGAACCGCATTTTCCGTCGCCCCGACACTCTTTTTCGGAAAGCAGAGCACGGCTCCTTTCGGATGATCTGCCTTTGCCCGAATGGTGCCGTCCTCCTCGAAGACCTCGGCTCCCAGAAGCTCCATTGCCCTCTGATGCAGGTCCGTCGGCCGCTTTCCGATCCGGCAGCCGCCGGCCCCTGCAAGGTATGCCTCCCCTGTCCTTGCAAGAAGACTTCCCAGAAACAAAAGAGAGGCGCGCAGTCTCTTCGAAAGCGCTCCCTCCACACGGCTTTTTTCGATCTTTTCACAGTTCATGTGGAGCGCATTCCTCTCCCACCAGACTGTTCCGCCAAGGCTTCTTACAATCTCCGCCATATCCTCCACATCGGAAATCTTCGGGCAGCCTTCCAGCACGACCTCCTCTTTTGTCAGAACCGCCGCCGCGATCATGGGAAGAACGGCATTTTTGGAACCCTGGACTGTTACCGTTCCGCAAAGCCGCCTTCCGCCGAGAATCTGATATACTCCCACCTGTTCTCTCCCATCCGGCCTCTCTTTTTACGGTATGCATTACACTCCCGTTTTGTTCCCGTTCTGCAGCGCTTTTCCGCCTTTTTAATCGGTGTCCCTCGAGACCGACAGGGCAAGCCCCATCTCGCCGAGCAGAAACAGCACGGAGGTGCCGCCGTAACTGATAAAAGGCAGCGTAATGCCGGTATTCGGAATCGTATTTGTCACAACCGCGATGTTCAGGATCACCTGAAGCGCAATATGCCCCATAATTCCGCCCGCAATCAGTGCTCCGCCAAGATCCCGCGCATGGATCGAAATGACCATCAAGCGCCAGATCAGCACCGCAAACACGGCGATCACCAGGCAGGCGCCGAACAGTCCGCCCTCCTCACAGATAATCGAAAAGATCATATCATTCTGCGCTTCCGGCACAAAGCCAAGCTTCTGCAGGCCTTTTCCAAGCCCACAGCCAAAGATTCTCCCGCTGCCGATCGCATAGAGTCCCTGAATGGTCTGGAACCCCTTCTCGTACGCCTCCGGGTTGCGCCAGATGGCAAGGCGTTCGAGGCGGTAGCTTTCCATCATCAGAAAAACGGCAATAAACCCGATGCCGGCGCCTCCGATTCCGAGAAACGGCAGGTAGCCCGGATGTGAAATAAAGATCAGAAACGCACAGATTCCGAGCAAAATAATCGCCGTACTTAAGTTATTGCTTCCGACAAGCGCTGCAATCGGCAGGGTGCACAGCACCGCCTTTGTCATAAACCAGAGACTGTCGGACCGGCCTTTCGTGTGCTCCATCACCCAGGGCAGGAAGAGAATCACCGCCATCTTGGCAAATTCCGAGGGCTGGAACGATAAGGGGCCAAGCTTTAACCACCGCTTCGAGCCGTTGTACTCACTTCCGAAAAAGAGCACCGCCGTCGAGAGCGCAAGGGAAGCCGCATAAAACCACGGTGCCAGTGCAAACAGCCGCCGGTAATCTATTTTTGCAACCGCATACATACCGATCACACCGAGCGCACTTGCAAAGAGCTGCTTCTTGAAATAATAAGCCGGGTCATGGAATCTGACCCGGCCGTTATACGCGCTGGCGCTGTACAGAATCACAAGGCCAAGGCCAAGCAGAATCCATACCGTCACCAGCAGCGTCCCATCTATTTTTTTCTCTTTTTCCTTCCGCATCCGCGCCACACCCGCCGTTCGCTCTTTTTCAGCTTATGCGGGATAGTTTCCTGATATGACGTTTTTACAGTGCTCTTACGTACTCCTTAAACAGCTCACCGCGCTGCTCGTAGCTCTTAAACTGATCCCAGCTTGCGCAGGCCGGGGAAAGAAGAACCGCATCCCCTGCATTTGCCTTGTCGTGGCAGATCTGTACGGCTTCTTTTAAGTTGTCTGCCATGATAATGTCGTTGAATCCGACGCTTCTTGCCGCTTTTGCGATCTTCTCTTTCGTATCTCCGATCAAAACCAGGAAGCGTACCTTTCCATCGAATGCCTGAATCCACTCTTCGTAGGTGGACTGCTTGTCGTAGCCGCCGCCGATCAGCAGAGTCGGGCGGTTCATCGCCTGGATGCCTTTGATGGCCGCATCCGGATTCGTTCCCTTGGAATCGTTGTAATATGCCACGCCGTCCTTCTCGCAGACATACTCGATGCGGTGCTCTACCCCTGCAAACTCCTGAATGACTTTGCGGACAGTTTCCATCGGCACGCCTGCATGAAGTGCCATCGCAGAAGCAACCATGACGTTTTCAAAATTATGTAGGCCGAGCAGTTTTAAGTCGTCGGTTCTGGTCAGAAGCTCCGTCTCGCCGTTCTTTGCAATGCGGATTTCGCCGTCCTGATAATAGATGCCGTCCTTTAACGCACGCAGACTCGAGAAGTACATCACCTGTACTTTCTTCTCTGTCATCAGTTTTTCGCCGAACGGGCGCAGGATTTCGTCCTCATAATTCAGCACACAGAGATCATCCATCGTCTGATTTTCGGTGATACACTCTTTCACGCGGATATACTCTTCCATCGTGTGATGGCGGTTCAGATGATCCTCGGTAATGTTTGTGATCGCACTTGCCGCCGGATGGAACTCTTTGATGGTTTCCAGCTGGAAGCTGCTGATCTCGGCAACCGTTACGGTATCATCTGTCGTGTCGAGTGCTGCGGATGTGTACGGGGTTCCGATGTTTCCGACCACTTTTACTTCCGGCTGATATGCTTTCATGATCTCGCCGAGCAGTGATGTTGTGGTAGTCTTTCCGTTGGTACCGGTAATCGCAAGCACTTTTCCGCGGCTTACCTGATACGCCAGCTCCACTTCACCGATGACCGGGATCTCTTTTTCTTTCATTTTAAGGACAATCGGCAGATCCGTCGGAACGCCCGGGCTTAAAACGACAAGATCAAGGCTGTCGAGCATCTCCTCCGGGAGCTCGCCTAAGACAACTTCCACGCTGTCACGGCTCTCTAATTTTTTTAAGATTTCTTCTTTTTCGAGTTTGTCATTTCCATCGTAAAGAACGACAGAAGCACCTTTCTTGTGCAGCAGCTCCTCCGCTGCAATTCCACTCTTTCCGGTTCCGAAAACCAGTACTTTTTTTCCTGCGAAAATCATGTTTGATTACCTCCATATTTTAAAGCCCCATCAATGCGATCAGGCATAATATCGCTGTGATTGTAGCAAACACCGTCACAATCTGTGTCTCCGACCAGCCCATCAGCTCGAAATGGTGATGGATCGGCGTCATCTTGAAGATCCGTTTTCCCTTCGTCAGTTTGAAGAATGACACCTGCAGGATCACAGAGAGAATCTCCATCATATAAATGAATCCCACAAGCGGCAGAAATAAGGGGAGACGTAAGAAACACGCCATTCCCGAGACGAAACCGCCGAGTGCCAGACTTCCGGTATCGCCCATAAAGACGCGGGCAGGAAATACATTGAATACCAGAAACCCCAGCAGACTCCCGATAACCGCAAGCGGGGACGGGGAAACACCGTTTCCGAGGCCGATTGATGCCACGGAAAAGAAAACAGCATTTAAAATCGTCACACTCGCCGCCAGCCCGTCAAGGCCGTCGGTAAAGTTGACACCGTTGACCGTTCCAAGAATCACAAAGGCGAGAAACGGAATCGTAAAAATCCCTGCGTCCAGCTCTTTGCCTGGAAGGAACGGAATGCGCATCCGGAGGGAAATTCCGGAAAAACGCGCCAAATACCACAGAAAGACTGCTGTAATCACTGCCTGCAGTGCCATTTTCTGCTTCGGGTACAGCCCGTCGCTGCGGTGCAGCACGACTTTCAGATAGTCATCGAGAAAGCCGATCAGGCCAAAACCAAGCGTCAGAAACAGCACCGGAACCACTTCCGCTCCCTCTTTCCGGAAAGGAGGGAAACTGCGGTAAACGCCGCCAGAAACATCACGCCGCCCATCGTCGGGGTTCCCGCTTTTTTCTGGTGGCTCGGCACACCCTCTTCCCGCTCCTTCTGCCCCGCTTTGACTTTTCGCAGAAACGGGATCAGAACCGGCCCCAGCGCCAGGCTGATGCCAAAGGAAAGAAGAACCGGCAGGATCATTTCTCTTTTCATAGACGCACCTCTTCCTTTTTGTACGGATTGTGTACGGAACAGGCATGTCAAAATATTTTCTCCAGCCTATTCAGTATATAGCTTTTTGTTCTGTTTCGCAACCTTCTTTTATAATCCAAGTTACGGTTCGCTCAGCAGTGAAACACTTGCTGTTTCGCTGCGTAAGAAAGTGATTCAGGTGTGAGCAGCCCTCCTTTTGCGAAGCAAAACTTTAAATGAGGGCTGCGAAGGACACAATTCTCAGGTTTCCTAAGAATTGTGTCCAATACCGAGATACGGAAGTACATTGGAAAAGATATCGCGGATCACCGGCGCGCAGATCGTTCCGCCGTAGTAGACGCCCTGCGGATTGCGGATAATGCAAAGCCCCAGCACCGTCGGATGCTCCGCCGGGGTGAAGCCGAGGAATGAGGAAATATAGCGGTTGGCGCTCCGCGGAAGTGTCTGCGAGGTTGCCGTCTTTCCGCCGATGGAATATCCCTCGAGGTACGCATTCTTTCCAGACCCTTCTGAAACGACGCTTTCCAGAATTTCGCGCACCGTCCTGGAAGTTTCTTCCGAAAGAACCCCTTCTTTTTCCGGAAATTTCAGATGCTTTACGACATTTCCTTCTTCATCAAGCACATCCGTTGCGACATGCGGCGTCACCATTTTTCCACCGTTGACGAGCGCAGAGACCGTCGCCGCCAGGCGGATCGGCGTGATCTGGAAGGACTGGCCGAATGCCATCGTCGCAAGCTCAACCTCTCCGATGTTTTCCTCCTTGTGCATAATCGTCGATGCCTCGCCCGGCAGATCGATCCCCGTCTTTTCCATCAGACCGAAATTCCGGAAGTAATCACAGAACTTTTCCACACCGAGCCGCAGCCCCACTTCAATGAACACCGGGTTGCACGAGTTCTGCGCGCCCTGCACGAAGTTTTCGGCTCCGTGTCCCGTCCGCTTGTGGCAGTGGATCCGGCGGTCCTCCACGATTTTGTAGCCGGGACAGAAAAACGAATCGTTCGGCGACACAACGCCCTCCGAAAGTCCCGCCGACATCGTGATGATCTTAAAGGTAGATCCCGGCTCGTACGTATCGTTGATGCAGGCATTCCGCCACATCTGGTTCAGCAGATCCTGAATTTCTTTTTCCGAAAGTCCCGTTGTATCCTGCTGCAGCGTGAACGGATCGTTGAGGTCGAACTCCGGCACATTGACACAGGCATAGATTTCTCCGTTCTGCGGATTCATAAGAAGAATCGAGACGCTGTCCGCCTGTTTTTCTGCCATCGCCTTTTCCGCTGCCTGCTGGCAGTACGCCTGGATATTGACATCCAGGCTGACCTTTAAGTCCCTTCCCGCCACCGGCTCCTGGCGGCTCTCCCCGATGCCGTTCTGCTCAATCCCGCGCGCATCCGTTGTCGTCAGGATTTTTCCGTTGATTCCTTTTAAAATTTCCTCATATTCCACCTCCAGCCCGATGATGCCCTGATTATCGCCTCCGGTGAAGCCGATAACGCGCGACGCCAGCTTCCCTTTGGGGTAATACCGCTTGAAATCCTCATCCACTTTTACCCCCGCGTATCCGTACGACCGGATGGTATCACCCGTCTTCTTGTCCACATTCGTCTTGACACGCTCGATTGAAGACCGCTTCTCCACGCGTTTCCGCGCCGTCTCCTCCGAAATTCCAAGCTCTTTTACCAGCATCGCAATCACCGCCTCCGGCTCCTCGATCTGGCTGTGGATCACGGAAATCGTACAGACCGTGCGGTTTGCCGCGAGAACTTCCCCGTTTGCATCAAGAATCCGGCCGCGCGCCGCCTTGATCCCGCGCTCCCGCTCGTGCAGATCATCCGCCTTCTCGGAATAATAGACGGACCGGAACACACACAGATACACCAGCCGCCCGGCAAGTCCGACCATCATTCCCATGCAGAGTACCCACAGAAGAACCATCTTTTTCCGGTGATACGTTTTGTTTTTACGCATAGAATACCCCATAGCCGAATCCATTATGATAACACTATATGGAAACTGCTATGGGGTTATGTCTTTTGTTTTTTATGTTTTTTTACTCTTCATTGATGAGATCCAGCTCGGCGTTTGTCAGACCGCCGTTCTCGATATTGCTGTTTTCAGCACTGTTTTCCGTATCGTCTTCCTGTACCGGTGCCGCTACGTTTGGATCATCCGTTCCGGTCTCGGAGCCTTCGCCCGTCACACCGTCCGTATCATCCGGGAATACGTTCAAATACGGCAGCAGTTCTGTGTAGATCTCTTTTACGATCTCCTGTGCCAGCACACTGTTCGCCTGATTTTCTACATCCGGCTCGTCCACAATCGCGTAAACAACAGCTTTCGGGTTTTCTACCGGTGCAAATCCGATAAAGGAAACGAGATATTTTCCATTGCCTCGCGGATACTTCTGTGCAGTACCTGTTTTTCCTCCCATCGTGTAACCGGCAACCTTTGCACTCTGGCCGCTTCCATCGGTCACGACTCCCTGGAGGAAACTTCTCATTTTATCGCTGATTTCCGCGGAAACCGTCTGACGCACCAGATTCGGCTCATTGCTCTCAACAACGGCTCCTGTGCTGTCCGTGATCGTCTTCATCACATGCGGCTGGTAATAATTGCCTCCGTTGATCAGGGCGGAAAACGCAGCTGCCTGCTGTACCATCGTCACGGTGTAGCCCTGTCCGAATGTACTCGTTGCAAGCTCGGTCGGTCCCATGGTATCCTCCGTGTGAACCAGGCCGTACGCCTCACCCGGCAGGTCAATTCCCGTCAGACTGCCGAAACCGAAAATATCCTGATAGCGGAGAAATTCCGCTGCTCCCATCTTCTGTCCGATCTGCATCATACCAGCGTTGCAGGAGTTTTTCAGTACATCGGCCGGTGTCTGTACGCCATGTGTTCCCGGATAAGCTCCGCAGCGGATCATCTGCCCTGCAATCGTCTCAAACCCCTCACAGTCAAACAGGGTATCATCATCGATTACATCGAGGGAATATGCCGCCGCCACGTTCATCGGTTTTGCCGTGGAACCTGGCTCGTATGCATCGGAAATACAGTAGTTTTTCCAGATGGCACTCAAAGCCTCCATTGTCTCGTTATCGTTCATCGCATCAATTTCTTCCTGCGAATAGAACGGTGTCAGATCTCTTGGATTGTTCAGGTCATACCAGTCGGAAGAATCCATACCAAGAATCTCTCCATTGTTCGGATCCATCACGACAACGCCGATATTCTTTGCTGCTTTTGTCTGACGGTTCGTCCCAGTGTCCGATTCGTCCGCGCCGTTCTGGACATGAATCCGCTCATTGTAATTCTCGATCGCCGTGCGGATGATCTTCTGAATATTTACATCAATCGTCGTAACCACGTTTTTGCCCGGCTGCGCCTCGATGATCGTCTGTTCCATATCCGCATCTTCGTTGTAATAGCCGAACTGGCGGCCATTCACGCCATTTAAGATACTGGAATAATACCCTTCGATTCCCCAGTCTGCCGTGTCTCCTGAATACGTAAAGCCGATCAGATCGCAGGCAAGTGAATTTAACGGATACGTTCTGTGGTAGGATTCCTCAAACCAGACGCCGCGGATGTTGGCACGGTATGCTTTTTCCGCCTGCTCGTTCTCATCGAGCTCCTTGTTCTTTTTGTCCGCGTACTCGTCCACATAGGTCTCAAACGCTTTTTTCGCGTCCATCGAGACCTCTCTGGCGAGAACCTGGTACTGGCTTTCTTTTGTCGTTTCGCCGGTCAGACGATCCCGGATATCCGTCTCATCGAGTCCGAAGTATTCGACCAGTGCTGCTACGGTCGGATCGACGTACGGATGGGTATCGTTCTTTTCTTCATCTTTTACCGTCGTATTGGCAAGTTTACAGTCGAGAATAACGTTGTAAACCTTCTCACTCGTTGCCAGAATCGTTCCGTTCCGGTCGGTGATACTTCCCCGCTGGAATGGAATTGTCCTGCTGTCGTAGGACTGCTGCGTCTGGCTTAAAACCTGTCTTTCGTATTTTTCTCCCTTTGTGGCATTCACATACGTAATGTCAATCGCTAAAGCAACAAAAACCAGCATCACTCCCAAAAAGAGTGCTACCAGTTTTCTACTCATACGCCCACTTGTCTTCCGTCTCCGGAATGCCCCGCTTCGTTTTTTATTCTGTTTCTGTTTACTCACGTTTTCACCTATTTCGCATCCGGAACATCCTGATACTGTCTCACATAGCTGTTTTCTGAATCATTGAAATAAATTACCTGGACTCATCTGCATATTTCATGCCGAGCCGGTTCTGTGCTGCTTCTTTGACTGCCTCAAGATCTTCGGAGGCAACCGTTGTATTGTAATAGGCGTCATTGTCCGCCTTCAGATCGCTCAATTCTTTTTCTTTGCTGGTAATGTCTTCCGCCTGCGTGGTAACCACGGTCTGCAACTTGACATACGCAACACACGCCGCGATACACAGTGTGCAGACAATGGCAAGAAAAACAGCGTAGCCCGCGCTGATCTGTGTCGCCCGTGCCCGGTTTCTTCTTGTCTGGCTGCTCACACCCGATTTCAGAGGCCGTGCTTCTTTTGGTGCTTCCTGCGGCTGTGCTGCAAGACGCCGTACCGCACTTCCGTCCTCAAACGTATCTGGCGTATAACGTTTCGTTCTATCTGTCGAATTTACCCTTCCATCTGCCCGTCTGGCCATAACTTCTCTGTCTCCTTCGTGCCGAGCCGTCACACTTTTCGTTCAAAGACGCGCAGTTTTGCGCTCTTGGAACGGGGATTTGTTTCCATTTCCTCTTCTCCCGGCAAGATCGGTTTCCGAGTTACTACGGTTCCCTTGGACTTCTTTCCG
This sequence comes from Blautia sp. OF03-13, assembly GCF_003460685.1. Classification (NCBI taxonomy): domain Bacteria; kingdom Bacillati; phylum Bacillota; class Clostridia; order Lachnospirales; family Lachnospiraceae; genus Blautia; species Blautia sp. OF03-13. Next base: position 29,012 of record NZ_QTVR01000015.1, on the reverse strand, counting down.
CATACGCAGACCGGAAATTCCGGCGGACACGTACATGGATGCTCGTTTTTTCTGAAAATGTTTTTTACGATACGGTCTTCCAGAGAATGAAAGGTGATGACACAAAGTCTTCCACCGTCATTTAAGAGATCAATCATGCCGTCCAGTGACTCCGACAGAACGGTAAGTTCCTGGTTCACTTCGATACGGATTGCCTGAAAGGTTCTCTTGGCCGGATGGCCGCCCGTCGCCCTTATTTTTGCCGGAATCGAGCGCTTGATGATTTCGATTAACTCCCCAGTTGTTCGAATCGGCGCCTGCTGCCGGCTTACGCATATATTGTGTGCAATTTTTCTTGCAAAACGCTCTTCTCCATATTCATGGAGAATACGCGAAAGATTCTCTTCACTGTAATCGTTCACGACTTCGTACGCGGAAAGAGCATTTCTTTGATCCATCCGCATATCCAGCGGAACATCCTCACGGTATGTGAATCCACGCTCTGCATTATCCAGCTGATAGGATGAAACTCCAAGATCCAGCAGGATTCCGTCTACCCCGGTGACTCCGATTTCGGCAAGACGCGGAACCATATCGCAATAATTGCTGCGGATAATCGTGACCTGGTTCTGAAATGGTTCCAGGCGTTTACCCGCAGCAGCTATCGCAGCTTCGTCCTGATCTATGCCTATTAATCTCCCCGTGGCAGATAAGCGCTCACATATATGACTGGAATGTCCAGCGCCTCCCAACGTCCCGTCCACGTAGATTCCGTCCGGTTTTATCTTAAGGTTTTCAATGGTTTCATTCAGTAATACTGATGTATGCGAAAATTCCATGGTCATCTCCTGTATCCCAACGAAACAGATCAGATCACAATGCCCATCTCTTCCATTGATTCGGCGATGGCATCCATATCATCATAATTGCTGTTTTCGTTCCATTTTTCCTTGCTCCAGATTTCAATCCGGTTGATATTTCCGGTAAGGACTACATCTTTTTCCAGACCAGCAAATTCCCGCAGCGTTGCCGGTACGAGAATCCTCCCCTGCTTGTCCAGTTCACATGACGTAGCACCTGCTACAAAGAAACGGGAAAAAGTTCTGGCGTTTTTGTTTGTAAGTGGTAAGGCTCTCAGCTTCTCTTCAAAGGCAGCCCATTCGTCGTTTGGGTAAATGGAAAGGCATCCGTCCAATCCCTTCGTCAGTACGAACTCTTCTCCCAGCTGTTCTCTGAACTTGGACGGTATGATCAATCTTCCCTTCGCGTCAATCGTATGACTGTACTCTCCCATGAACATAATGAAAACCCTCTTATCACCTGAAATGGCGGTCTCCCCACGCACCACTTCATGTATCGCGCCGCAGCCGGACTGCCACATCCGCTCCACAACGCACCACTTTTCACCACTTTCTACCACTTATGTTTTTATTCTATATCAACTCAGGGAAAATAGCAAGGTCTTTTTTCTATTTCATTTTTAAGATTTTCCCCAAAATGCAACATTTTTATGCGCATTTTCCGCCTTTTTTATACCAATTTTGTATCAAAAAAGAGAAAACCTTTTTTGCCGGTTTTCCCTTTTTCTGTATTTTTATTCTGTTTTTTTCACTGGTTTTATCCTTAAGAATGGGCTGTCTCCCCACCGGATGATAATTTTTTTCGTTTCCATACCACCAGGATGGTACATCCCACCACAAGGCACCCCGAAAGGAGCTGGGAAACCGGAAGTCCCACCACTGGAAGCAGAAGCTGGTCGGTGCGGAGTCCCTCGACCCAGATTCTTCCAAGGCCGTATCCTATCAGATACATCAGGAACACTTCGCCGTTAAATTTTTTTCTTTTCCGAAACCAGAAAAGAAAAAGCAGGACACCCACATTCCATAAACTTTCATATAAAAAGGTGGGATGCACCTGAATATACTCGACGCCGTTTACCGTCACCACATGATCCCACATTTTCTGTGTGATTTCATTGGCACGGACCGCGGAAACCGGAAGCTGCATTGCAAACAGGTTGTTAGTGTAGTCACCGAATGCCTCACGGTTAAAGAAGTTTCCCCACCGTCCCATAATCTGACCGAACACGATGCTCATGCTCGCGGTATCCATCAGAAGGCCGAAGTTCTGTTTCTTCTTTCTGCTGTAAATCACCACCGCAATGCAGGCACCGATGATGCCGCCGTAGATGGCAAGTCCGCCTTGGCGGATGTTGAAAATACTCAAAAGATCATCCTTATAATAGTCCCAGGCAAATATAACGTAGTAAATCCGCGCCCCGAGAATACCGGCTGCGATGCCGATCATCGCAAGATCGAGGTACTGCTCCGGGTTCTGCCCCGTCCGCTTTGCCTCTCTTTGGGCAATCCAGATCGCAATCATCATACCGGTTACGATCACGATGCCGTAATAGGCAATGGAAAATCCGAAAATACTGATGTTTTTTCCCACATAATCGAGATAAATCCCGAGATTGGGAAAATTAATTTCCATATCCATAAATTTTATTCTCTCTGATTTTCAGTTCATTGTTTCAACTCACAGTCGGTATTTTCACGGAGTCTGACATGTCGAAAATAGTTCGACTGTGACCTGCCTCATGTCAGTGGAGGATACCGATTTCTCTCCGCCCGCCACTGCCGTTATGTTTCTTTTAACAATTCATCCCACTGCTTTAGAAGCGGGGGACTTCTTGTCTACTGGTGTTAAACGTTGAAACGGAACAGGATGACATCGCCGTCGCGGACAATGTAATCTTTTCCTTCCATACGCACAAGGCCTTTCTCTCTTGCTCCTGCGTAGGAACCGCAGTCGAGCAGATCCTGATAATTGACAACCTCGGCTTTGATGAATCCGCGCTCGAAATCGGTGTGGATTTTTCCGGCTGCCTGCGGTGCTTTTGTTCCGACTTTGATGGTCCATGCACGGGTCTCATCCTCTCCTGCTGTAAGGAAGCTCATGAGGCCGAGCAGACGGTAGCTTGCTGCGATCAGTTTTTCCAGGCCGGACTCGGTAAGACCAAGATCCTCGAGGAACATTTTTTTCTCATCCTCTTCGAGTTCGGAGATTTCTGCCTCGATCTCGGCGCAGATGACGAATACTTCGCTGTTGTGCTCTTTTGCATATTCGCGGACGGACTTTACATAGGAGTTGTTTGCACCGTCGTCAGCGAGATCATCCTCTGCTACGTTTGCTGCGTAGATGACCGGTTTACTGGTCAGCAGGTTGTACTCTGCGATCCATTTCTCCTCGTCCTCGTTCTGCAGCTCCATCAGGATGGCATCTTTTCCGTCCTCGAGCAGTTTTTTCAGACGCTCCTGGAATTCGAGCTCTTTTGCTGCCTCTTTGTCCATTCTTGCAGATTTTGCAGTTTTGGAAATACGGCGCTCGAGTACCTCAAGGTCGGCGAAGATCAGCTCAAGGTCGATGGTCTCGATATCACGGAGCGGATCAATGCTGCCGTCTACGTGGATAACGTTCGGATCCTCGAAGCATCTGACAACGTGAACGATAGCGTCTACCTCACGGATATTGGCAAGGAACTGGTTTCCAAGTCCCTCTCCTTTGGATGCACCTTTTACAAGACCTGCGATGTCAACGAACTCGATGACAGCCGGTGTTACTTTCTTGGACTGATAGAAATCTCCGAGCTGCTGCAGACGCTTGTCCGGAACCGGCACGATGCCGACATTCGGGTCAATGGTACAGAACGGATAGTTTGCGCTCTCTGCTCCTGCTTTGGTCAGGGAATTGAAAAGTGTACTTTTTCCGACGTTCGGAAGGCCCACGATACCTAATTTCATAGTAATCTATATCTCCTTTGTTTTTATTTTTCGCTTCTTTTTCTGTTCGGGTTCTTTTTATGCACAAAAAGAGCCCAATGCAACTATAAATTATAACACACGGGCTCTTTGATTTCAATGGATTTTAATCTCTTGACTGTACCATCAGAAGAATGCCGCCCTCGTACGATACATGCGCGGTCTCCTCGACGATCTCATTGCTCACGCACAGACCACCCGAAGTATTCGGCAGATAGTGATGGTCGAGCGGGTAGGCGAAGCCCTCCAGGGTGATGGATGCGACTTCCTTTTCCAGCGGGAAGAACGAAACGTACTTTCCGAACTGCTCTTCTTTCCGGATTTCAAACGAAGTTTCCACCGGAATCGTAATCAGATTGCGGCTGTCCACGATGTAAGCCGGAATTTTCTTCTCCCATGCCGTTTTCAGGTTCTGCACAATACTTAAGAAATGGTCGAGTCTTCCTCCTGTTGCTCCGAGGATCGTGATTTCACTGCTTCCCAGAACAATCGCCTGCTGAAATGCGATGTCCGTGTCCGTATTGTCCTTCATGGTATTAAATTCCCGGATCGGTGCGACATGGTTCTCCTTATAATAATTTAAAATCTCCGGAGATAAACTGTCAAAATCTCCCAGAATATACGTCGGCATAATCTGGTAATGGTAGCAGAACTCCAGTCCCCGGTCTGCTGCCAGGATAATATCAAACTGCTGTTTCTGAAGATATGGGAAGGCAAAATCCGGTTCGATCATCCCTCCCGAAATAATACATGTTCTCACGTTTCCCTGCCTCTTTTTTCTGTCTTTTTGTATCTTATTCTGCCTTTTTGCTGTATGAAGAAATTTTTTCCTGCAGCTCGCGCACGTTCTGCTCGATGTTGCTGCCAAATACAGCAGAGCCTGCCACGATGATGTTGGCACCTGCCGCAAGGACTTCATCGATGGTCGCGCGGTTGATGCCGCCATCGACCTGAATGTGCACATGCTCCAGTCCCTTTTCATCCAGCATTCTGCGGAGCGTACGGATCCTCTCCGTCGACTCCGGGATATACTTCTGGCCGCCGAAGCCAGGATAAACGCTCATAATCAGAATCATTTCTACCTGATCCATCACGTCCGTAACCGCAGAAAGCGGCGTATCCGGATTTACGGCAACTCCGGCATCTGCGCCTGTTTCATGAATCTTTTTCACGGTTTCTGCCAGATCGCGGCATGCCTCCGCGTGAACCGTGATCATATCCGCCCCGCATCTTTGAAATTCTTCTACGTACCGCTCCGGGTCCTTTACCATCATATGAACATCAAAATACAGACTGCTTTCTTTTCGGATCGACTTTACCACCGGCATTCCAAACGAAATGGATGGTACAAACATTCCATCCATAATATCGATATGAAGCCACCGGCACTCTGCTTTCTCTACCCTTTGGATCTGTTCTCCGAGACGGTTGAAGTCTGCGGATAAAATAGAAGGTGCCAACTGATATACTCGGCTCATGCTAGTATCTCCTCTTTTCCTGTTCTTTCAGTTCTTCATAGAACATGGTATAGTTTTCAAATCTTTCTTTGCTGATATTTCCCTGTTCCAGTGCCTCTTTGACGGCACAGCCCGGCTCTTTTCCGTGGATGCAGCCGAGGAAACGGCATTTTCCTTCGTACGGATGAAATTCCGGGAAAAAGTTTTTCAGCTCCTCTTTTTCCATATCGGTTGTATAAAGCGAGCTGAACCCCGGCGTATCGCACAGATACGTCTCATGGTCGATCGGGATCATCTGGGAATGGCGCGTCGTGTGTTTTCCTTTTTTCAGCTTTTTGCTGATCTCTCCGGTCTCCATCTGGATTTCTTTCTGCATCCGGTTTGTGATCGAAGATTTTCCGACGCCGGACGGACCGGCTACCACCGTTGTTTTCCCTTTCAGGTATGCTTCCACTTCCTGCATGCCCTGCTCTTTCGCTGCACTCACCGTAAAGACACGGTAACCGCAGTTCTCATAGACGCTTCGCAGATGGTCTGTGTAATCTTCCCCCGCAAGATCTCTTTTATTGAAACAGATTGCCGTCGGAACGTTCTGCTGTTCCATCATCACAAGAAAACGGTCCAGAAGCGTCAGGTTCGGGGTCGGATTTTCCAGCGCAAAAATCACAAGCGCCTGATCGATATTGGCTACTGCCGGACGGATCAGTTCATTTTTTCGCGGCAGAATCCGGGTCATATTTCCTGTTTTTTCCGCTTCATCCAGAATCTCGATTTCCACAAGGTCTCCGACGAGCGGTTTCTGGCCTTCCTTCCGGAAAATTCCTTTTGCTTTGCACTCATAAATGCCGGATTCTTCCACGTCTACGTAGTAGAATCCGGCAATTCCTTTCATAATCTTTCCTGTCATACTCAACCTTCACTCAACGGAACCGATGGGTACTGTGCAATTGCCTGATAACTTCCGCTCGAATCCATCTCATAGAAGACGATTCTTCCGGTAGAAGAAGCAGACGATGAAGCACTCCAGTTGGTGTTGACAGAATACGGCCAGCTCGTAATGGCCTGTCCGTCCATGATGGTGATGGAGGTCTCGTTTCCGTTCCCATCATCCTGGATCAGCTCAATTTTTGCAATACCACCCTGATACTGATCCGGCGCACTTAAGGTCTGGCTGCAGGACCAGGTAACATCCGTAGCGGTATTTGCGCCCGGCTCTGCCGGTGTCGGGGTCGGTGTATTCTCATCCGGCGTCGTTGGCTGTGCACTCGGGCTATTGACATAAATCGTAACGTCAGAACCTTTCTTTACTTTGGTTCCGATTGCCGGGTCAACCTCCATGACTTCGCCCTCGGCCACCTTGCTGCTGGTTCCTGTTTTCACAATAATATTGAAATCGCTCAGGATTGATTTTGCTGTCTCCTCATCCAGGCCGATTACATCACGGATTGCAATTTCTTCCGCGTCCTTGGATCCCTTGCTGATCACCAGCGTAACGGTAGATTCCGGCGCAACCTGACTTCCCTCTGACGGGTCAACGGAAATAACCAAGCCTTCTGCAACGGTATCGCTGAAATCCTCTGTTGTGGAAACCTGCAGTCCCAGCTGAGTCAGTGCAGCACTTGCAGCGTCTTTCTGTGTTCCAACAATGCCGGTCGGAATCGTTACGGTTTCTTTTCCGGAGCTTACATAATACGTAATCGTTGCATTTTTATCGACTTTCGTTCCCGGTTTCAGATCCTGGCGGCAGATCTTTCCTGCCTCAATGACATCCGATGCCTCGGTTCCGCCGTTGACTACACCAAGGTTCAGGCTGTTTGCCAGATCGACGGCATCTGCCTCGGTTTTGTTGGTCAGATCCGGAACGGTTACTTTTTCCTCTTCTTTGCTGCTGGAAGAAACAACTTCCGTGCTGCTCGAAGATGATGCGGAACTGGAAGAAGCTGCGGTCGGTCCTTTTCCGCCGACAATGCCGGCTGCCTGTGCAATAAAGTAGATCAGCATGCAGATGATGATGGCTGCAATCGCAAAACCGCCGATTGTGATGATCTTTTCGAGTTTGTTTCCGGCTTTGTCATCGTCGTCGTCATCGTCGTAGTAGGAATCGTCGTCATCCTCATCGTAGGAATCGCGGTCATCCTCTTCTTCGTCCTCATCCTCGTCTTCTTCGTCCTCGTAGCTGTAATCTTCGTCCTCTTCCTCATCCTCGATCTTGCTGTAGCGCTTGCGGGCCGGCTCCTCTGCCGTCTGCGCATTTGCCTTTGCTGCTGCGCCGGAACGGATCTGGCTTAACTCCTCTGCGGATACCATAACAGTCTCGGCGTGAGAACTTAACGGAGTTACTTTTACGAAATTGCCCTGCGGCTCCATCAGCGAATGCTCAAGTCGTCGATCAGCTCCGCCATGTTATTGTAACGGCGGTCCGGGCTCTTCTGGGTACATTTTAAGATGATCTGCTCCAGTGCGAACGGAAGGTTCGGGGTATATTTGGATGGAGATTCAATCTCCTCCTGCAGATGCTTGATTGCGATGGCAACGGTGGTATCGCCGTCAAACGGCACTCTTCCGGTTACCATCTCGTACATGGTGATGCCAAGGGAATAGATATCACTCTTATAGTCCGAATATCCGCCGCGCACCTGCTCCGGAGAGCTGTAATGTACGCTTCCCATAACGTTCGAACTGATCGTATTGGAAGAAGTTGCCTTTGCAATACCAAAGTCGGAAAGTTTTACTTTTCCGTCTGTGGAAATGATGATGTTCTGCGGTTTGACATCGCGGTGTACAATATTGCGGTTGTGTGCTGCTTCAAGACCAAGGGAAACCTGAATGGCGATGCTGGTTGCCTCTTTTACGCTCAGTTTTCCTTTGCGGTCAATGTAATCCTTCAGAGTAATTCCCTCGACAAGCTCCATGACGATATAGTAAACGCCGCGGTCCTCCCCGACATCGTACACGTTTACAATATTCGGATGGGACAGTCCTGCTGCGGCCTGTGCCTCCGTGCGGAACTTGCGGATAAAGGTTTTATCCTCCCGGAATTCCGGTTTTAAACCTTGACGGCCACCATGCGGTTCAGCTTGTGGTCTTTTGCTTTGTAGACATCAGCCATACCGCCGGAACCGATCCGGCTTATGATCTCATATCGTTCTCCTAAAATAACGCCCTCTTTTAACATTCTTTCACCTCGTTTGTAAATGGTTCAACGACAATGACTGCGATATTGTCTCTGCCGCCATTTGCATTTGCTTTATCAATTAAACGTTTCGCCTTGTCCTCACCGTCTTCTCGGCAGATGAGTTCGAAAATCTCCTCATCCGTTACCATGTTGGAAAGGCCGTCCGAGCACATCACCAATTGATTGCCCTCTTCAAGCTGAATGTCAAAGAAATCAATCTTTACGGTATCCTGTGTGCCTACTGCTCTGGTAATAATGTTTTTGTCCGGGTGATTCCGCGCCTGCTCGGGAGTGAGTTCTCCAAGGCGCACCATCTCTGCGATCAGGGAATGGTCCTGCGTCACCTGGTCAAACGTGCCATCTGCTGCCAGATACAGCCTGCTGTCTCCTACGTTTGCAACGTAGGCATAGTTGCCGACAACCGTAGCTACTACCATCGTCGTACCCATGCCTTCCATGGATATATCTCGTTTTGCCTGCTCAAAAATCTGGCTGTTTGCTGCTTCAATTCCATGCCGAATGATCCGCACCGGGTTGAAATTCGTATCCCTTTTTACAGATTCCACCAGTACAGAAACACCGTAACGCGAAGCAAAATCGCCCGCGTTATGGCCTCCCATGCCGTCTGCAACGACGAAGAGGTTCGGAAGGTTTCCGACCGGAGAGGCGGAGGCAAACACAAAATCCTGGTTCATCGTCCGTTTCTGTCCGATATCGGTTGCAGAAAATACCTTCATGCTTTTTTCTCCTGTATTGACAGCCGCTTTTTACGGCTGTTCGTTTGATTTATCGATAAAACTTTTTCTTAACTGTCCACAGGCTCCGTCAATATCGGCGCCCATTTCCCTTCTAATAGTAACATTAATTCCGTATTTTTCAAGTTTATTTTTGAAATTCTCTACGACTTTTTTCGTTGATTTCACGTAATCGCGCTCTTTGATCGGGTTGACCGGGATCAGATTTACATGACAGTTGATATCCGAAATCCGCGCGGAAAGCTCTTTTGCATCGGCTTCGCTGTCATTTTTCCCGCCAACGAGAGAGTACTCAAATGTAATCCGACGGCCTGTTTTTGCAAAGTAATTGCGGCATGCATCGAGAATTTCATCAATGGAATATTTATTGGCAATCGGCATCAGCTCGCGGCGCTTTTCATCGTTCGGCGCATGAAGGGAAAGTGCCAGGGTGATCTGGAGTCCCTCATCTGCCAATTTGTACATATTCGGCACGATTCCGCAGGTGGAAACAGTGATGTTTCTCTGGCTGATGTTGAGTCCTTCCTGGCTCGAAAGCAGCCGCACGAAGCGCACCAGATTGTCGTAGTTGTCCATCGGCTCACCCGTTCCCATGACAACCAGATTGGAGACCCGCTCCCCGGTGTCCTCCCAAATCCGGTAAATCTGGTCGAGCATCTCCGACGGAGTCAGGCACCGCACGAGTCCGCCGATTGTGGACGCGCAGAAGCGGCAGCCCATCCGGCAGCCGACCTGGGATGAGATGCAGACGGAATTTCCGTGGTGGTACTTCATCCAGACGCTCTCGATCACGTTGCCGTCGCTAAGGCGGAACAGGTATTTTCTCGTTCCGTCGATTTTGGACTCCTGCACCTGCACTTTTTCGAGACAGGTAAGCGGATACTGTTCCTTTAATTTTTCCCGGAAGGCAAGCGAGAGATTCGTCATCTCATCGTAGCTGCCCGCCAGACGATGATGCATCCAGTCGTATAACTGTTTGGCACGGAACGGCTTTTCTCCCATCTGCTGGCAGGCGTCCTTTAATTCGTCTAAGGTCATTGATTTAATATCCATCTGTTACGCCCGTCCTTCCTCTGTTTTCCGGAATTTTGCAAGGAAAAATCCGTCTGTCTTGTGTACCCCCGGGATCAGCTGCAGCTGTCCTTTGGCCGTTTCTCCGCTTTTCAGCTCATCCGGCAGCAGTTCATCCAGACTGACTGCTTCAAACGGGAACTGTTCCAGAAACCATGCGGCATTCTCGCCGTTTTCTTTTCTGTTGACGGTACATGTGCTGTACAGCAGTGTGCCGCCCGGCTTTACGTACGATGCGGCATTTGCAAGGATTGCCCGCTGAATCCGTACCAGCTCCTCTTCTTTTTCTTTTGAAGCGTAATATTTGATATCCGGCTTTCTGCCGATGACGCCGTATCCGGTGCACGGCAGGTCTGCAATCACAACGTCCGCTTTTCCGATCCATTCCGCATCGAGCTGTTCCGCATCTTTTACCTTCGGCACGACGCAGGAAACACCTGCTCTCTGCACATTTTCCCGGATCAGATCGACCTTGTATTCGGTGAGATCACGCGCTTCCACGCATCCCTGATTTCTCATTTTATCTGCTGCATGGAGGCTCTTTCCGCCCGGTGCCGCGCAGAGATCCAGCACCTGGTCACCCGGCTTTGGATCCGCCAGATGCGCCGCCATCATGGAGCTCACATCCTGAATCTGGAACCGGCCTTCCTGGAAGGCATTCAGTGATGCGATCGTCTCAAAGTTTTTCAGATAGAACGCCTCGCCAAGATACGGCGCTTTTTCCAGCTCTGCCCCCTGGCTTTCCAGGCTTTTCTTCGTCTCCTCGATCGTATTGTTCCAGCGGTTGATACGGATCGTCACCTGTTTTTCTTTCAGGAAATCCGCCATCATCGTTTCTGCCGTTTCTTTTCCGTACTGGGATACGAACTCCTCAACCAGAAATTCCGGCATGGAGTATTTCACGGAAAGATACTGCGTAGTATTGTTCTCCTTCGGCATCGGCAGATGATCTTTCTCCCGCACGATCGTGCGCAGAACGCCGTTGACAAAGCCCTTTAAGTTGTAAAAATGCTTCTTTTCCGCCAGTTTCACCGCCTCATTGACGACTGCCGAATCCGGTACTGCGTCAAGAAAACGGATCTGGTACACCGACATCCGTAAGATCGCACGAATCACCGGCTTGCATTTGTTGATCTTGATTTTGGAATACTGATTGATGATGTAGTCATTCTGGATGCCGTATTCCACGGTTCCCTCGCAGACCCGCTTGATAAACGCACGGTCCTGCCGCGGCAGGAACTGGTATTTATCGAGGGCGTCCCTTACAGCAAGATGGCAGGGCGTTTTCTCCCTGTCCATCTCAAGCAGAATGTTCATAATCAGCTCTCTTGTATTGATTGTATCAGTCATCATTTCTCCTAAATGCTCCGGATAAAATCAGCAGCCGGAGCAGCTGCAGCAGAGAACCGATCACCGCGGCCACGTATGTCATGGCTGCAGCCCAGAGTACTTTCTTGACTCCGTCGTGTTCCGTCTCTGTCACCATACCGCCCTCACTGAGCATTTTTAATGCTCTTCTCGACGCATCGAACTCGACCGGAAGTGTTACCACCTGGAATGCCAGTGCCAGCACAAACAGCCAGATCCCGGCTTTTACCAGCATCGGAAGGCTGAAAATCAGTCCGATCAGGAACAGCGGCCAGAAAAGCTGGGATCCAAGGTTCGCTGCCGGAACAATGGCGCTTCTTACTTTCAGCGGCACGTAATCCGTATTGTGCTGTACGGCATGGCCGCACTCATGCGCTGCGACGCCGATCGCTGCGACCGAGGTTGAATCGTAAACCGCATCCGATAAATTCACGGTTTTTGTCCGCGGATCATAGTGGTCGGTCAGCTTACCGGATACGTGGCGGACGGTCACATCGTAGATGCCGGCCTGATGCAGAATGCGCATCGCCGCCTCGCGTCCCGTCATGCCGCTGTACGAGCGGACGGTCTGATATTTGCCAAAAATCGTGTTCATGCGGGCGGATACCGCCATGGAAATCAGTGCGGCAAGAATCACCAGCAGATACGTACTGTCATAAAAAAGTCCCATATCGTTTTTCTCCTTTTTCTTGGGCACAGCAAAAAAAGCCGCTGTGCAGTTCCCCGCCTCAACTTCAGGTTGCTTTTTTCTTTATTCTCCCAGTCTGGTACCAGGTTCGATGGAATAGCCGCGCAGGAAATCGGCGATTTTCATCCGTTTCTTTCCTTCGAGCTGCAGTTCTTCAATCACCAGAATGCCGTCGCCTGTCTTTACATGAAGGCCGGTTTCATCTGCCACCCAGACTTTTCCGGCATTCTTCGTCGGATCCTGCCCCGGAATCTTCGAGAACAGGTTGCCGCCCAACATGGCAATCACCTTTGCATCCCAGATTTTCAGGTTCTTTCCGTTTACTTTTGTAAACGCGCTCGGCCACGGACTCATCGCACGGATCTGGCGTTCAATCTCGATGGCGCTCTTCGTCCAGTCAATCCTTCCGTCCTCTTTTTTAATCATTCGTGCATACGCTGTCGTGCTCTCCTTTGGCTGCTTTTCCGGTGTAATTTCGCCTTTTTCGATTTTAGGAAGCGTCTCCACCAGCAGCTTTGCACCGGCTGCCGAAAGTTTGTCAAAAAGACTGCCGCCGGTCTCATCTGATGCAAGCGGAATCTCCACTTTCGAAAGCATTTCACCGGTATCAATGCCTTCATCCATTTTCATGATCGTAACACCGCTTACCTGATCACCGTTCATCACCGCCCACTGGATCGGCGCTGCACCACGGTAGGCCGGAAGCAGGGATGCATGTACGTTGATGCATCCATATTTCGGCATCTCAAGAATCTCTTTTGTAATAATCTGGCCAAAAGCAACAACAACAATCACATCCGGCTCCATTTCCCGGATCTTTTCGATCGCTTCTGCGTCCCGCACGCGGCGCGGCTGGTAAACCGGAAGACCGTGTTTTTCGGCTGCCTCCTTGACCGGTGTCGGCATCATCTGTTTTCCACGGCCCTTCGGTTTGTCCGGCTGTGTCACAACGCCTGTGATCTCATAGCCGGCCTCCACCAGTGCCTCAAGTGTTCCCACGGAGAAATCCGGGGTTCCCATAAATACCACTTTCATCTAAAGTCATCTCCTTTATCTTTTCGGCCTACTCTTCGTCCTCGTATTCATCATACTCATCGTACGTGTTGTCCCAGAGTTCGCCTTCTACTTTTTCTGTATACATATGTCCGTCGAGGTGATCACACTCGTGACAGATGCAGCGGGCAAGAAGTTCGGTTCCCTCCAGTTCAAACGGCTGCATGTCGCGATCCAGTGCTCTTACCTTTACGTAATTCGGACGGGTTACCGTACCGGATTTTCCCGGAAGGCTTAAGCATCCCTCTGCTCCGGTCTGACTTCCGGAAGTCTCCAGAATTTCCGGGTTAATCAGCAGATGCGGTGTTCCATCCACATCCATGACTACGATTCTCTTTAAAATGCCGACCTGCGGTGCGGCAAGACCTACGCCGTTCGCCTCATACATCGTGTCAAACATGTCGTCGATCAGCTCGATGATTCTTGGTGTCATCTCCTCCACCGGTCTGCATTTTTTCGTTAATACGCGGTCGCCTACGACTCTGATTTCTCTGATTGCCATAATTCTTTTCCTTTCTTTTGCTCTTCTATTATAAATAATCTATGTGTAAATAGTATGAAAAAACTAATACTTTCTGCTGAAGTCAAACTGTAAATAAACGGTACGGAAGCCTTTGTTAATCTCGATATACCGCTCCAGTTTTTCCCGCAGCTCTGCCAGCACCTCTTCCTGCGGCGCGCGTACATACACGGCCATGCGGTACAGGTCATTGATTTTCGACACTGCCTCACTTGCCGGGCCGATGATCTGGACTTCGCGGTTTCCCCGGATGCGGATGAGATATCTGCGAATGTATTCCATCGCCTGCGTCAGATGCGCTTCATCCTCCCCGGCTCCGTGGATCGCCAGAAGCTCCGCCGCCGGGGGATATCCCATCAGACGGCGGTAGTCCATTTCTTTCTCGTAAAATGTCCCGTAATCCTGCTCTGCCGCCGTCTGAATGCTGTAATGTTCGGGATGGTACGTCTGAATGACTGCCATTCCCGGCTTTTCGCCTCTTCCGGCGCGGCCGACTGCCTGCGTCAGCAGCTGGAACGTACGCTCCCCGGCACGGTAATCGACTGCATTCAGGGAGAGATCCGCCGCCAGCGCTCCCACCAGCGTGACATTCGGGAAATCGTGGCCTTTTACGATCATCTGGGTTCCAATCAGGATATCGGCCTCCCCTGCCGCAAATGAGGACAGGATTTCTTCATAACTGTTTTTCGTTTTTGTCGTGTCGCCGTCCATCCTAAGAACGCGTGCCTTTGGAAACAGCTTTTTCACGTTCTGCTCGATCTGCTGTGTGCCGGCACGGAAGCCGCCGATGTACGGGGAACCGCACGACGGGCACGCATGTACCTGCGGTGTTTCATAACCGCAGTAATGGCAGACGAGCTTTCCGTTATTGTGTGCTGTCAGTGATACATCGCAGTGCGGGCATTTCATCACATGGCCGCATGCACGGCATGAGACGAAGCCCGCATAGCCTCTGCGGTTCAGAAACAGTACAACCTGTTCCTTTTTTTCAAGCCGTTTTTCGATCTCTTCCCGCAGTTTTCCGGACAGAATCGAACGGTTTCCCATCTGTAATTCTTCCCGCATATCCGCGATCCATACGGACGGAAGTGCTGCATTTCCGTACCGCGCATCCATCCGGAACAGCGCGTACGCTCCCGTCTCGCAGGCGTAAGAAGCATCCACCGACGGCGTTGCCGAACCCATCACCACATGGGCATGCTCCAGCCCGGCACGGCGCACAGCGGTCTCCCTTGCATGGTAGCGCGGCGTCACTTCACTTTTATAGGAGGTTTCATGCTCCTCATCGATTACGATCAGCCCCAGATCCGGAAACGGTGCAAAGAGTGCGGAACGCGGACCGATCATAATACTGACCTCCCCGCGCCGCGCGCGCTCCATCTGGTCGGCGCGCTCGGACGGTGTCATCCGCGAGTTGACCACCGTGACCCTTGTTCCAAACCGTGCGCAGAACCGCTCCACGTTCTGATACGTCAGCGCAATCTCCGGGATCAGCACGATCACCTGTTTTCCTTCTGAGAGCACTCGCTCCATCAGCTCCATATAGACGAGCGTTTTGCCGCTTCCCGTCACACCGCGGATCAGGCAGGGGCGGTTCTGCCCTTCCCATTCCTTTCGAATGCCGTCCACCACGGCCTGCTGCTGTTCGTTTGGTTTTCCCGCAGTTGTTCTTCCTGCCGCATCAGATACCGGATTTCTCCAGGTGCTCGTACGGCGGATTTCCAACACGCCCTGCTCTTCCATCACGTGCAGCGTATCTGCCGTGATTTTCAGTTCCTTGCTCACAACCGGCCCTGGAAGAACCGGCTGGGCCAGCAGCGCGTTTAAGAGACGGATTCTCGCTTTATAATTTTTCTTTCTGTAGTTTTCCAGCAGCTCCTCACATCTCGCAGGATCTGCAAGAAGCGCAATTTCGCGGGTTTCTTTCCCGCGCGCCTTTACTTTGACCGGAAGCACCGTCTTTAACGCCTGGATCATCGTCGATCCGTACGTATGACGCATCCACGCGGCGAGCGCGATGAGCTTCGTCTCTACAGTCGCCGCATCCTTTTGTACCGCGAGGATGGCCTTCATCCGGTCCTGCGGATATTTCGGCTCGTTTCCGACGGAAAGCACATAGCCGGTGATCGTGCGGTTTCCGTTTCCAAACGGAATCTGTACCGCCGTTCCCGGACCGATCTCCCCTGTCAGTTCCGGCGGAACCTTGTACTGAAAGGTCCGGTCCAGTTTTTCATTTGTGATGTCTACGATTACATCAGCGTAAACGCTGCTCATACATTCCCCTTACTTTCTTCCAGTATTTCCCGGATCAGCACGCGCTCATCCATCTCGTACCGTTTCCCCTTCCGGATCTGATACGTTTCGTGGCCTTTTCCCGCGAGCACCACGAGATCGCCCGGCTGCCGGTTTTCGATCACATACCGGATCGCCTCCTTACGGTCTGCAATCTCAACGAAAGCGCCTTCTGTTTTCCCGATTCCCGTCCGGATATCGTCCAGAATCGCCTGTGGTTCCTCATCCCGCGGATTGTCCGAGGTGATAACGGTCAGATCCGCCAGACGCCCCGACACCTCTCCCATCTGGAATCTCCGGTCCCGCGCGCGGTTTCCGCCGCAGCCGAAGAGACAGATCAGGCGCTTCGGATGGTATTTCCGCAGTGTCTTTAACAGGCTTTCGAGGCTCATCGCATTGTGTGCGTAGTCAATGAGAAGCGTCATTTCCGGATACACCGGAACTGCCTCACACCGCCCACGGACGCGGACTGTGGAAAGTGCCTCCTGCATCGCCTTTTCCGGGATTCCCATCTGCGCGCAGACCGCAATGGCGGCAAGCGAGTTGGAAACGGAAAACAGACCCGGCAGATCTACCCGTACCGGAAAATCCGCTGCGCCCTGCACCCGGTATGAGACACCGAGCACGCCGGGCGCCTGATCGAGTGCTGCATCTGCTGCCATAAAATCAGCTTTTTCCCTGCATCCGAATGTCACCAGACGGCAGGTGCTCTGCCTTATGATCTCCGGAAACCTTTTGTCATCCCGGTTTACAATTCCGGTTCTGCAGGTGCGAAGCAGCTTCTTTTTGCAGGACAGGTATTCTGCAAACGATGCATGCTCCCCGGCGCCGATGTGGTCGTTTCCAATGTTGGTGAACACACCGTAATCAAACGTAATTCCATCACACCGGTGCTGTTTTTCCGCCTGCGAGGAAACCTCCATCACAACATGGGTGCAGCCCTCCCGCATCATTTCAGAAAACAGCTTCTGCAGCACAACAGGCTCCGGCGTTGTATTTTCTGACGGAATGCTTTTTTCCCCGATCCTCGTCTCGATCGTTCCGATGAGTCCTGCGCGGATCCCTGCTTTTCGCAGGATTTCGTAAATCATATATGCAGTCGTCGTCTTTCCCTTCGTGCCGGTCACTCCGATTGTCACAAGGTGCTGCGCCGGATCGTCCTCCCAGGCACAGGAAAGCTGTGCGAGTGCTTCTCTGCTGTCCTTTACTACGAGTACGGTTACCTTTTCCGGAATCCCTTCCAGTTCCCGCTCCGCAACCAGGACAGCAGCGCCCCTCTCGACTGCTTCTTCTGCATATACGTGCCCGTCCATCCTGTTTCCGCGGATGCAGACAAACACGTTCTGCGGCTGTACTTTTCTGCTGTCGCATGTGATTCCTGTAACTTCCGCATCCAGACTGCCCTGCTGGAGCTGATATGCGATCCGTTTTTGTAACGTGCGCATGTTTTTCATGCCGGGACCTCCCTTTCACGTTTCAAATCCCTACGACTCAGATACTTTTATAGAATACCATAGTCCGAAAAACATTTCAATGTGCGCAATGTCGGTTTCTTCTTGATTTTTGCCTCCATAAACTTTATAATAGTTCTATATTGATGCCTGGTTTTTTCGTATCAAAATCTATGAACTGCAAAGAGAGGTATCTTCCAATGAAAAGAAAAAAAATAGTTGTTGCACTGGGACACAAAGCTCTTGGAACGACGCTGCCGGAACAGAAAGCAGCCGTAAAACGTTCCGCAAAAGTAATCGCAGATCTCGTTGCTGCCGGCGCTGATGTTGTCATCACCCACAGCAATGCGCCGCAGGTCGGCATGATCCACATGGCGATGAATGAATTCGGCAAAATGCACACCGACTACAGCGCAGCCCCGATGTCTGTCTGCTCCGCTATGAGCGAAGGCTACATCGGCTACGACCTGCAGAACGCCATCCGTGCTGAGCTTCTCCGCAGAGGAATCTTCAAAACCACATCCACGATTCTTACACAGGTTGAAGTAGATCCGTACGACGATGCCTTCAACAATCCGGTCAAACTGATCGGCCGTACGCTTACCAAAGAGGAGGCTGACGCAGAGGAAGAAAAAGGAAACTACGTAACGAAAACCGAGGACGGCTACCGCCGAATCGTTGCTGCTCCGAAGCCGCAGGATATCGTAGAGATCGACTCCATCCGTCTTCTTCTCGATGCCGGACAGGTTGTCATCGCAGCAGGCGGCGGCGGAATACCGGTTCTCCCACAGAATGAAGAGTTAAAGGGTGCATCCGCAGTCATCGAAAAAGACCTCACCAGCGGCCTGATGGCAGAAATGCTGAACGCAGACATGCTGATGATCCTGACCAGCGTGGAAAACGTTTCCATCAACTACGGTACCCCGGACGAAAAACCGCTGGAGCACATCACCGTTGCTGACGCGAAGAAATACATCGCAGAAGGCCAGTTCGGAGAAAACTCCATGCTGCCGAAGATGGAAGCAGCTGTTTCTTTCCTCGAGAAAGGCATCGGCCGTACCGCAGTCATCACTTCCATTGATTCCGCACTCGCCGGATTCCAGGGAAAAACAGGTACGATTATTGAGTAATACAAAGTATACAAAAAAGGATTCCCTCGAGTGGGAATCCTTTTTTTCTACTCTTTTTCCGGACTAAAAAGCCAGATTAGAAAGTAAATTTATCTGCAAAGTAAGCATCGAGATCCTCAATTTTAATTCTCTCCTGCTCCATGGTGTCACGGTCACGGACGGTAACAGCACCATCGGTCTCGGAATCGAAGTCGTAGGTGATGCAGTACGGAGTACCGATCTCATCCTGACGGCGATACCGTTTTCCGATATTTCCACGGTCATCAAACTCGCAGTTGTATTTCTTGGACAGCTCTGCAAAGACTTTCTCAGCGCCCTCGTTCAGCTTCTTGGAAAGCGGAAGCACACCGATTTTTACCGGTGCCAGTGCCGGATGGAAATGCATCACAGTACGAACATCATTCTTCTCTGCGTCGAGAACTTCCTCGTCATAAGCGCTGCACAGGAATGCCAGAACGACACGGTCAGCACCAAGAGACGGCTCGATAACATACGGGATGTATTTCTCGTTCTTCTCTGGATCGAAATAGGTCATATCCTGTCCGGATACATTCTGATGCTGGGTCAGGTCGTAATCGGTACGGTCTGCGATTCCCCACAGCTCGCCCCATCCGAACGGGAACAGGAACTCGATATCGGTTGTTCCCTTGCTGTAGAAGCACAGCTCTTCCGGAGAATGGTCTCTTGCACGCATCTCTTCGTCTTTCATGCCGAGGCTCTTCAGCCAGTTGATGCAGAAGCCTCTCCAGTACTGGAACCAGTCAAGGTCGGTGCCAGGCTCGCAGAAGAACTCCAGCTCCATCTGCTCGAACTCACGGGTACGGAAGGTGAAGTTACCCGGTGTAATCTCGTTACGGAAAGATTTACCGATCTGACCGATTCCGAACGGAATTTTCTTTCTGGAAGTACGCTGTACGTTTTTGAAGTTTACGAAGATACCCTGTGCAGTCTCCGGACGAAGATATACGGTGTTCTTCGCATCCTCTGTAACACCCTGGAAGGTTTTGAACATCAGGTTGAACTGACGGATATCGGTAAAGTTATGTTTTCCGCAGGACGGACACGGAATCTGATGCTCCTCGATGAAGTTCTTCATCTCTTCCTGGGACCATGCGTCTACACTGCCGCCTTCGATTTCAATGCCTTTTTCCTCGCAGAAGTCTTCGATCAGCTTGTCTGCACGGAAACGCTCGTGGCACTCTTTACAGTCCATCAGAGGATCGGAAAATCCGCCGAGATGACCGGAAGCTACCCATGTCTGCGGGTTCATCAGGATCGCGCAGTCAACACCTACGTTGTGCGGGCTCTCCATCACGAATTTCTGCCACCATGCTTTTTTCACGTTGTTTTTCAGCTCAACACCGAGCGGGCCGTAATCCCAGGTATTTGCTAGGCCGCCGTAGATTTCGGAACCCGGATATACAAAACCTCTGGATTTTGCTACTGCCACAATTTTGTCCATTGTCTTTTCCATAGTTAGTTACTCCTCTATTTTATTTGTTTACTTACCATAAACAACAATAACAGGACTGGCAAGAAGAACGTCCTGCTCATATTCCTGCTCTGTTTCTTCTGTCTTAGTCTGCTCTGATGATGACGCAGAAGCACTCTCTGTGGACTTTGTGGTCCACTCGCCGGCCGTATCCACCGTGTTTTTTCCTTTGATCACGGCTGTACCGGAAACGCAGAGCACCGGATCTTCCGTTACGATTTCCAGCGGCTCCTCGCAGACAATCACGCGTACATGCTTAACGCCTTTGACCGCATCTTCGACTGAAACCTCATTGCCTTTAGAATCGACAAAGGAAGCGGAAAAATCATATCCCGCTTCTTCTGCCTCATCCAGCGTGCCTGCGAAAAATTCTGCTCCGTGATAATCCGCGTAGGACTGGTAATCTCCGTATTCCATCCGGATCTCCACCTTGTCCTCTTTGATCTGGCATTTTTCCAGCTTCACGGAATCCGCATCGCCGCGCTCCTCTGTGAATTTTTTGATGTCATCCTCCACAAAGACCTTCAGTTCGTCTTCCGTGTAATCATCGTCTTTGCTGTAATCTTCCACAATGGCTTCTGTCACAACACCATTTTTGCTCACATAGACAGATGTCGTTGTCACATCTTTTAACTTCTCACAGCCCGACAGCAGCACGGAAGCCGCTGTCAGAACTGCGAGAAGCTGTCCTGCTTTTTTCATAAAAATCCTCTAAAAACCGCCTGAATTATTTATTGCGGTAAATGATATCGTCTCTTCCCGGTCCGTTGGAGATCATGGTGATCGGGAATCCGATTTCTTTCTCTACAAACTCGATGTAGTTTCTGCAGTTCTCCGGCAGATCCTCGTATTTCTTGATGCCGCGGATATCGCATTTCCATCCCGGAAGGGTTTTCAGAACCGGTTTTGCTTTCTCAAGAATGCTGGTGTTCGGGAAATCGTGGATTTCTTTTCCGTCTACTTCGTATGCTGTGCAGACCGGAATCTCATCCAGATAGCCAAGTACGTCAAGTACGGTGAACGCTACATCGGTGGTACCCTGCATTCTGCAGCCGTAACGGGAAGCAACACAGTCGAACCATCCCATACGTCTCGGGCGGCCTGTGGTTGCACCGAACTCTCCGCCGTCTCCGCCGCGTCTTCTGAGCTCATCTGCCTCATCGCCGAAGATCTCGGAAACGAAAGCACCTGCTCCTACTGCGCTGGAGTAAGCTTTGCATACGGTTACGATTTTCTTGATTTCATATGGCGGAACACCTGCTCCTACTGCGCCGTAGCCGGCCAGTGTGGAAGAAGAAGTTACCATCGGGTAAATTCCGTGATCCGGGTCTTTTAAGGAACCAAGCTGACCCTCAAGCAGGATCTCCTTGCCTTCCTGAATCGCGTTCCACAGGAATGCGGAAGTATCGCATACGTATGGCTCAACCATTTTTTTGTATTCCATCAGCTCTGCATAGATCTCATCCGGATTTAACTGCGGTTTGTGATACAGATGCTCGAGCAGAATGTTCTTGGTTTCGCATACGGATTTCAGTTTCTCTTTCAGGTGCTCATCGTCGAACAGCTCGTTTACCTGGAAACCGATTTTTGCATATTTATCTGAGTAGAACGGAGCGATACCGGATTTGGTGGAACCAAAGGATTTTCCGCCCAGACGCTCTTCCTCATACTGATCGAACAAGATGTGGTACGGCATTACCATCTGTGCACGGTCGGAAATTTTGATTTTCGGTGCCGGCACTCCCTTCGAAACGATCTCATTTAACTCTTTGATCAGAACCGGAATGTTGAGTGCAACACCGTTTCCGATTACGCTTGTTGTGTGGCTGTAAAATACGCCGGATGGAAGGGTATGAAGTGCAAACTTTCCATAGTTGTTTACAATGGTATGGCCTGCATTCGCACCACCCTGGAAACGGACAATAATGTCTGCCTCTTTTGCGAGCATATCGGTAATCTTACCTTTTCCCTCGTCTCCCCAGTTTGCTCCTACTACTGCCTTAATCATGTGACATCCTCCTAATTCAACGTATACTTGCGGCCTCTTTTTTTCGGCCGTTTATGCATAGTATACCATGTTTTCTTCATAAGTAAAACTTATTATTACTTATAAAATTTGTTTTTTTATTATTTCTGTTTATCAAACGCATCAGACGTTGATTTCCGCAGTCATGCCAAGTGCCTCTTTGTTTGCCTCAAGCACCGGATTGACTACGTTCTTCAGGAATGCGTCAACCTGTACGGATGCGCGGCCTGTGTATTTGGACGGATCCATCGTCTTTTCCAGCTCTTCTTTGGTCAGATGGAACATCTCATCCGCTGCGATCAGATCCAGAAGATCATTGTCGCGGCCTTCCTCTTTGACATGTTTTCCGGCGATCATGGACAGCTCGCGGATTCTCTCATGCAGCTCCTGACGGTCGCCGCCTGCTTTTACCGCATCCATCATGATATTCTCAGTTGCCATAAACGGAAGCTCTGCCATCATGTGTTTTAAGATAACCTTTGGATAAACCACAAGTCCGTCTACGACGTTCATGCACAGATCCAGGATACCGTCGATGGCAAGGAAGCCTTCCGGAATGGAAAGTCTCTTGTTTGCAGAGTCATCGAGGGTTCTCTCAAACCACTGTACAGAAGAGGTGATGGCCGGATTTAATGCATCGGTGATCACATAACGGGACAGGGATGCGATACGCTCGCTTCTCATCGGATTTCTCTTGTATGCCATGGCGGAAGATCCGATCTGTCCTTTCTCGAACGGCTCCTCAACTTCTTTTAAGTGCTGCAGAAGACGGATGTCGTTGGAGAATTTTGTTGCGCTTGCCGCAATGCCTGCCAGAACGTTTAATACTCTCGTATCGACTTTTCTGGAATACGTCTGTCCGGAAACAGGATAGCAGTTCTTGAAGCCCATTTTCTCAGCGATCATCGGATCGATCTTGTCGATGGTCTCCTGATCTCCGTCGAACAGCTCTAAAAAGCTTGCCTGTGTGCCTGTTGTTCCTTTGGAGCCGAGCAGCTTTAAGGTGCTCTGTACGTACTCGAGATCTTCAAGATCCATTAAGAACTCCTGCATCCACAGGGTTGCACGTTTTCCGACGGTGGTCGGCTGTGCCGGCTGGAAGTGGGTGAAGGCAAGGGTCGGCTGGTCTTTGTAGGTATCCGCAAATTTTGCCAGCTCAGCGATAACGTTCACCAGTTTTTTCTTCACCAGCTTTAAGGCTTCGTTCATGACAATGATATCGGTATTGTCGCCTACGTAGCAGCTGGTTGCTCCCAGATGGATGATTCCTTTTGCTTTCGGACACTGTACGCCGTAGGCATACACATGGGACATTACGTCATGACGGCAGACTTTCTCTCTTTCTTTTGCCACATCGTAGTTGATGTTCTCGGCATTTGCTTTCAGTTCTTCGATCTGCTCATCTGTAATAGAAAGTCCCAGTTCTTTTTCTGTCTCAGCCAGCGCAATCCATAACTTTCTCCAGGTACGGAATTTCATATCCGGGGAGAAGATGTACTGCATCTCCTTGCTTGCATAACGTTCGGAAAGAGGGCTTACATATCTGTCAGTTCCGCTCATAGACACGATTCTCCTTTTCTTGTCAAAATGTGTATTCGGTTTCTCTTTTATCCCCGCTCTTTTTCATCCCCAAAAACAGAATGGGACGTATAAAGAGCGTGTTTGAAATACGTTTCAACCACGCTCTAGTATAACGCATGTTGTTTTTTTAGGCAAGTGCAACGTCGTTACTTCTCACGAAATTTTCCCAAAAAGCCCTGCATTCTGGCATTTTCGGAATCGAAGACTTCGTCCGGTGTTCCTTCCACGGCGATCACACCCTGGTCCATAAAGATGACGCGGTCGGAAATTTCCCGGGCAAAATTCATCTCGTGGGTAACGATCACCATCGTCATGTTCATCTCCGCAAGAGATTTGATGACCTTTAAAACTTCGCCTGTCAGCTCCGGATCGAGTGCCGATGTCGGCTCATCGAAAAAGAGCACCTTCGGGTTCAGCATCAGCGCGCGCGCAATCGCAACCCTCTGACACTGACCGCCGGAAAGCTGACACGGATACGCCTTTTCTTTTCCTGTGAGCCCCATTTTCTGCAGCAGCTCTTCTGCCTGTGCTTCCACCTCCGCACGGTTGCGTTTCTGCACATGAATCGGCGCATCGCAGAGGTTTTTCATCACATCATAATGTGGAAACAGGTGGAAGCTCTGGAATACCATTCCAAAGTTTTCCTGAATTTTCCGCAGCACGGCCGGCTTTGCATAAACGGATTTTCCATTTTGCATGGTGACTGCCTGCTCGCCAAGATACGTCAGGTCACCGCCATCCATCGTCTCCAGCATCGCTGCACACCGCAGCAACGTCGATTTTCCCGATCCCGACGGGCCGATGATCGAGAGCACCTCGCCCTCTTCTACTTTGAGGGAAATATCTTTTAACACTTCGAGATCCCCAAAGCTCTTTCTTACATGGTTCATTTCCAGATAAATCATATCGTTTTCCGCTCTCTTCTATAGTTAATGATAATAAGAAAATTTCTTTTCCAAAAGTTCCATCACCCACGCCACGACAAAATTGAAGATGTAGTAGAAAATACCGGCGGCGACGAACGGAACCATCGTGGTCTTGGCCGCCGCGATCTGTTTTGCGATCGTGAACATTTCCACATAGGAAATGGAAAAGGCCAGCGACGTATCCTTGACCAGCGTAATCACCTCATTGGTGATCGCCGGCAGAATCCGTTTCACAACCTGCGGCAGAATAATGCGGACAAACGTCTGTCCCTTCGAATAACCAAGAAGCTTTGCTGCCTCGTACTGTCCACGATCCATCGAAACGATGCCAGAGCGGTAGATTTCTGCAAAATAGGCGCCGTAGTTTAAGGCAAATCCGGTGATAATCGCCGGAAAGCGCCATTTTCCGATGTTCATACCGAACAGATAGAACGGTCCGAAGTAAACCACCATGAGCTGCAGCATCAGAGGCGTGCCGCGCATCAGGGAGATATAGAGCCGGAAAATTCCGCTCACAATCCGGTTTTTCGACATACGCCCGAAGGCGATCAGCAGACCGAGCGGCAGGGAAAATACGAGCGTCAGGACAAATATCGAGATCGTTCCCGCCATTCCGGTACTAAGCTGTGATAGAATTATGGACAACTTCATGCTGCTTTACTCTCCTTTTTTCTCCAGACACACCATGTCTGCGATTCCGTATTTTTCTGCGAGCTTGTCGAATGTTCCGTCGGCCAGAACCTGCTGCAGGCCTTCGTTTACTTTATCGCAGAGCTCGGTATTTCCTTTTTTGAATCCGATCGCATATTTCTCAGAGTTCAGGTACTCGTCGAGGATTTTGTATCCTTCTCCGCGGCTTTCCAGCTGATATTTGGCAACGCCGATATCCATGGCAACCGCATCGATGGAACCTGCCTGAAGCTCTACAAACGCATTGTTGTAATCCGGGAACTGCTGCAGAGCGGCGAAAGTATCGGCGAGTTCTTTCTGACCGCCTTCTTCCTCACTCTGTAAAAGATCGAGTGCTGCGGATGCTGCCTGCACACCAACCGTCTTTCCTGCCAGATCGGACAGGCTGTTGATGCCGGAATTCTCAGATACGACCATCACCTGGCTGTTGTCCACGTACGGATCGGACCAGGTGTAATCGTCCTCTCTGCCGTTCATGGTAAAGCCGTTCCAGATGCAGTCAATCGCACCAGAATTCAGCTCGGTATCTTTCGCATCCCAGTTGATCGGGGTTTTTACCAGCTTCCAGCCGTAAATCTCGCAGACTGCCTCGGCGAGCTCCAGGTCAAATCCGGTGTAATCGCCGGTCTCATCGTCCATGTAGCCGTACGGCGGGTATTCTGCATCGAAGCCTACGGTAAAGGTTGTCGTTCCGTCTGTGGAAGAGGATGCTGCTCCTGCTGATGAGGCGGATGTTTTTGCTGTGTCTGCAAAGCCGCAGCCAGCCAGCAGGGCAGATACACAAAAGGCTGCTGTCAAAATGCTAACCATTTTCTTTTTCATAATAATCTTCTCCTTTTCTACGTGATCATGTTATCACTGTACTACGCTAAACTAATTGGTATCCTACCATACTCCGGCACCGCCTGTCAACCCGCACCGGTTAAATAATCCAGAAAACCTGTTCCAACACAAAAAAGTCTCCGAAACGGTCAGCAGATTCTGCTTTTTTCCGTCTTCGGAGACTTTGATTTTTCTATTTTGGATAACTATTTATAAACCCTTGTTACACGGCTGCTGATATCGCAGAGCATCTCGTAATCGAAACGTGCCGCCGGGTTGGCGATCTCTTCGATCGTGATGGTCTCATCCCCGTCGGTTCCGACAAGCGTTACAACGTCCTCCACCTGCACATCCGGGATGTCGGTCACGTCCACCATCATCTGATCCATACAGATTCTTCCGATGATCGGTGCTTTTTTCCCGTGGATCAGCACACAGCCCTGGTTCGAGAGAGCTCTCGGATAGCCGTCTGCATAGCCGGCTGAAACAGTTGCGATCCGTGTCATCGGTTTCTCGGTCACATACGTGGCACCGTAGCTGACGCCGATGCCCGGGCCGACTTCCTTCACATGGATGACATGGCTCTTCCATGAAAGCGCCGGGATCAGATCGAGGCGCTCTTTTTTTACCTCCTCGGATGGGTAAATGCCGTAGGTGATGATACCGGAACGCACCATCTCAAAGCGGTGATCGTCAAATTCCATGATTCCGGCGGAGTTGCAGATATGGCGAAGCGGAATCGTCACGCCGCGCTCTGCTAAAAGTGCCGTCATCTTATCATATTTTTCCATCTGCATCGAACAGTACGTCTTGTCTTCCTGATCGGCGCAGGAGAAATGCGTAAACATACCTTCCAGCTCGATGTGCGGAAGATCCGCGATTTTTGCCGCCTCATCCGCATCGTGCTCCGTCACCTGGAAGCCGATCCGCGTCATGCCGGTATCGACCGCAAGGTGTGCTTTTGCTTTCCGGTTCTGGCGTGCTGCCTCTTTTTCGAGGGCAAGTGCCTGTGCGTAGCTGTCGATCGTCTGAGTGATGTCGTATTCCACAAGGTCGCCGTACTGGGACGGGGACACGTAGCCGAGAATCAGGATCGGCGCGGAAATGCCGTTTTCTCTGAGCTCGACAGCCTCCTCGATGGTTGCGGTTGCAAAATAATCAACCTGGTTTTCCAGATAGGATGCTACTGGAACGGCACCGTGGCCGTAGGCGTTCGCTTTTACAACGCCAAGGAGTTTCACGCCCTCCGGTAGTCTTTTTTTCACTTCTCTGATGTTATGCCCGATCGCTTCGAGTGAAATCTCTGCATAACAGCGTAAGTATCTGTTCACTTTTTTCCTTCTTTCTTTCCGTACTTTTTCTGAGACGCCAAAACGTGCCTGAAAACTCTTTCGGATTATTTTCAGACACGCTCTCGTATCAGATTCCGGCTGTGCCGGTTTTTATTTGTCCGGTCTGCGGATGGCGGAATAGATATTTTTTACATTTTTCAGCACTACATGCGTTCTTGTCGCATCGACGCCCGGAAGGCTCATCACCTGGCGGTGGATTTCTTCGAGTTCGTCGGATGAGTGACAGGAAATGCGGATAATCAAATCAAAATCTCCAGTCTGATAATAGCAGGATACGATGTACTCCAGTTTCTGGATCGCATCTGCAAAACTGTCAAAGAACTTCGGATGCTCCAGGCTGACTTCCATCAGCGCGGTCATCTCATTTCCCGTTTTCTTTTCGTCTACAATAATGGTGTATTCTTTAATCACTCCGGTTTCTTCCATTTTACGGATTCTCTCGATGACTGCAGAAACCGATAAATGAATCTCTTTGCTGATATTGGAAGCCGTCTCGCGGGCATTTTTCTGCAATATCTTCAGAATCTTATAATCAATGGCATCCATGTATTTTTCCTCCCATAAGAATTGACAGGGCCTCTCTTTCCAGATCTTAGCGTAAAATTTCCCTGTCATTACCTTTCTATTATATCAAATTTTTCAGATAAGTCCAGTTTTTCCCAAAATATTTTATAGAAAGATTAGAATGCTTCTTTAAATTGCACAGATGCTCCTTTTTTCCTATTCTCCGAAGGTTTCCGCGATATCCTGCATCAGAATGCCGATCCCGAGGTGCTGCGGGCACTGCTTTTCACAGCGATAACAGTTGATGCAGTCATCGGCACGTTTGTCCTGACGCTCATACTCTGCACGAACCGCTTCGACGCCTTCCGTCGCTGTCCGGTTGTAAAGCACAAACAAACCCGGGATGTTGATTTTTACCATGCACGGCATACAGCTCTGACAACCGGTGCAGCAAACCAGAAGTTCTGTTCCATTTTCCTGCATAGGGAAATTCCCCCTTTTTTGCTTTTCCGTTTTTCTATTATAGTACATTTCCCGTTCTGGAACAAGGCTGATCTTTGCGGACATTTTCACGCCCCTTTCACCCTGAATTTTCTCCTTTTTCAGTGTTTTGAAAATTTTTTATTTTTTTCAAAAAAGGGGTTGACTTTTTCTCAGCTTTCCTGTAGAATACGTTTTGTCAGTGAGGCACGGCAGTCAACAAGACAGAGAAAAAAAATCAGTGCCCATCATCTGCGGGTGTAGTTCAATGGTAGAACACCAGCCTTCCAAGCTGGATACGTGGGTTCGATTCCCATCACCCGCTTCATCCAAAGGATGTATATGCGCGAGTGGCTCAGGGGTGGAGTACAACCTTGCC